>NZ_JAWOTW010000385.1:0-659 GCF_033339075.1 Vibrio sp. 970
TTTAGCGCAAGCAAATTAGTTTGCTCGGCAATATCTTGAATCACTTCTAAAGATGATGAGATGTTTTGAACGTCGCTCTCTAAACGGGCAATCACAGTGCTCGCCTCTGAAACTTCGCTTGCCAGCTCTTCGACAGAATTCGCAGCGGAATCGACGATGTGTTTCGCTTGTTGAGCGTTTTCATCGGCGTGTCGCGCTGATTCTGCTGCTTGGTTAGCGTTGTTCGAAATCTCATGCGCGGTGGCTGTCATTTCCGTCATCGCTGCGGCAACTTGCTCGGTTTCTTCACGTTGACCGCCAGCGAGTTCGTCGACTTGAGAGGCGCGTTGCGACATGTTGTTGGTTTCTGCGACGACTTCTTCACCGACTTGAGTCACGCTCTTGATGATGCCCTGTAGGCTTTCAACAAAGATATTGAAGTTGTGCGCTAACTGTTTGAACTCAGGTACGTTGGACTCGTGCATGCGCGCCGTAAGGTCGGCATCGCCTTGCGCGAAGGATTGGATCGAGGCATCAAACTGTTCGATTGGTCGCATGATGCTACGATTCACAAACACGGCGAAGATAGCAACCACGGCAGCGATAGAAACACAGAACAGCGCAATGGCCACTAGAGTCGTGTTGAGCGCGTCATGGGCTGAAGCTTCCATTTCTGCAAT
>NZ_JAWOTW010000386.1:0-659 GCF_033339075.1 Vibrio sp. 970
CCTGAGGGAATCATTCTCTGAAAAAGCGTTTACATTCGGATTCCGCCATCCACCTCAAGCACGCGGCCAGTGAAGTAATCACTCTCAAGAATGTATTTGACGGCATGAGCGATTTCACTCGCTTCCCCCATTCTCCCTACCGGAATCATCTTTTCTAGACGTTCGATCGCCTCTGGCTTCATTTGATCAGCCATCGCCGTATGTACAACCCCTGGCGCAATCGCAGCGGCTCGAATGCCGTACCTTGCAAGCTCGCGTGCCCACGTTGTTGCCATGGTAGCGACCGCCGCTTTGGAGGCGGAATAGTTGGTTTGACCAATATTCCCGGCTCTCGCAACGCTGGAGATATTGATGATGACCCCTTGTGAGCCACTTTCAATCATTTTTACAGCAGCCTCACGCCCACACAGAAATGTTCCCGTGACATTGACATTCATGACGAGATTAAACTGCTCCAACGACATTTTGCTGATAACGCCATCTTTGGCTTTTACAAGCAAACCATCTCGCAGCACTCCCGCATTGTTGATGAGTCCATTAAGCTGACCGAAATCTTGAAGAATGGCGTCAAATGTCGCTTCCACATCCGATTCATTTATCACATCAACCGGATAAGTGAACGCTTTCGCACTTAACATCTGACATTGTGATTGTGTCTC
>NZ_JAWOTW010000387.1:0-658 GCF_033339075.1 Vibrio sp. 970
GAAGAACATTTATTGAAAACCATCCCTAAAGTCGGCTTCCGCTTGGAGCCGGGGGCATGATTCGCCGCTTATTTAACAACACACAAAGCTTAACTGGACGCCTCGAACTCTTCTTCCTGTTGGTGTCGATTGTGATTGGTCTGCTGTGCTTCGCACTTGTTAGTGGCGCGTTGTTGTGGTCGGAAGATCGCGTCGGTGAACGACGTATTATGATCGACAAGAAAGAAGCGATTGAGCATTTTAGGCGTCATCCTGGCGACGGAATGATAAAGCTTGATTTGCTGACAACGGCGTACAACGACATCAATCTGATCCCGCCTATCTACCAGCCTTTTTTGCAAGACAAGCAGTACTTTCTCGGTGAAGTCGGTCAAGAGCCGAACACCAGAATGATTTACATGAGCACTTTTAACCAAAATGGCGAAGAGCACCCTATCATTCTGATTTCACTCATTGATGAAATCGAAATCACCTCAACCGAGTTTGTTTATGTCATCGTAATGGTACTAGCGGTGGTAACGGCGCTTATTCTAATTTTTGGCAGCCTTTTACTGCGCCTATCACAACGTTTGATTGAGCCAGTCAGCGCACTCAAGGTGCAGCTAGACCAACACCAAGGCGATACATCCCAAAAATTCATCGTGCCTGAAGGTTCGGC
>NZ_JAWOTW010000388.1:0-658 GCF_033339075.1 Vibrio sp. 970
ACCGGTCATGCAAACCAGTGTCGACCCAATCGCTGCATCGGCAATTCGAATGATCAGCGCGTTCGTTGCGCACTGCTTATTACTTATCGTTGGAGTAAAAGTTGCTCGCTCCACCCAACGCATTACTTGGCGTGTTTTTGGCATTACGGCGTTGAATGGCTTTCTCGCAATGGCCGTAGGAATGACGTTAATTCTTTACGCGCTACGCGAAGGGAACGTAGGCATGGTTGCTCTGCTATCTTCAACCACGCCAATCATGTTGCTACCGCTGCTCTGGGTTTACACTAAACGCCGACCAAACCGATTTGCTTGGTTGGGCGCGGCTCTAGCGGTGATTGGTGCGGGGATTTTGGTTCAGTAATCTTACAAACCAGTCCTTATTACCAGACACAAAAAAGCCCGCGTTTATACTCGGGCTTTTGTCATTCTGAGTCGTCAGTTAATTACTTAACTAGCACATCACCAGACATTTCAGCAGGGATTTCTAGACCCGCTAGAGAAAGCATTGTTGGTGCAAGGTCAGACAGTTTACCGCCTTCTTTGAACTCAACTGCTTTGTCACCTACGTAGATTAGAGGCACTGGTAGGTTAGTGTGTGCAGTGTGAACGCCGCCAGTTTCAGGGTCGATCATCATTTCTGCGTTACCGTGGTCCGCAG
>NZ_JAWOTW010000389.1:0-657 GCF_033339075.1 Vibrio sp. 970
GCTCTTCTACCGTGTTAAACATGAAGGACACTTTAAAGGTCTGAAACTCTTTACCGAAACGGGCTTTTCCGTGCACGATAGAGTGCATTTCAACGTCCAGTAGCTTGGCAGAACGTTCCATGTTATCGAGCATGGTTGCTAGCCGAGGTGTACTGTCTGAAATACCTGAGATTTCAATTTCTAGATCGTTCATTTTGATCTTGTCGACATACACGCCTTCTGGAATAACAGCAGGCATGAGGTTCATAAAATCAGTGGTTTTATTCCGACCATTTTGCAACGCTTCCACAACTTTCAAGCGTTCCAAGATTTTGCTGTGTTCAAGCTCCGCGATCTTCATCGCTTCTATCCGCTTATCTAGATCGGAAATGTACGTTGTTAGATAGTCGAGTCGCTCTTGTTGAAGATCTTGTTGGTACGCATAATATTGGCCAACGCCCCACTGAATCCCCAACGCCACCATGACGTCCAATACGGCTAAACCGACAAATCGACGACGATGCTCTTCCCTTTGATTTTCGCGCCAAGGCAATAAGTTAATGCGATACAGCACGCACACCTCCTAACCAATGAATGCCGCGCACCGCCAGCCCTGCAGCTGTCGAAAAATGTTGCCAATCAGCCGCTCGTCGCTTGCGTTTCGACACTTTCATTTCA
>NZ_JAWOTW010000390.1:0-656 GCF_033339075.1 Vibrio sp. 970
TCACAACCAAGATCAAATCGTTTAGACAGGCGCTGATTTATCTGGGCGAAGAACGTTTACGACGCTTTATTTCTCTGGTTGCGATTGCTTCTGTGCAAGAGGACAAGCCAGATTCACTCTACTCGCTTGCTATTCAACGCGCTCGTATGTGTGAAATTTTGCTTAGCCAAATGAAAACCAAGTACGATCCTGGACAAGCCTTTCTGACTGGTATGTTCTCATTATTAGGCTCGCTTCTCGATCAACCTCTGTCGGATGTGATTGAAGACATTCCCGTCGATGAAGACATCAAGCTCGCCCTGACAAGTCGAAAAGGTGTGCTTGGGTATCTCCTTTCTATGTGTATTGCTTACGAACAAGCAGATTGGGAACTGGCTGAAAGATACTGCTCTGTCTTGAAGTTAACGGAAACTCAGCTAGCTGATGCATTCAATGAATCGACAGAGTGGGCTCAAGAACTGCTTTCTCAAACACCTTAACTCGCTATAATGCTTCTCTCCCACTCTATTGGGATTATTTGTTTCATCGCTTTACCTAACGAGATTTCATCTTATGGCTTCTTCTTGTCCTTGCGGCGCTAACCGTACCTACCAACAGTGTTGCGAAATTGCGCACAACAATCACGCTGACGTCAAAACACCAGAACAGTTAATGCG
>NZ_JAWOTW010000391.1:0-656 GCF_033339075.1 Vibrio sp. 970
GCTATTAAACGGGACGCTTTCTTCTTGGAATGATTTCGTTAGTTCTGGTTCTGATGCAGCCGGTGGTTGTGGCTGCGCCTCACTCAGCAGAGCGTCGATATCTAAGCCAGATTCAAGTTCTAACTCTGAGGCGTCTTCTTCAACCTGCACGGTTAGCGGCTTTTCTTCTTCTGGCTCAAGCGCTTTATTTTGTTCCGTTTTAGGCTCAATCTCTTCAAAACCAAAATCAGCCACCAAGTCATCGTCTAACTGACTCTCATCAGCAGTGGCTACCTCATCCTCACGAATCAAATCATCGAATGGGTCAAGCTCGCTCGTGGTCTCGTCTTCTAAAACGGGCTCATCATCGTCGTCTTGCAGTAACTCATCGAGTAAATCAACGCTGTTTTCGTCGAGTTCCTCAATTACTTCTTCAGCCTCAAAATCAGATAGCGCTTCCAATTCGTTGAGCGGATCGAACTCTTCCTCGGTTTCGTCTTCATCGAAATCGATCAATTCGTCGAGTAGCTCAGTGCTGTTTTCATCGATATCGGTGTCATCAGTCAAACCCGCCAGACTTTCGAGTTCATCAAGTGGGTCAAGCTCAGTTGATGTTTCTTCTGCTGGTTGATCGTATTGAGCTAATAGCTTATCAATATCGTCATCCGACGCCTCTC
>NZ_JAWOTW010000392.1:0-655 GCF_033339075.1 Vibrio sp. 970
ACCGTGCAGACGGATTGTAGAGCCTTTAAGCGCACCACTCTGTAGAGAGTAAGATACTGTTGCGTTGAATGCGTACTCGCTTTCGTAATCCCAGTCACCAGATGCACCGCTTGCAGCTGAGTCAGCACCAGAACCGTAACCAAAGCCTAAGTAGTAGTTCCAGCCGTTACCTTGGTTGTAAGATAGACGGTTGTACCATGCTAGCTCGCCCGCTTTGTTCCAGTCAGATAGAGCATCCCACCACTGAGACCAAGTACCGTTGTTCATACCGTAAGTATGGATCGTACGTGGAACGAAGTCAGAACGGTTGTCTGTGTCTGTGTAACGTAGTTCAGACATCCATGCTAGCTTGCCGAAAGACTGGTTCAAAGATAGACCAGTGTGGAAACCTAGACCATCGTATTTCACATCGTCATCAACACCGTAGAAGTCAAATGCAAGAGTTGTACGGTCACTTACTGTGTACTTCAAGTAAGCTTTGTAAGATGTGTTGTCAGTTTCGTTGTGGTAGCTAGTCACTTGACCTGCGCCCCAGTCGATACCATTTGCGTATTTAACGCCAGTCGCTTGACCAAGACCAACTTGGAAGAACAAGCTGTCAGTTAGGTTACCGTTTAGGCCTAGAGAGTGTAGGTAGCTCCATGAAGTGTCAGAC
>NZ_JAWOTW010000393.1:0-655 GCF_033339075.1 Vibrio sp. 970
AATACCTAGTGCGTGTGTTTGGTGAAGTAACCGAACAAAAAGTTCGTAATCTAGTAAAAGGTGTTGAACTGGAAGACGGTTTAGCTCGCTTTGAAGACGTTGTCTACGCAGGTGGTGAAGGTATGAACCACACTTTCTACGTAGTGATCAACGAAGGTCGTAACCGCGAAGTTCGTCGTCTATGGGAATCTCAAGAGTGTACCGTTAGCCGTCTGAAACGTGTTCGTTACGGTGATATCTTCCTAGACAAAAAACTGCCTCGTGGCGGTTGGATGGAACTGGATCTGAAAGAAGTAAACTACCTGCGTGAGCTTGTAGAACTTCGCCCAGAGAAAGAAACCATGCTAGATTTGAGCAAGGATAATACGTCACGTAAGCGTGAACGTGCTCGCAGCCAAAAAATCCGCCGCGCGGTTAAGCGCCATGAAGAACGTGTAAGCACGTCTAAAGGTCGCAGCAACAATCCTGCTCGTCGTAAGCCAAAGAAAAATGCTGGCGAACAAGGTGCACGCAACAAGCATCGTTAATCGAGAGCGAAAAACGAAAATCAGAAAGGCTTGCCAATTGGCAGGCCTTTTTCTTATACGCAAAAAGGCCATTTTTCTATCTTCGGTGATGTTTGAAGATAAAAAAACACCAGCACTAGGCTGGTGTT
>NZ_JAWOTW010000394.1:0-655 GCF_033339075.1 Vibrio sp. 970
CAACTTGAATGCGCTGTTTAATGCGGACTCCAACGCCGATACAAGCCAATCACACGACATGTCTGGCTACATCGGTCAGTTCGTGATGGGTAACGAGCCAGATCATCACGTGCCTTACCTCTACAACTGGACGGCAGAGCCTTGGAAGACACAAGAAATCGTCGACCAAGCGATGAACGAGTTCTACCACCCAACGCATGAAGGTCTGATTGGTAACGAAGACGTCGGTCAAATGTCGGCGTGGTATGTGATGTCTGCATTGGGCTTCTACCAAGTCACGCCGGGCGAAGCAAGCTATACCATCGGTCGTCCTCTGTTCGACAAAGCCGTGATTCCAGTCGCGGACGGTAAATTCACCATCACCTCAGAAAACAACAGCCAAGAGAGCATCTACGTGAAGTCGGTGACCATCAACGGCAAACAATTGAGTGACAACTTCAGCTTCGCGCACAGCGATTTGAAAGATGGTGGTGAGCTGCATTTCGTCATGACTTCAGACAAATCTGAAGCGATGAAAGCGCCTCAATAAGCTTCACTTGAAATGTATTCCTCAGGCTAAAATAGCTTGAAGAATACAGGGGGATTTGATGTGATGAACGTATCTCCTATCTAGCTTCGTTGCGCCAAACTAATGGCGCACTTAGTATGAGTAGAA
>NZ_JAWOTW010000395.1:0-654 GCF_033339075.1 Vibrio sp. 970
CCACAACGCATGGGTGGCAGCTTACCATCCCACCTTGCTCAAGGCTCTAACTTCTCACGGTTGGCAACGGCGATTGCAGGTTGGATGCGCTACGTATATGGCGTGGACGAGCAAGGCAACGATATTGATGTTCGCGATCCAATGGCAGAGACACTGCGTCAGATCTGCGACCAACACGGCTTGAACGTTTCTGTTGTGCCTGCGTTGCTCGCGGTTGAAGCCATCTTCCCTGCAGAGCTTGGTCAAAACCCACAAGTGATTGATGCGGTGAGCAGTGCTTACCAATCTCTAATCGATAACGGTGCTCGTGCCACTGTCGCCGCGTTGTAATAGGAGTTAACGATGAAGAATTTCTTGTGTGAAGACTTTTTACTCTCAAACGAAACGGCGCGCCGCTTGTACCATGAGCATGCGTTCCACCAGCCAATTCATGATTACCACTGCCACCTAAATCCAGCGGAAGTGGCGCAAAATCGTCAGTTCGATAACTTAGGTCAAATCTGGCTTGAAGGCGATCACTACAAATGGCGCGGCATGCGCTCGGCAGGCATTGAAGAGCGTTTGATTACTGGTGACGCGAGCGATTACGACAAATACATGGCGTGGGCGAAGACGGTTCCTCAAACCTTGGGCAACCCGCTTTACCACTGGACG
>NZ_JAWOTW010000396.1:0-653 GCF_033339075.1 Vibrio sp. 970
CGAAACTATCGGCAGAAAAGAGCGATGTCGATTTTATCAAGATTGCTAAAAGTGGCTTGCATGAAAGTAATGCGCATCGTGGTCGCTATGATTTCAAAAAGCTAATCGCCAGTGAGCCATCGCTGGCATCGTTTGTTATCAAGAATCCTAAAGGCGAGGATTCAATCAACTTCTCTGACCCGAAAGCAGTGAAAATGCTGAACAAAGCACTTCTCGCGGCGTATTACAACATTGATTTTTGGGATATTCCTGAGCACTATTTATGCCCACCAATTCCTGGTCGAGCGGACTACATTCACCGAGTGGCAGAACTGCTTGATGGTGAAGTCAAAGGGAAATGCCGTCATCAGAACGTACGCGCGCGGGATGTGGGGGTTGGCGCAAACTGTATTTATCCGATCGTCGGTGTTACTCAATATGGCTGGCACTATACGGGCAGCGATGTTGATCCGAAATCCATAGACTCCGCAGCCAATATCGTTGAACGCAACGTCGCGTTAAACGGAAAAATTGAACTCGTACAACAAATGAGTGAGTCACACATCTATCGCGGTGTAATTCAGCCAAATGATCGCTTTGATGTGACGACCTGTAACCCGCCGTTTCATCGTTCAGCAGAAGATGCTGCGATGGGCAGTCAGCGTAAACTCGAC
>NZ_JAWOTW010000397.1:0-653 GCF_033339075.1 Vibrio sp. 970
TCATGATGTGATTGTCTTTCATCATCCTCTTTATATGTATTCATGTCCGGCGTTGTTGAAAGAGTGGTTAGACCGAGTACTCGGCAAGGGCTTTGCGTTTGGCGACGGTTCTGCACTGGAAGGCAAATATTGGCGCAGTGTGATCACCACGGGTGGTAAAGAAGAAGCCTTCAGTGCTAGGGGGTATAACAAGTATCCGTTAGAGCAGATTCTGCAACCGTTCGAGTTGACGGCGGCACTATGTCAGATGCATTGGATGGAGCCGCTGGTGTTGTATTGGTCGCGCAATGTTTCTGATATTGAACGCTATGAACACGCGGAGCAGTATCGTCGATGGCTGAGTAATCCTCTTGATGAGTGGGAAGCAGAGCACCAAGGAGGTCAGCATGGCGATAACCAGTGAGTTTCTACAAAGCAGTGTCGTGTTTCTGTCGGCGGCGGTGATTGCTGTTCCTTTGGCGCAGCGATTTGGCTTAGGTTCGGTGCTTGGCTATTTGTTGGCTGGGGTATTGATTGGCCCTTGGGGATTACGCCTGATTAGCGATGTCGATGCGATTCTGCATTTTGCCGAGCTCGGGGTGGTGTTGCTGCTGTTCTTAATTGGCTTGGAATTGAACCCGAAAAAATTATGGCAAATGCGAGGGCCGATTTTA
>NZ_JAWOTW010000398.1:0-653 GCF_033339075.1 Vibrio sp. 970
CGAGTTTGACTACAAAGGCAGATTCTAATTTTAAGCCAACGTAATACAGAAAAGAGCTGCCAATGTGCAGCTCTTTATGCTTTTGGATCATAGTAGGCCAAACCCTCTATTCGCTGTACGTAAATAAACGAGGGACAAAGTTGGTTTTTTAAGTGGTTGTATTTTAATTGGATTGTGTGGTTTTGTGCAGTTTGATTAGCTTTAGGTATATGGCAGGTCAAATACTGTTGAAGCTGCTCATGCGGAAAAAGAAAAGGCCGTGAACGGAATTCACGGCCTAATGATACAAGTTGAGTTACGCAAGTATAAGTAATTAATCTTTGCGTTGCAGGATGTCATCCCAAGGCAAATTCGTATCGCCCAGAACGATAAAGTTCGGGTTCTCTAGCGTTTCCCGTTCGTTGTAAGACAAAGGTTCGAGGTGAGTGCTGAGAATGCGTCCGCCCGCTTCTTCCACGATGCATTGCGTTGCTGCTGTATCCCATTCGCCAGTAGGGCCCAAACGTAAATAGCAATCGACCGCTCCTTCCGCCACCAAACACGCTTTTAGTGCTGCAGAACCGAGAGGAATTAAGTCGTAATTCCAAGCGCTACTCATGCGGCTGGTGATACGATTAATGTCTTGGCGACGGCTGATAGCAATGGCAATGTTT
>NZ_JAWOTW010000399.1:0-652 GCF_033339075.1 Vibrio sp. 970
TAAGGTTGCACCTAGTTGAATCATCAGAGCAAACACACCGTAAGGTGCTAGACTCATGACCAAACCAACCAGCTTCATCATGATCTCATTGGCCATCTTAAACGTGCGGATAGCAGGGCCACCACGAGAATCCAGAGCTTGAATGGCTAGACCTGTCAAAATAGCCATAAAGATAATTTGTAGCATGTCGCCGTTAGCAAAAGCTTGTACTGGATTGCTTGGTACAATGTTTACCACGAGCGAGAAAATATCTGGTGTTTCAGTTGTCGTCAGTTTGACGGTTTCAGAAACCGTACCCGCTAAGTTTGCACCAGCACCCGGTTGGAAAATTAAACCTACGGTCAACGCTGCTGCGATCGCAATGATGGTATTGAGAATGTAGAGAGTAAAAGTTTTCCCACCAAGACGACCAAAAGCACTAATGTCTTTCAAATCGACAATGCCGCACACGATTGAAACATACACAAGAGGCACAACCAAAAGCTTGATCAGCGAGACAAACATGCCGCCAACCCCTTCTGCCGTTCCAAGTAGGTAAGTATCAAAAATCGCAATACCACTAAATAAGTACTGAATAGCTGTGCCCAGCACAAGGCCGGCAAACAAGCCTATGAAAATCTTACTAGAAAGCGATTTATCCATTATAAATCTC
>NZ_JAWOTW010000400.1:0-652 GCF_033339075.1 Vibrio sp. 970
CGAACTTTCCGATGACGAAGGGGTATATACCTCTGTCGGCAGTTATGATCACCGAGACTAAGTCAAACTGATCGTCAATCTCAGCAAAGTTTCTGATATTTCCCCAGCGCAGTTACAAGAAGTGTTTGGTGAAAGCGTATTTTTGAACCTGCTACGCTCCATTCCCAGTCATGCAAGCTTGCAGCAGTGCGACAATACCTTTCAATTTGTTCGACATGTAGAAAGCTTTATTCATGTAGAAGTTAAAAAACTTTACCCAGACGCCAATCCGCCTAAGTTCGATTTTATCAGCGAAACACAGTCAGAACTGGTGTTCGACTACCACAGTGCAAGGTGTATGGCGCATGTTTGTTTAGGGTTGCTCAAAGGCTGTGCTGCGCACTTTGGACAGGTCATTCATATTACGCATCAAAACCAAACCGAAGACGGAAGCCAAGTTCGATTTTGGCTGGAGGCACAATAAGAAGAGTATGACGGGTAACTCCTCATTAGAAAGGAAACTCAAACGAGAAATCGCCTCAAGAAAGGCGGCAGAACTGCTTTTAGAGCAAAAAAGTTATGAGCTCTACGAATCGACGCAAAAATTGAGTGTCGCGTTAAAGAAGCTAGAACTTCGATCGGAAAGCGATCTGCGCAAGTTTGAGTTTGAAGA
>NZ_JAWOTW010000401.1:0-652 GCF_033339075.1 Vibrio sp. 970
TTTGAGCGGCAAAATCAATGTTAAAACTGTCAGACCTATGTAAAGGCTATGTAGACGGGGGAGAGTTTCATCCTGTGCTACAAGGGGCAGAATTAACATTACAGCAAGGTGAGCAAGTCGCTCTGATGGGGGAAAGTGGTTCTGGTAAAAGTACGTTGCTAAACGTCATTGCTGGTTTAGATACCGCCGATTCAGGCGAGGTTCAGTTTCCAAACTTTGCGATGCATGATGCTCCAGAACACTTAAGAACGCTCTACCGCCGCAACAATATTGGTAACATTTTCCAACAATTCAACCTCCTTCCTACTTTGAACATCGCCGATAACATCCGTTTTTGCCGTCAACTAAAAGGGTTACCGGAAGATAAAGGTCTCTGGCGTCAAATTCTTTCGGCTCTGGATCTCATGCCTTTATTAGGACGCTATCCAGAAGAAGTGTCGGGTGGCCAGCAACAACGTGCTGCGATTGCGCGCGCGTTGTACATGGAACCCAAAATTCTGCTTGCCGATGAACCAACGGGAAGTTTGGATGAGCGAAATGCGGAAGCGGTAATGCGTTTGCTGACCAGTCTTGCACGCCAATTGGACTGTACCTTGTTATTAGTGACGCACAGTGAGAAAGTTGCGGCACACATGGAAGGGAAAATTCGTCT
>NZ_JAWOTW010000402.1:0-651 GCF_033339075.1 Vibrio sp. 970
GATTGAGTGGGCGACCTTCTTCGCTGCCACCTTGGTTGGCATGATAGGGGTTCATTGGTCTCACCGCTTTTTGGCTCATCCAAAAGTGTTTACTGTCGCTGCATTGATACCTATGGTGCCGGGCGTTTTTGCTTACAAAGCGATGATTGCGATGGTGGAGATTAACCATTTGGGTTACTCGCCAGAGTTAATTGCGACCTGCATGGAGAACTTTCTTAAAGCCATGTTTATTATTGCTGGTTTAGCAGTTGGCCTCGCAGTTCCTGGGCTGTTATTCTACCGCCGCAGACCGATAGTATAAGGACCCGACATGATCATTAGTATGATTGCCGCGATGGCAGACAACCGCGTTATTGGCAAAGATAATCAAATGCCTTGGCATCTTCCTGCGGATTTTGCTTGGTTTAAACGTTGTACGATGGGGAAGCCCGTCGTAATGGGAAGAAAGACTTACGATTCAATTGGTCGCCCTTTGCCAGGACGTTTGAATATTGTCATTAGCCGAGATGAATCATTGAGTATTGAAGGCGTTACGACGGTGACTTCAGTTGAAAAAGCGTTAGAGGCTGCAGGTGATGTTGAAGAAGTAATGATCATTGGTGGCGGTGCTATCTATGCTTCTTGTTTAGCGATGGCAAATAAACTGTACGT
>NZ_JAWOTW010000403.1:0-651 GCF_033339075.1 Vibrio sp. 970
GCTAGAGTTGGAGTGTTAAGAAAAAGGCGTTCTTTACTCCATCGGTTTGGATAGCCCTCATGACTCTAGAGTCATTATGATTGGAGAACCAGAACCAGCTGAAACAAATATTCAATGGGTTCAAAATGAAAAAGCACTACTCGAAGCATTGATTGCTTGGTTTAAGTCGTTCGATCCTGATGTTATTGTTGGTTGGAACGTTATCGACTTCGATTTTCGTCTCCTTCATAAACGTGCGGAATGGCACAACATGAAGTTGATGTTGGGTCGCGCCGATCAGCCAAGCTTCTTTCGTAGCTCATCCCAAAGCCAACAGGGGTTTATCTCAATTCCCGGACGTGTAGTACTCGATGGCATTGATACACTAAAAACCGCGACTTATCACTTTCGGTCTTGGTCATTAGAATCGGTTTCACAAGAATTACTCGGTGAAGGCAAAGAGATCCATAACGTGCATGACCGTATGGACGAAATCAATCGCATGTATCGCTCCGATAAGCCTTCACTTGCCAAATACAACCTGCAAGACTGCGTGCTGGTAAACAAAATCTTCGAGCACACTCATCTCCTCGCGTTTGCTATTGAACGGTCGAGGTTGACGGGAGTTGAGTTGGATCGCGTCGGAGGCTCAGTCGCGGCGTTCACCAATCT
>NZ_JAWOTW010000404.1:0-651 GCF_033339075.1 Vibrio sp. 970
TCTCTCATAATCTCTCGGCGCAAACTACTGACACGGGATGGATGACCAATCCACAGCATCCGCCTGTGCAAACGCGTTTTGTTTTGACTGGTCAGCAAGATCCGCAAGCAAAAACGCTCACTGGTTATTTGGATGTTAAGCTGAGCGGAGACTGGAAAACTTATTGGCGATCGCCGGGCGAGGGTGGTGTCGCGCCATCGATAGATTGGCAAAACTCGCAAAACCTGAACAAGGTTGATTGGCAATGGCCATATCCGCAAAAGTTCGAGTTATTGGGCATTGAGACTCTCGGTTACAAAGGTGACACTTTGTTCCCAATGACGCTGCATATCGACAATATGTCGAAACCCGTCACGATTGATGCAGTACTCACGCTCTCCTCCTGCACCACCATCTGTGTGTTGACGGACTATCAAATTCAACTGACCTTCCTGCCTTCTGAGCTGAAAATCGACGAGCCGGTGATGTTCAGTTACGCCCAAGCGGTGAGCAATGTGCCCCAGCCATCGCCGTTTATTGATGTCACTCAAGCAAGTTGGGATGCAAACCAATCGAAGTTGCAAATCAAGCTCACGAACACTCAAGGTTGGAACCAACCACAAGTGTTGGTGGACGGTGTCGATGAGGCAACGCGAGACTAGATCGGAAGAG
>NZ_JAWOTW010000405.1:0-650 GCF_033339075.1 Vibrio sp. 970
TTAATGACCAAAACTCATGAACTAATGCATGACCTTCGCCTTGGTATGGTTCCCCAGAATACGTGACTTTGAGCTGTGATTTGCCGTCATTTGATTTGAACACGGACAAGTCCATTTCTGTGCACTCGAAGATCAGTGCGTCTTTCAAATTCAGTGCTTCTTTCAGTTTCTTATCTGGGTCGACCAATGTTGCATCACATTCATGGCATATACGAGCGGCAATATCATTATCTGCGCCACATTCGCCGCAATATTTGGCACGAAAACGGTAGCCACAATGTTCGCGTTCGCCCGTGTCTTCATCTTCAAAGTAACCTTGGCAGCGTCGGCCAAAGTGTTCGAGTAAAAAGCCATTGCTGTCCAATTTGCCCCAGAAATTGTTGTTAAATCCGCAAGCAGGGCAAGGAATAGTAATGATCTCGCTGGTGGAGTCGGGTTTTGGATCTCCTACTTCTGGCTGATACAAATCGTAGCTGTTACCCGCGTAATCGAGTACCAGACATTCATTTTTGCCTTCCGATAAACGCAAGCCTCGTCCAACAATTTGTTGATATAAGCTGACCGACTCTGTGGGGCGCAAGATGGCAATCAAATCCACATGAGGCGCGTCAAACCCGGTGGTCAACACAGAGACATTCACCAAGTATTTG
>NZ_JAWOTW010000406.1:0-650 GCF_033339075.1 Vibrio sp. 970
TGTTACTTCGGATTGCAATGAAAAGTCGCCTCTGTGACCCAATTTTTTCGTTTAATTATGCATTTTTAGTTTAACATTTACGCAACATGACGCTTTTTTGTCTGTATTTATGCAAGTTTATTGATTTCACACCGATTGAGCGTTGTTTGAATTGAGTAATATTGTTTGTTTTTTCTTGCAGGGATGTAATTTAGTTACATAAATCGTAGTGAGATTTATTACGGTTTACTATTGGTGAGAATCTATGCAGTTACATGAGTTGGTCAATACACTAGGCCAAGATCTTCAGCGTCGTTACGGCGAAAAAGTCCATAAGCTGACTTTACATGGTGGCTTTAGTTGCCCAAACCGCGACGGCACGATTGGCCGAGGTGGTTGTACATTTTGCAATGTGGCTTCGTTTGCTGACGAAGAAGTACAAATCAAAAGTATTCATGAACAGTTGAAAGATCGTGCTGGGGAAATCCATCGAGCGAAGAAATATCTGGCGTATTTTCAGGCTTACACCAGTACTTATGCAGAAGTACAAGTACTGAAAAATATGTATGAAGAAGCGCTCAAAGCTGCTGATATTGTGGGTTTGTGTGTGGGAACTCGCCCAGACTGTGTGCCTGACTCGGTATTAGATTTGCTGTCGGATTACGTAAACC
>NZ_JAWOTW010000407.1:0-650 GCF_033339075.1 Vibrio sp. 970
AACATGCTTAAGGTTGATGTAAATATTCTGCCAATGTCAGAGCACCCTTCGGATTTGTCTGCACTTTCAGTGAACGGTCAATGGGTCACAGGTGAAACCAATGTGGATGAGATGGAAACCGACTTACGTCGCTTAGATCTTTCACCAGAAGTTCCAGCCACTAAAGAAGCCGTTACTGCTCTGGCAGAAGCCGATGCAATCATTCTTGGCCCAGGCAGTTTCCTCACCAGTATTATGCCGCCATTGTTATTGCCTGAGCTTGGCAAAGCCATTGCAGCAAACCGAAAAGCGAAGGTGATATTCGTCGCTAACCTCAGCCCTGAATACGGCCCAGCAGGTCGAATGTCGATGGCGCAAAAGCTGGAATGGTGTGAACGTGCGTGCCAAGGACGAAGAATCGATGTCGTCCTTGCCGAAGAAACGGACCAGAAAGTGTTGGAACAATGGAACGTCGTTACCGAATCATTAGCCTCAACCAACCGAGATTGGCGTCACGACCGAGATAAGTTGAAAGCAGCGATAGAAAACCAACTACTCACTAAGTAGCCACTTGAGACTGCCAACGTTGATACGACAAAGCCCTTCCAATATGGAAGGGCTTTGTGTTTAAAAAGTAAAGGCTTTATTGAGTCCAAGAGCGATACGCGTCG
>NZ_JAWOTW010000408.1:0-650 GCF_033339075.1 Vibrio sp. 970
AGTAAGCACCCGCACCCGCACGCTCTAGCATCGCGCCAAACAGTACAAACAAGAATACGAAAGAAGTGGATACACCTAACGCAACACCAAATACCCCTTCGGTGGTTAGCCACAGATGCGACATCGCTTTACCTAAGCTTGCGCCTTTGTGGGCTATGACATCTGGCATGTATGGGCCAGCAAACGTGTAAGTCAGGAACACGGCGGCCACAACCATTAGCGGAGGCCCTAATGCACGACGAGTCGCTTCAAGTAGCAATATCATGCCAACGACCGCAACCACAATATCGGCAGTGGTGGGCGCGCCGGAACGTCCTGCGAGTTCGGTGTAGAAAAGGTAGATATAGGCAGCCGAAAAGCTACCCGCTAACGCGAGAATCCAATCCACAAGAGGAATGTGATCCCGCGGAGAGTTCTTCATTGCTGGATAAGCAGTGAAGGCCAAAAATATCGCGAAAGTGAGGTGAATCGCTCGCGCTTCAGTGTCATTCAGTACGCCAAAATTGAAAATAAATGGTAGCGGGGAGGCGTACCATAATTGAAATAGTGACCAACACAGAGGGACTAACCAAAGGATTCGTCCTTGCACTCCCGAAGGGTTACGTGCGCCCGTGTCTGCTTGAGCCACCATTTCTTGCACATCTTGAGAC
>NZ_JAWOTW010000409.1:0-650 GCF_033339075.1 Vibrio sp. 970
CTATTAACTGCATTACTCCCGCTTGCTTCTGCAGTTGCCGAAGAGCCAACCTTATCACCAGAAATGGTTTCAGCGTCTGAAGTGATCAGCACGCAAGAAAACCAAACCTATACCTATGTTCGCTGTTGGTATCGCACCAGCTACTCGAAAGATGATCCGGCGACCGATTGGGAATGGGCAAAAAACGAAGATGGTAGCTACTTCACCATTGACGGCTACTGGTGGAGCTCCGTTTCATTTAAAAACATGTTCTACACCAACACGTCGCAAAACGTTATCCGTCAGCGTTGTGAAGCAACATTAGATTTGGCGAACGAGAACGCAGACATTACGTTCTTCGCCGCTGACAATCGCTTCTCATACAACCACACGATCTGGAGCAACGACGCAGCAATGCAGCCAGATCAAATCAACAAAGTGGTTGCACTCGGTGACAGCTTGTCTGATACAGGCAACATCTTTATCGCATCACAATGGCGCTTCCCTAACCCGAACAGCTGGTTCTTAGGTCACTTCTCCAACGGTTTTGTTTGGACAGAATACATTGCCAAAGCGAAGAACCTTCCGCTCTACAACTGGGCAGTTGGCGGCGCGGCTGGTGAGAACCAATACATCGCGCTAACAGGGGTTGGTGAGCAAGTTTCTTCGTA
>NZ_JAWOTW010000410.1:0-650 GCF_033339075.1 Vibrio sp. 970
ATTGAGCTTGCCCATATAGTTCTCCTTAGGTATGGAAAGTTACTCACCATTTAAGGGCATACTAGATCAATCCTACTCACCACTAAACTCACCAGTTGGTTGAAAACAGAGGCAAAGACCTGAAATCTTCTGAAAACAAAAAAGCCCCTATTTACAGGGGCTTGGTAAGATTAAGTAAGCTCAAAGAGACTCAAAAAACCTTATTCGATATTTTGGATCTGTTCGCGCATTTGCTCGATCAGAACTTTCAGTTCAACACCCGACGCAGTGATGTCGGTGCTGATCGATTTAGAAGCGAGCGTGTTTGACTCACGGTTGAATTCTTGCATCATGAAATCCAGACGACGACCGACTGCGCCACCTTTTTTCAGGATGTTGGTCGTTTCTTTCACGTGAGAATCCAGACGATCTAGCTCTTCTGCAACGTCTGACTTTTGCGCTAGCAAGATAAGCTCTTGTTCTACACGAGAAGCATCCAGTTCAATTTTCGCATCTTCAAATTTTGAGAATAGACGCTCACGTTGCCATTCTAGGATTTCAGGCATGCGAGCACGAACTTTCACCACTTCTGCGGTAATCGCGTCTAGGCGTTGTTCGATCAGCGCTTTCATGTTGTCGCCTTCACGGCCACGCGCTTCAATAAATTCACT
>NZ_JAWOTW010000411.1:0-650 GCF_033339075.1 Vibrio sp. 970
TCAAGGCGCACAAGTCACCTATATCGGTCCTTCAGGATCTCAAATCGGCCATAAAGAATCGATGAAAGATACCGCGCGCGTCTTAGGTCGCATGTATGACGGCATCGAATACCGAGGCTTTGGTCAATCCATTGTGGAAGAGCTTGGCGCTCATGCGGGCGTTCCGGTTTGGAACGGATTAACTGACGAGTTCCACCCAACGCAAATCCTCGCAGATTTCCTTACCATGCAAGAACATAGTCGTGGCAAACAGCTCCACGAAATGACCTTTGCGTACCTTGGCGACGCTCGTAACAACATGGGTAACTCATTGATGGTTGGCGCAGCGAAAATGGGTATGGACATTCGCCTAGTGGCACCAAAAGCATTCTGGCCAGAAGAACATCTTGTCGCGACTTGCCAAGACATTGCAAAACAAACCGGCGCGAAAATCACCTTGACGGAAAACGTCGAAGAAGGCGTGAAAGGCTGTGATTTCCTCTACACTGATGTTTGGGTTTCAATGGGTGAAGCAGCAGAAGCATGGGATGAACGTGTCGCGCTTATGACGCCTTATCAAATCAATATGGATGTCATCAAGCAGACGGGTAATCCGTACGTGAAGTTTATGGATTGTCTACCTGCATTCCATAATGACGAAACCACTGTCG
>NZ_JAWOTW010000412.1:0-649 GCF_033339075.1 Vibrio sp. 970
GAACATCAACGCCTTCAACACGTTCTGACACTGGTGCAAATTGATAGTTCACTGCATGAGCGCCAAGTGTGGCGAGGTAATCTAAATTTCGTTCACTGCAGGTGGTAAATACTTCGGCTTTTGTCGCCACGGCAATCTGCACCGCTAAGTGCCCGACGCCACCCGCTCCTGCGAGAATTAATACTCTATCGCATTCGCTGACATTCGCTTTGCTTAATGCTTGGGCAGCGGTTTGCCCTGCCAATGGTAAAACCGCCGCCGCTTCTAGCGTGACCGAACTTGGCACGTGACTTAGCTCCGACTCCGGAACACAAACATATTGGCTATAACCACCACCTTGGAGAGGAAAGCCAATAAAACCGGCCACTTCATCTCCCACAGCAAAGCGAGAAGTCTTAGTACCACAAGAGGCGACTTTCCCAGAAATATCGTAACCTGGCACCCAAGGCAGTTTGTCTTTATTCTGGGAAGCAGCCCAGCCAAGTCCCGCTCGTGTTTTGACATCGATAGGATTCACGCCAGCATAATGCACCTTGACCAACACTTCGCCAGACTTAGGGATCGGAGTTTCAGCGCTTTGAATCGCCAGAACATTGGCGTCGCCAAACTCAGTGATAACAATCTGTTTATGTTCCATAATTCACTCCCT
>NZ_JAWOTW010000413.1:0-648 GCF_033339075.1 Vibrio sp. 970
CGCCAAACACCAGTACCGCAACAATAATCGCAACCGGGTGAAGGTTAACCGCTTCTGAAAATAGAACTGGCACAAGCACATTACCATCTAGCGCTTGGATGATGCCGTAAGCCAGCAACAACCAGTAGAATTGTGGCGTCATGCCCCATTGGAACAAACCAACAATCGCAACCGGTACGGTTACCGCAGCTGCACCAATATATGGAATCAATACCGACAAGCCTACAGCAACGGCCAAGAGCGCGGAGTAACGTAGGTCTAGAATCGCGAATGTTACGTAGCTCACGCCACCAACAATCAAGATTTCCAGCACTTTCCCGCGAATGTAGTTCGAGATTTGCTCGTTCATCTCGTGCCAAACTTTGTTCGCCAGCTTACGGTTTTTCGGCAAAATGCCGCTCGCCATTCTAAGCATTTCTTCTTTGTCTTTAAGTAGGAAGAAAATCAGCAGCGGCACCAAAATCAAGTACACCGCCAATGTGGCAATACTAACTAACGATGCAAGTGAGCCTTTTACCACGCTTTCACCCAAACCGAGTGCTTGGTTTTTCGCGTTGGTCACGACGGTTTCTACAATTTGTAGGTTCGCCAGTTCCGGATGGCGCTCAGGCAACGTCATGATGAACTTTTGCAGCCCGTTATACATGT
>NZ_JAWOTW010000414.1:0-648 GCF_033339075.1 Vibrio sp. 970
GAATATCGATCGCTTGAGCAATTTGTAGTGCGATATCGCAAGAGGTTTCAGGAATCGGGATTACGACGTCGATATCAAGATCGGCGTAATCTTCACGAATTCGCTCACCCAGCTTTTTGCCCATTTCAACGCGAGCACTGTACACAGAGATTTTATCGATGAAAGAATCAGGACGCGCAAAGTAAACAAATTCAAAAATACAAGGATTTAGCTTTGGATTGTCTGCACATTGCTTAGTGAACAGCTCACCTTCAAATGTCGCATACACCGCTTCACCCGGCGCTACGTCACGTACGAAGTCAAAACCGACCGCATCCAACGCAACAGACTCTGATGCAACCATGTATTCCGTGCGACCAGCGACTTCACGCTTGCCTAAACAAAGAGGGCGAATACCATGCGGGTCACGAAACGCAATCATACCGTGGCCGATGATCATCGCAGTTACCGCATAAGCGCCGCGAATAGTACGGTGCACATTGGTAACAGCGCGAAATACATCTTCAGCAGTCACATTGCCTTTTACTGTGTCAATTTCGTGTGCAAGTACGTTGAGCAGCACTTCTGAATCAGAAGTGGTGTTGATGTGGCGGCGATCTGTTTCAAACAGTTTCTGACGAACTTCGTGAGCGTTGGTCAAGTTACCGT
>NZ_JAWOTW010000415.1:0-646 GCF_033339075.1 Vibrio sp. 970
AATCATCAATCACATAATATTTAGGCTGCATGATATCGATGCGATATGGCGTTCTTAATACCGTTTGTAGGTCAAAGGACTCACGAATTGCACTTTCGCTTTCCAATGCGTAGATGGTTTCTCCTGGGGAAGAGAGTATGCCGCCGCCATAGATTTTCGTTTTCGTGCCTTCTTTCACTAAACCAAATTCAACGGTAAACCAGTAAAGACGAGCCAAGTAAGCTCTCTGTTTTGGTGTTGCCGCTTGTCCGAGCTGACCATAATGTTCCGTAAACGCAGCAAACTCTGGATGCGTGAGCATGGCACAATGGCCGAAAATTTCGTGGAAAAGATCCGGCTCTTGTAAATAATCGAACTCTTCTCGGGTTCTTAGGAAAGTCGCGACTGGAAAACGTTTGTTACCCAACAAATTAAAAAATCGGTCGAAATCGATCAGAGCAGGCACAGGCTCAACCTGCCATCCTGTTGTTTCCATTAAGACTCGATTGATTTCCGGCAACTGAGGCACGCGATCCTGAGGTAAGTTCAGCAGTTCCAAACCACGTAGATAAGCATCACACGCACGCTCTTTGATCACGCTCATCTGTCTCGTGACAAGGTCACTCCAAATGGCATCTTCTTCGTGGCTCCATTCTACCCTTCCATC
>NZ_JAWOTW010000416.1:0-646 GCF_033339075.1 Vibrio sp. 970
AAATGAGAAATCCTAATCCTTTCATTTTGACGACAATACAACCAGCTGTTTTTAAAGGCTAAAATCCTTGGCACGCATTGTGATTACTCCTTCTATCAGAAACCAAATCTTAAGAACTCAAGGAGAAACACATGACGGATATCGTAGTATTTGGCGAAGACTTCGGCGGCCTACCATCATCAACGCAGCACATCGTTCAGCGACTTGCCAGCAACCATCGCATTCTTTGGGTTAATTCCATCGGTTTAAGACAACCAAAACCGACGGGTAAAGACATTCAACGTTTAGTGAGCAAGTTTTCCCGCGTTATCAGCAATACTGGCTCAGATAAGCCAACCATGCATTGTGATGCGGTAGACAACATTTTCACGGTAAATTTGCTGACAATACCGGCTCCCCATTCTGCTTTTTCAAGAAAAGTGGCAGCGAAGATGATGCAGCACCAACTAGAAAAACACTTAAAAGCGTTGAACTTCGACAACCCATTGTTTTGGACATCCCTACCAACCGCCGCTGATGTGTGTAATGTCATGAATAAACGCGGGCTAATTTACTATTGTGGAGACGATTTTGGCGCGTTAGCGGGCGTTGATCATCAAACAGTGATGGAGCATGAACGCACACTGGTTGATAGCGCCGATTTTAT
>NZ_JAWOTW010000417.1:0-645 GCF_033339075.1 Vibrio sp. 970
ACGCTTTGGTTCAGCTTCGCATCTGGATCCATCACTAAACGGTAGGTCAGCCAAGCCTCTTTTTGCGTCCAATAAGATAATTGAGCAAGGTAAGCAATAAAGTTCTGCATGGCGTGCCCATCGCTATTTCCATACAGCTGATAGTTTTGTAGCAAGGAAAGCGACATTTCTTGCAACAACTGAAACGCCCAATCACCCACTTCATCCGTGTTGGTAAGATCCCCAGACACCATACCAAGCATCGCCTCTTTTAAATCATCGGCGTACTCGGAAGTGTGTGGATTAGTGGAAAATTTATGATGCATGGAGAGCACCACATTATTTTGGACATCCACTTCGATGCTTAAAGGCGTTTCCTGACCGTATTGGCGTCTGTCTTTTTCCATGCTGTAGATAAAGTGCGAAGCCTGAGATATCAGCTGGAATCCCTGTATGTTGCTTACGGTTTGATTGAGGTGATCGACTCGCACCGAATTGGCATAAAACTGGTGGATCGCAAAAGCAACGATCACCACTGCGGGTAATAACGCTAACAACGCTAAACGTGTTTTGATTGATAATCTCAGCATCCATCTTTCCATGTGTTACGAACGCCTACTGATTTAATACTAGACTAGTTTCACACATTAATAATGGATATTGATG
>NZ_JAWOTW010000418.1:0-645 GCF_033339075.1 Vibrio sp. 970
CCTCGACGTATTATGTGAACGTTACGGCATTGATAACTCGCACCGTACACTCCACGGGGCATTGCTCGATGCGGAGATTCTAGCCGACGTTTACCTACTGATGACTGGTGGGCAAACGAGTCTAGAATTTAACGCCAACAAACAAGAAGGCGGGGTAGAAACCATTCGCCGCATTGAAGGAAGAAAAGCACTAAAGGTTTTGCGTGCAACTGCCGATGAATTAGAAGCGCACCAGAAAAGATTAGAACTGGTAAACGACTGTATTTGGCACCAATAGGAGAAGCTATGTTGAGGGCTTTGTCGGTCGCTATTTTAGCGATCTGGAGTTGTTTCGCATTTGCCGCGAGCGAGTCCGCCATGTCTTTGTTGGATAACCGTTTTCGTGTCGACCCGACCATCGAAAAGATTACTTTTCTGGTTTATCGTGAACAAAGTTCTCAACCTGTTGTGTTAGTTCGTCCAGATGGTAAAAAATATTACGCGTGGGGCTCTTACGACAACGTTCGTTGGTATCAAGAACCTGCCCTCGATATCATCTCGATAGATAAACCCATGCCAGGTCCGTGGCAGGCTGTCGGAAAAGTCACCCCGAAAAACAACATTCGTCTGATCTCACACTTAAAGCTCAGTACCGATGTGTTCCCA
>NZ_JAWOTW010000419.1:0-645 GCF_033339075.1 Vibrio sp. 970
ATTCAATATTCTTCAAGACTTTCTGATTGAGCGTTTTGCGGAGATAGCCAAATATCAACCGGGACAAACTCTCCACTTTAGCTGTTGCAAGTACACAGAAGAAGATAAAGCGACTGTCCAGTATTTAGAAGATTGCGCGCGCGAGGCGGGGCTAGCGACAGCTTTTGTGCATGTCGAAGATATTGGTGTAACGGAAGACGGAAAATTTGTGGATGTGGACGAACGAGCCATTCGTTGGATGTTCAAACTTTATCCTTGGGAATTCATGTTTGAAGAGGAATACGCGAAATATTTAGCGACTGCAAACGTCAACTGGCTAGAACCCATGTGGAAATCGATTTTATCCAATAAAGCACTTTTGCCATTGTTGTGGGAACGCTTTCCAAATCATCCCAATCTTTTGCCTGCCTATTTTGCTAATGACCCAAAAGCGAGTTGTTTGAACGATTATGTCATCAAACCGTTATTCTCACGGGAGGGGGCGAATATTGAGATCGTCAAAGATGGAAAGCGCTTGGTGAAAACGCCGGGGCCTTATGAATCGAAGTTCAATATCGTTCAGAAATATCATCCGTTGCCTAAGTTTGGGCAGAACCATACGTTAATCGGTAGTTGGCTCGTCAATGATAGAGCGGCGGGTATTTC
>NZ_JAWOTW010000420.1:0-644 GCF_033339075.1 Vibrio sp. 970
TGATCGCAAAAATACGCGACTTCCAATGGTGCGGGTGCCAATTTCCACTCTTCTGTGACCACTTGGGCAAGGTGACGCTGATGTTTTTCCGCTTGAGAAACGAAGAAACCACCCACGTTTTTGGTGCCTTGTACCAAAGTGTGTGCAACCACATCGCCTGTTACGCGAGATAACCACTCTTCAATGTCCGGTTTGCAATCGGTCATCAACTGAGAAAATTTCTGCGCCAGTTGAATATCACCTTCAAGTTCAAGCTTGTCTTGCTTAATCAAGCGAGTGATGTTGGCTTGGTCACGCAGCTCAGGCAGCACGCTCAAGTTCAACGAGAGATAGCAGTCAGGCTGACCTTCGTAGTTACCCAGCACATCAATCTGCTGACTGAAAACAAACGTCAGCGTCTTGTCGATTTCTTTGAGGTGAACTTGGATAACTTGGCCCTTGAGACGCGCTAAACGACGACCCAATGCAGGATCGTCTTTAATCAGTGTGTTCAGTGAAGTTTCAATGACAGCAGTGATAAGAGGTTCAAATGGCATGCCGTTAACCCTTAGAATTTGTAACCGCGGTGCAACGCCACAATACCACCAGTTAAGTTGTAGTATTTGGTGTTTTCGAAGCCAGCGTCTTGCATCATGCCTTCCCGA
>NZ_JAWOTW010000421.1:0-644 GCF_033339075.1 Vibrio sp. 970
AGGGTTGCCACTGACCATGCGTTCCATCTTCTACCCGCTGTTTGGCGAACGAGTTTGGGGCTGGGTAGGGCACATTATCGACATTCTTGCGGTTGTTGCGACGGTATTTGGTCTGGCGACATCGCTCGGCTATGGCGCTTCACAAGCAGCAACAGGTTTGAACTTCTTGTTTGGTGTGCCAATGACCGACACAACTCAAGTCGTGTTGATTGTAGTGATCACGGTATTGGCGCTGATCTCGGTGGTTGCAGGCCTTGATAGTGGGGTAAAACGTCTGTCTGAAATCAACATGATTCTGGCGGCGATGTTGCTGTTCTTTGTGATCATCGTTGGCCCAACAATGGCGATTTTGACTGGCTTTTTCGACAACATTGCGTCGTACATCACTAACATTCCCGCATTGTCTATGCCGTTTGAACGTGAAGACGTGAACTATTCGCAAGGTTGGACGGCGTTCTACTGGGCTTGGTGGATTTCTTGGTCACCATTCGTGGGCATGTTTATCGCTCGCGTTTCACGTGGACGTTCGGTTCGTGAATTTATCATCTGCGTTATTTTGATTCCTTCGACGGTTTGTGTGCTTTGGATGACCGCTTTTGGTGGCACAGCGATTAGCCAGTACGTGAATGACGGTTACGAAGCCG
>NZ_JAWOTW010000422.1:0-644 GCF_033339075.1 Vibrio sp. 970
TTCTGAAGTTGGCGCCTGTGGTAAACGGATTTCAGTTTTATCATTGGAACCACATCCAACAAGCGAAATAGTAGCCCCGATCAGAATGGCAAGTGTGCTCTTTTTAAACATACTTTTTCCCTATTATTTACGTTATTTTTATATTCTCATTTATATAAATGAGTGTTTTTAGTGTGCAGAAGCTCGGCTCGCACTAAATAAGCACGAGCTTCCAATAATTATTCTTTTATTTTTCTTTAGCGACAGTGATGGCTTTTAATAAATCGCCATTAATATTCGGAATTGTGTCAGCCAAAAATATCTGATTACCAGGTGTAAAAGTGAGTAAAACATTTTTTAGTCGTTGACTGTTTTCACTGGTTTTATTTTGAACATCAAACTCAATTAATTTGTTGTACACTTCATTTGCCAGTTTTTCTTCTTGTTCTTCGGTAATCGCAATGCGTCCAACACAAATTGGAGGCCGAATATCATGGCTAAACACTTCTTCACGAAAGCGCTGTGCAAATAGCGTGTCTAAATTTGAACCTTCTTCAAAAATAAAGCGGCCTGTATCTTTAAATTGATAGTGTTTATCCCCTTTCAGTTCAATGTAATCCATCATTTCTAGTGCACGTAAATAGAGCGCAACGGAAGTATCATTC
>NZ_JAWOTW010000423.1:0-644 GCF_033339075.1 Vibrio sp. 970
CAAAACTGAGGGTATGGGCGAGTACCCAGAAGAGTAAACGTCCCGACGAGCCAGCGCACTAGAGCCTACAAAAAAGAGTGCTACAAAAACAAAAAACCGAGCGACTGAACGCTCGGTTTTTACTTTTGAACCTCTTGAATGAACATATCCATCTCTTCAAGATAATTGCCGTTTGAGCATCCCCAGTCAGTGACTTCAATCAGCTCAGTAATCAGCTGACCTGAATCATCACTTTGCACTCGCAAAACAAACGCTTCAAAACGGTCAAGTTGAGCCTGAGTTTTAATGGCATGTACCGCATATTCTTGCATCAGCTCGTTATACACCTGCCAACGGTGATCATCAGAAACATCGCTACTCAGAATGACCGCACATTTTTGCTGAATACTCTCAATGGCATCCTTTTTAGGAGCCGTCACTGACGAACATCCCGCTAAAACCACTCCTAGCGTCAGCAACGTTACTTTTGCTTTATTTATCATTTCGTTTCCGCTTTGTACGACTGCAACAAGAAATTTTATAAATTGTATACCATCAGCGCCCAAACGTAAGGTGCTCCACAACAAATAACCTACTAACCATTTAAAATGTAAACAAATAGTAAAATCACGTTTACGCGATGCAAAATCGACAAATGAGATTGT
>NZ_JAWOTW010000424.1:0-644 GCF_033339075.1 Vibrio sp. 970
TGAAAATAGCCTGAAGCTAGCGTTTGTCCACCAATGTAAATGCGCTCATCAACCAACTTAATCTTACGATTTTTTAGTAAATGCCCAGCATTGCTTACGTCATTGATCTGTTTTGCCGTAACGGTAGATGCAGCCTCGGTCATACCATAACCTAGCCACGTTTCGATGCCTTTTTCTGTGGCTCTTACCGCCAACTCATGAGCCACATGACTGCCCCCCAGCAAAACGTGCGTCAGTGACAGTTCAACATCATCATCTAGCAAGCGTTTAAGTTGAGTCGCCACTAGAGAGGCGTGTGAAACCGCGAGGATATCGTCTGCCAGTCTTCGCGTGCCGATTTTCAATGTTTCGCCAACAAACAACCAGCGATAGACAATCGCAAGGCCGGAAACATGATAAAGTGGAAGCGACAACAACCAAGTGTCTTGTTGATGGAAGGTGAACTCACATAGTAATCCCTCTGCCGAAGCTAGGTGCTGTCGATGCGTATGAACCACCGCTTTCGGTGCCCCCGTTGAGCCTGAGGTAAACACAATCGAAGCCAACCTGTCATGCTGATAGTCATCCTCAGTGTTTTCAACCACGGTATCTACCGTAGGCAAAATGAGAAAAATCGCATTTAATGCTGCTTTATCTTCTCTAGA
>NZ_JAWOTW010000425.1:0-643 GCF_033339075.1 Vibrio sp. 970
ACGTCATCGCAGCAACGATTGTGATCGAGAACTGACGGTAAATCACCCCGGTCGAACCTGACATAAATGCCATAGGGACGAATATTGCCGATAAGGTCAAACCAACACCAATCAACGCGCCAGTGATCTGCCCCATCGATTTCTTAGTGGCTTCTTTTGGATCGAGCCCGTCTTCGTGCATCACACGCTCAACGTTTTCTACCACAACGATGGCGTCATCCACCAGCAAACCAATCGCCAGAACCATCGCAAACATCGTCAGGGTATTCACGCTGAAACCTGTCGCGTAAAGAATGGCAAACGTACCCAAGAGTACAACCGGAACCGCAATCGTCGGGATGATCGTTGCACGGAAGTTCTGTAAGAACAGGTACATAATTAAGAACACCAACACAATCGCTTCCAGTAGCGTTTTCACTACTTCTTGAATCGATGCTTCTACAAACGGTGTTGTCTCAAATGGCTAAGCGACTTTCAGACCATCTGGGAAGTTTTCACTCAACTCTGCTAAACGCTCTTTGACTGCAGCCGCCGTTTCCAGCGCGTTCGCACCTGTACCAAGTGAAATACCTAAACCAGACGCCGGCAAACCGTTGTACTGACCCTGAATATCGTAACTTTCTGCTCCACGCTCAATACGAGC
>NZ_JAWOTW010000426.1:0-643 GCF_033339075.1 Vibrio sp. 970
TACAACCAAACGTATTTAGATGTCGCTCCATCTCCCAGCTTTACGGCCGCAACGCCATAAGCCCTATGGGAAATCGCTTGTGAAGCATCAATTTCGATCAAACGAATGTTGCCTTGTCGTGCGTAGACATACGTCGGGTCTTGGTCCCAAATGGCTCTCATGGTAATAGCCACGGTTGCGCTCTTTCCTGCCTCTGAAACTTGGTTTGCACCTTTAGTGGCGAACCAATTCGCCATGCGTTCAATGCCATAGCGTTTGGGAGGCAGATATGTGGTTTCCACGCCCGTTCCTTTCATCAGTTGCTCTGACAGCATGTAAGTCACAGGGGTACTGGTTAAAATATCTTTGGCCATCGCCAATGATGACAATGTACTCATCGCCATCAATCCTAAACCTAAAGTAAGAGTTTTCATTTTCATGTCGAGATACTTAAGTTGGGTAGGTAAAAGCGTTATCACGCCTTACGAATAATTCGATAAACCGTTGCAGTTAAGAAGAAAGCAGCGGAAACAATGATGATCGACGCGCCCGATGGCACCGGTAAGTCGAGCTCCATTGGCAATATGGTGCCAACCAAGCAAGCAACCGTTGCAAGCAGAGAAGAAAGCAATACAAAGCTTCCCATTCGCTTGGTGAGCAACCG
>NZ_JAWOTW010000427.1:0-643 GCF_033339075.1 Vibrio sp. 970
TTACATCGGCCCCAAATTCACTGCGGCTGAAGTTTCCCATATTTGGTTGTTTTGGGTTGATGCGACGACTGTTGTATTGAACGTAGTCCGCGAAGTACGATTTCAAAAATTCAGTCGTCCCCGTAGACTGCTTATCCATTGGAAAAGAGGCCGTTTGACGATAATGATCCGCCAATAACACCATCAGCTTTTCGTATTGATAACCATCTTGTTCAAACAACGAGATTTTTTGCTCATCAAGTGATTTCAGCCATTGGCGAATGCTGTTGGCAGCGTCGTAAAACTGACTGTCCATGTTCGCTACTTCTGGGCATGATTTATCATCACATTGGGACAAATCAACATTGAAGTTTTGAGTTTCGAAACGGGATAACAACGCTTGTTGCGTGATGACAGAATCTGGCACAAAGTTCATCAGTGATGAAGGTGCCCAATCGACCAAACCTAACTTACGCCAATAGTTGTCCCCCACGTAGTCAACATGGAATTTTGCCAAAATGTCTCGGCCAAGATCGGTCAGCCCACCGTCCCAGTGCAGATATAGAACCGGAATTTTAGCTTGCTCGGCATAAGCCAGCGCATCTATTACCTGTTGGTTGGTATCTCCTGACAGCAAATGTTGTGACAGAATCAACAGGTTTGG
>NZ_JAWOTW010000428.1:0-643 GCF_033339075.1 Vibrio sp. 970
AATACGACAGTGACGAATACCCAGTGCCAAAGTCGTCGATCGACAAAGCAAAGCCCAGCTTTTTAATCGCATTCAGCATTTGCAGCGTATGTTCGCTGTCACTCATCACCGCGCTTTCCGTTAGCTCAAACGTGATGCAACTTGGATCAAGTTCGGTTGTGCGCAGCAGTTTCTCCATAAAGTCGATCAACTGAGGGTTGCCAAACTGTTCTGGAGACAAGTTGATCGCGACGCGACCCGGCAAAATGCCTTGTTGCTTCCAGCGTTTTACGGTGTTGAATACATCACGCATCACCACGCGGCCCAGATGCTCAATCAAACCTGCTCGTTCCGCCACAGGAATAAATGATCCTGGGCTAATGTAGCCCTCAACCGGATGTTTCCAACGTACTAAAGCCTCTGCGCCATTGATACTGAAATCACGGGCGTTCACTTTGGGTTGATACCAAACTTCAAGACCATTTTGCTGCAGGGCTTTTTGCAGTTCGATTTCGAGCCACAAACGCATACGCGCTTCTTTGTTCATTTGGTCATTGAATTTGATCAGACGGTTTCGCCCGCGATCTTTGGCTTCGTACATTGCGGTATCGGCATTTTGTAGCAAGATGCGAGCATCCTGCCCATCTTCCGGATAGCGGACGCT
>NZ_JAWOTW010000429.1:0-643 GCF_033339075.1 Vibrio sp. 970
CCTTGCGTTAACAAAGGCACTGCATCGCCAAACTGCGGCTAAAACAATGCCAATGAACAAAACGACAATGAAGGCTTCGAGCTGATGCTGGGTAAACTGAATCAACTTTTCAGACAGTTCACACTTACTCGGCTCTTTGACTTTATCAGCTTTAACAACATGAGCATCATCGCTAGATAAAGCAGAAACCAAGGTTTGGTCATCACTCATCGAGCATGCCGAAACCAAACCAGAATTTTGCATCAGACACACGACGGTGACCCAGCCAATCATTGCTAGCAGCCATTTCGCGCGCTTTTGAGGCGTGCCTTGTCGTGAAATCAATAAGCTCATAAAAAGTCAGATAAAGATGGATACGCAGAAAATAATACGCAAGTTGTCGTAAAGCTCAAGTCGTTCGACCTTGCTTGCCGATATGATTGGTAAATAATTGTGATAACCTTAAACCCATCGCTTTTTGCAACACGCTCATTATGCTCAATAAAGTTAATCTCGCCGACATTCGCTCGTTTGTTTTGATCGCCCAACTTGGCAACTTCACCAAAGCGGCGGAAGCTCTTTCCGTTTCTCGTTCTCACGTTTCTCGCCAAATCAGCGGACTTGAAGCGCAAATGGGCGTGACACTACTCAACCGAACCACACG
>NZ_JAWOTW010000430.1:0-642 GCF_033339075.1 Vibrio sp. 970
TGCTTTTCATCGGATGGCTGGACCGTCACTTCAAACTCTTTTACATCACCCGCTTCACGAATATTGAATTTCGCACTGCCTTGAGCAAACGTCGTAGACGCTTCATAACTTTGTGCCGCAATGGATTTAGCGTCGTTGGTTTCCATCTTGATGATGGCAGCACCACTGCGAGTAGGACGCAGCAGCACTCGTTCGCCAGCGGCAAGGCCTTCGCCGATTTGCACTCTCATGCCATCCAATACGAAGGTAGAATCCGACTGGTCTATATCTATCTGAACTTGCTCGCCTTTCGGTGTTGTCACGCTGTAGCGATCACCATCGAAGCGCAGCGCATATTCGCCACCTTTCAACGCCGAAATATCATCGACATAAACGGCAACGTCCGCTTTCGAGTTTGGTGCAGTAAACACTCGTGATTTAGCCACCAGCTCAGAATTCACATCGGTGAAAACGTCTTTACCGATTTTGCCATTGAGATCCAAACCTTGCGATTGCAGTTGGTTGACCTTGTAAGAGAATCCGGTAGCTAAGCGCCCCATTTCATCCAGCAGTTGCGGAATGTGTTTATCACGCATGTCGAGTAGCGCGCCGATTTTGCCGTCCATGTCGTCGGCCTTAATCGCTTTGATGCCATCGCCTTCG
>NZ_JAWOTW010000431.1:0-641 GCF_033339075.1 Vibrio sp. 970
ATCTATCAGTTTTTCCAAGGCGAAGAAACGACTGACGTACTGATGTGTTTCTTTTGGCAGAGTGAGCTGTTGGAAGTCATCGGTGCCCGCTTTCTTTATAGCGCGAGCAATTCGGCCTTCTCCTGCATTATAGGCCGCCAGCGTTAATGCGAGGTTTTGATCAAACTTGTTGTATAAAAACGCCAGATAGTCCAATGCAGCTTTCGTGCTGGCTTGGGTATCGAAACGCTCATCCACATTCGAATCAACCGTTAAACCAAAGCGCATCGCTGTTGCAGGAATCAATTGCCATAATCCCGCGGCGTTGGCGTGAGAAACGGCTTTTGCGTTGTAAGAAGATTCTAGCATTGGCACCAAAACGAGACTTTTGGGCAGTGACTTGCTTTTGAGTTGCTTAAAGATGTGGTCGAGAAGTGGATTGACGGAAGTGAGACGTTGGTCGATTTGTAATTTATAAGGCGCAAGAACCTGATACTGCTGTTCTATATCAGTAGTATTGGGTTTTGCCTGGCAAAGAAAAGAAGTGCTGAACAACAAACAGGCAGAAATAAAAAGGCCTACAGTATCCAGCCGAGATGGCGGCTGAATCTGTAGGCAAGACGACCATCGTTTAAAACGATTTATCTTCATAAGTGTGTTGC
>NZ_JAWOTW010000432.1:0-641 GCF_033339075.1 Vibrio sp. 970
GATGGTTTCCAGTTGCAGAATGTTGCCACAGAACTGGTTCATCTGATCAAGCGAAATTGAGATAACTTGTTTATCTTTTGCCAGAGACTTCAAAACAAAACGACGCTCAAATTCTGGGATCACTTCATCACAAATCACACAGAACTGCTCACCCACAGCCATCATCACGTTGGTATGGTAAATCGGCGAACCCGATGGCAAACGGGTTTGGAATGAAATCACGCGCTCATAACCAATGCGATTCGCGTAATCTTCCAACACTAGGCGATCACAACGCTGTGACAACGCGGCATAAACGGTTTTGTTTAGATGGTCAAAAACCATCACCCCAGTGCTTTCTAGGTACGCGTGATCGCCTAGGTAATCCGTTAGACTGCTTTGCTGGTGAACTTCACGTCCTGCAGCGGCTAGCGCGGCAATTAACGCTTCCGGGCGAACCTCATGCTGACGGTTTTCACACGCCATTGGGAAGGTATAAAGCGTGCCGTCTGGTGTCGTGCTAAACCAGTTGTTTGGAAATACCGCATCTGGCGTCGCAACATCAGAAACTGGATAGTCAAATTCCACCACTTGCACTCCTTCTTGGCGCAACGTGGCAACCATTGCCGAAAATTCAGCCATGGTTTTTTGTGATACTTCTT
>NZ_JAWOTW010000433.1:0-641 GCF_033339075.1 Vibrio sp. 970
CGGTGTGAGAAAGCGTCAACTCGACCGTTTCCCCAGCGTTGATGTAACGAGATTGATATCGGGCGTTAAAAGGAACTTTGAGTAAGTTATGCTGTGCGAAGCTGTCTTTCAGAATTTGTGCGTACTCTTTTTCAGGGAAAAGCATTGTCGCGGCAAATACGGTGGACTCCGCCAAATCATGCATTTTCACACCACGACCCACGCCGTACATGCCTTCAAGCACAATCGAGTCAAAGTCACGGAAAACACGATCCGAACCATCGCCATAACGAGCAACGGACGCTTTCAAGGCTTGGAATAAAGGTGTCGACCACAACTCGTCGCCCAATTCACCACCAACACTTTCATGCGCTCGGTATTCCGCTCCTTCAAAGTAGCGAGCACGTTGGTTCCAGAGACTGCGTGTTGCGCGGCGAACGCCAAACATGCCATCCCAGTTGAACACGGTATCAATCTCAAATTCCTGACCACGGCGAGCCGCATCTAAATACTGTGTTCGGTAGCTCGCGCTGCCCGCCCAGTAATCACCAACACCTTCTCCAATCGCGCCAGTGTGGCCATACGCCCAATCGGGAACGATTTGATAGTGAATCCCGTGTCCTAGCTCGTGCAAAATCACATCTGCATCCGCAGCATCCGGA
>NZ_JAWOTW010000434.1:0-641 GCF_033339075.1 Vibrio sp. 970
TATCGGCATGACTTAAAATCATCGTATCGACACTTGAGTAACCTCTGCGGTACAGTACTGGCGTAATCACTTGCTCAGCTATACTGCCGTTTTGCCAAGCCTTGCCCGTATCATAGAGTAAAACTCTACCCTCTTTTTCGACCAGCACCGCCAACCCATGCCCGACATCAAGTACATCAATACTTCAAGTTTGGTTATATTGCTTAGGAAACAACCCTGTCATCACAACAATTACACAGACAAACATCCAAACGTAACGAGGCATAACATGTCTTAAAACGAGCACGGCACTCACTACAGCAATAACAAATGTCCACTCGGCACTAATGGGTTGCCAAGTCCCTATGGCATATCGAACCGACCAACTTAGTGGAACCAGAAATATGTCAAGCAAATACCATAGAACCGTCGCCAACATAGGAAAGAGCAATGACGCAATTAAAGCAGCAAACATGATTGGAACGACAACAAAGCCAAACCAAGGAATGAAAACCAAATTGTAGACTAAAGAAGACCAGCTAAATCCAGAGAAAAAATAGCCACTGATCGGGACAATCAATAAGCTCAGTATCAGTTGAGTCAACAGAAGTATCCGCAACTTTCCCAAACGACCTTCCTTCGAGTCTTGCACTGTGTTAACC
>NZ_JAWOTW010000435.1:0-641 GCF_033339075.1 Vibrio sp. 970
TGAATGTCAATATATTAGAACATTATAGTCGTTTTGCGCCTCGCTTGATCAGTTCAGCGCTGCTTATCATGTGTTCTCCCATCTTTCAGATAAATTTTCGTGGTGGCTCATCCAGTTCACATATTAGGAAAATGTAACCAAATGTTAGTGGTGACATAAGGTTGTTCACGTTTGTGAGTAGAAATTTATGCCACACTGAGAGTAGATGATAAGGATATCACCGGACAGGTCTCGCCTTCAGAGCCAATAACTTGTTCGTCAAAGGGAGGATTTGCATGGAAGCACTCACTGCTTTGTTCCGAGCTCTGTTTAACAGTGCGCGCGATCTTCTTCCTATTGTGATTGTTATTACCTTCTTCCAATTGGTGGTTCTGCAAGAGCCTCTACCTAACTTGGTCTCTATTCTTTTTGGTTTGTTGTTGGTCATTTTAGGCCTGACGTTTTTTATTTTCGGGCTAGAACTCGGCTTGTTCCCCATTGGCGAAAATATGGCACAAGCCTTTGCTCGAAAGGGCAGTGTGTTTTGGTTATTGATTTTTGCGTTTTGCTTGGGGTTTGGAACCACTATCGCAGAGCCAGCATTGACTGCTGTTGCAGAAGAGGCCTCAGAGGTGGCGGCTGAAGGCGGGATGATCCCTAAT
>NZ_JAWOTW010000436.1:0-641 GCF_033339075.1 Vibrio sp. 970
TATGGATTCATGATGTACATGGCCGCGTTCTTTTTTATGACGGCCAGAATGTTCTGCCAAAATCAGGCAGTTTTTTGCAAACGACCGCAAAGCAGCTTGCGTATCATCAAGGGTCATTCTGGACCTTTGTCGAAAATGAGGTTTATCAGACCTACCCAAACAAAGAAAGGCAGTTGGTCTTTAGCCTTAACCCCGGGTCGCAAATTAGAAAAATAGGTTCATCAGGTGATTATATTTGGGTCAGTGATGGCGCACATTTTTATACCTACAACATCAAAACCAATGAACTTGATTCATTTTCACTGCTTCAACTTTATCAACATAGCAATAATAGTTATGTGTACATCAATGATGCGATTCTGATCGAAACCAAATGGGCGTTGGCTACAACATCTGGTGTCTATCTCTCTGAAGGTAATAAATTTGATCATGTGATTTCATCCGGTCAAAACTACATTGAAAAAGTGTACTACTCGCATACGAGACGCGAGATACTGGTCGGCACCTTAAAAGGCGCGTTGATCTTCAATATTTACGAGCCGAACAAAGAGATCGTCAAAATTGGCGGCTCCCACGTACTGACGTTTTCAGAGACCAATCAAGAGTATTGGGTTGGTACTGAGCACGGTTTGTATCTCTAC
>NZ_JAWOTW010000437.1:0-640 GCF_033339075.1 Vibrio sp. 970
TTGAGATTTGTTGATTTCAATACTTTTGCTGACCTGATAAGCAAGCATAGCCATTCCTTAAGTTTCTGTTTCACTCTACTTATTCTAAATCAAATCCTAGTTTTTTCTTGTTTCACTGTGAGTTAGAGGTAAAAAGTGAGACAAAAAAGCCAGAACGTTAACTCTGGCTTCATTGGCAAATTGGGACGTTAAGAAACAAACGTCACTTTCGCGCTAAATCGGACGCCATCATCGTTTAATTCAAACGGCCACCCCATCCGTTCACAAATGCGTTGCACTATCACTAAGCCGCAACCATAACCCGCATTATACGTTTCGTTACCGTCATGACGATTGGTGATAATCAGCGTGTTTTGCTGTAGATCGATCTCGATGTCTCCAACGCTGTAACTGAACGCATTTTTGATTAAGTTGTTGATGACTATCGTCACGAAGCTTGCTGGCGCATACACTTCGCCGCTATTTTGTTCGTTAAGCTGATAATGCGCATCTTGCTTTGCAAACAACGGAGCAAGCTCTTCCAATTGCTGGTGTAAACAAACTAAAAGCGTTTGTTCGCCAAAGTGCTGCGGCTCAATTTTCTCTTTGCCTAACAACAAAAACGCCTCGGTCAAAACGCGCATGTCTTCACACGCAGCTT
>NZ_JAWOTW010000438.1:0-640 GCF_033339075.1 Vibrio sp. 970
AATATGAAACAGATATAATGAACAGAACCCCCTAGGATACTGAGCACATTACAAAGAAAGGTCTTGTTATGAAGAAAACATTATTGGCGTCACTCGTATGTGTAGTGGCTTTAGCTGGATGTAATCAAAAGGAAGAGACAGAGGCACCAGCCCAATCGCAACAGGAAGCGAACCCAATCTGTAACTTAGAAAAACTGCCCGGAGGATGGTCACAAAGTGACATGACCGATGAAGCGCAATCATTGCTTGATGTGGTACTCGCGCAAATGAACACTTCCGCTAAGTTAAAGCAAATCCTCAGTGTTCGCACTCAGGTGGTAAGCGGCATGAATTACGCGATTGAATTTGAAATGGATAATGGCGAAATCTGGAATACGATTGTCTACCGCTCGTTAGACGACGAAATCAAAATGACGCAACCTGCAAAACTTGGACGCTTCTGCTCATAATATGCAGACATAAAAAATGGCTCCCGATTGGAGCCATTTTTATTCACGATGTTCTGTTCAGCCCATCACATTCATCAGAACTAAGCCGTGGCGATATTAGCTTTAGGCAACTTAATCGAAATCAACGTTGTCAGCGCCAAGAAAGCGAAAGAGACCCACAAGCACGCCGCTAGTCCAGCTTCTTGGTAAAT
>NZ_JAWOTW010000439.1:0-640 GCF_033339075.1 Vibrio sp. 970
CACTGTTTAACCATCATGCGAAGCACGCTTTGTCTCAGGCTCAGCGCCGATACATCAGTGATTTGATTCGACCGGAGCAGTTAGCCGAAGTGATGAAGAGCGAAAAGATCAATTTTGGTAGCGTCGCTGCTTATAACTTGTTGCCAAACTGGAAACCAGTGTTGCGCCCCTTTGGAGATGTGGTCAAGTTGCCAAAGCTGATCACCATCGCAGGGTACAATTACACGGCGCTACGCCGGTGCGCGCGCGCGATTTCTTCGCGTTTAGAGCGTGCGGGCAGCCGAGTGGAGATCGTTATGTACTCCTACCGAGAACTGAGCGAGAAAGCCAAAAACGGCACGCTAGATGAGACTCTGGTCGTCACCAATATCAACTTGGACGATAACCGTCATGCGTCTGCGTTTAGCAACTTCTTTAGCAATGCTGTGCTTTACCACACCTTAGGGGCGCAAAATGCGGCGTGGTTGGATGCTCAAATGGAAAATGTCCGTGCATTCTCACCGCTTGAAGATTACTTGAGCGCGTTAGAGCCGATCGCGTCCACATTGATTAGTGAATATTGGATTGCACCGATGTTCCACCATACTCAGACGCTACGTTTTCAAGGGATCTTGGAAGATGTCGCACTCACAAACTGGGG
>NZ_JAWOTW010000440.1:0-640 GCF_033339075.1 Vibrio sp. 970
ATGGATATTTTCAAAAAGCAGGAATCCAACGTACGCTCATATTCAAACAATTTTCCAGTGGTATTTCGCAAAGCGAAAGGTTGCTGGCTAGAAACAGAACAAGGTGAACGCTACTTAGACTTCCTCGCTGGAGCGGGATCCCTAAATTATGGCCATAACAATCCTGTATTGAAGCAAGCACTGCTTGAATACATCGAAATGGATGGCATCACTCACGGTTTGGACATGCATTCAGAAGCGAAAGCGGGCTTTCTCGCCGCGCTGGATAACTACATCTTAAAACCAAGAAAACTGGACTATAAAGTTCAATTCACCGGCCCAACTGGTACGAATGCGGTGGAAGCAGCACTCAAGTTGGCGAAAAAAGTGAAAGGCAGAAGCAGCGTTGTTGCATTCACTAACGGTTTCCACGGTTGTACCGCAGGCGCGCTGGCGGCTACAGGTAATCAGCATCATCGACAAGGTAACGGCTCAAGCCTTACAAACGTAACGCGCATTCCGTTTGAAGGTTATGCAGGCGTTGATGGTTTGGCACTGTTCGAAACTATGCTGAATGACAACTCTGCAGGTATGGACAAACCAGCAGCCGTATTGCTGGAAACGGTACAAGGCGAGGGTGGTTTAAACGCCGCCTCCAATG
>NZ_JAWOTW010000441.1:0-639 GCF_033339075.1 Vibrio sp. 970
ATGTGCACACCATTGAGAAAACCGAAGAAGGCTTTCGTCTGCACGCGGGTACTGAGCTCATTGAGTGCGAATCTTTGGTGATTGCGACCGGTGGCCTTTCCATGCCAAAACTGGGCGCGACGCCATTTGGTTACAAAGTGGCTGAGCAGTTTGGTTTGCCAGTGATCTCAACCACGGCGGGACTTGTGCCATTTACGCTGCACAAAGAAGACAAAGAAGATTTTGCTGAACTGTCTGGCATTGCTGTGCCTGCGGAAATTACCGCCGAAGACGGCACCATGTTCAAAGAAGCGCTGTTGTTTACTCACCGCGGCTTATCGGGTCCTTCGGTTTTGCAAATTTCCTCTTTCTGGAAAGCGGGTCAGAAAGTTTCTATCAACTTAGTTCCTAACGAAGACATCGCTCTGCTGCTCGAGCGCAGCCTTGAGAAACATCCAAATCAATCGCTAAAGAACACCCTAGCAAAAGTGCTGCCAAAGCGTTTAGTGGAAGTGCTGATTGAGCGTAAAGAGCTGATGGATAAACCTCTCAAGCAGTTCAACCCGAAAGAGCTTGCTAGCGTGGTGGAGCGTTTAGAAAACTGGTCAATCGCACCTAATGGCACCGAAGGCTACCGCACGGCGGAAGTGACTTTGGGTG
>NZ_JAWOTW010000442.1:0-638 GCF_033339075.1 Vibrio sp. 970
CTTTAACAACTACTCGTTATTACTGTGAAACAGCAACAATGTGCGAGGCTAAGCAATCTTATTTTGCGTCCGGTGGCGACTTAGTAAAAGAGAGTTATTACACGGGAAATGAATGTGTTGGCTCTGCTGATGACTATACGAATGATCCTTATTATCCGCCAATTACTCAACCGGACGACCCTGACGTCACTGACCCAACACACGACCCTGACGACCCTACTGGCGGTGATATTGAAGACCCTAGTGTTTTACCGGACTCTGATAGTGACGTTGTCGTTCCGAAGCCTCCAACAGATGAACCAGATGTTGAGGACCCGCCCACGGATGAATCAACAGATACGGCGGTTGTTAACGCAATAACCGGAATGAATAAGGATGTTAACAAGGCTCTGAATGATATGAACATTGATATCAATCAGGCTAGTGCTGATGTTCAAAACCAAATCATCGCGCTCAATGCTTCGGTTGTGACTAATACGCAAGCCATTCAAAAGCAGCAAGCTAATGACAACGAGATTTACCGAAAAACTAAAGCGCTTATCCAGCAAGCCAATGCTGATATCACAACTGCCGTGAATCAGAATACCAATGCGATTAATGGTGTTGGTGATGATGTTGAGAAAATTGCAGGTGCAATG
>NZ_JAWOTW010000443.1:0-638 GCF_033339075.1 Vibrio sp. 970
TCTCTGCAAGAAGGGTTTCCGCTTTCAACACTCGAAGCGCAAGCGTGTGACATCCCTTGCGTCGCGACGGATGTTGGCGGCGTGAAAGAAACACTGTGCCCGAAAAGCAGCGCTTTGGTAGAACCTAACCGCGTATTTTCACTCGCGGAGGCTCTATCTAAACAATTGGATTCAAACATCCATTCGCCTCGAGCTTACATTCTTCAACATTTCGATATTCGTGACATGGTTGGTCGCTACACTCGTTTGGCTAAGGAGTCGACTTATGAATGATCTCATTTGGATTGCTGGTTTTGGTTTGTCTGCGTTTTTGATCATCTATCATCATGTGGGTTATCCGTTACTGCTGAAATGGCTGCCACTCAAACCAAAATCTAACGACGAAGGCGAACACTTTGCAGAGCGTCATTACAAAGCCTCGGCCAGTGATAACAAACTTCCTTCCGTAACCATCATCATCCCCGCTTACAACGAAGAGCAGTGGATTGCTGAGAAAATTCGCAACTTGGCGAGTTTGGACTACCCAAGGGATAAGCTGAAAGTGGTAATTGCGTGTGATGGTTGTACCGATAAAACTGCAGAAATCGCACAAGATACCATCCAAGAAGCGATTTGCTCTGATACCTTGTTTATTGTGA
>NZ_JAWOTW010000444.1:0-638 GCF_033339075.1 Vibrio sp. 970
TGCCTCTGTTAGCGATCATTAACGAACCAGCAAAAGTGCTGTTCCTCAACAATGCCATTGACCAAGGCATTTACTACCCACTAGGCCTGCAAGCGGCCGCAGAAACGGGCAAGTCCATCTTCTTTATGGTGGCGTCTAACCCAGGCCCTGGTCTTGGTATGCTGCTGGCCTACGCGAAGTTTGGCCAGGGTTTGTCTAAACGCTCTGCGCCAAGCGCCATCATCATTCACTTCTTTGGTGGTATTCATGAGTTGTACTTCCCATACGTACTCATGAAACCAATCATGATTGTGGCAATGATTGCTGGTGCGGCGACAGGTATCGCAACCTTCAACCTACTTGATGCTGGTTTGGTCGCGGGTCCAAGTCCAGGCTCTATCTTCTCTTACCTTGCTCTTACTCCGAAAGGTAGTTTCATCGGGACCATCGCAGGTGTGACAAGTGCAACGATTGTCTCTTTCTTAGTAGCAAGTGCGATTTTAAAAGTGAGCAAATCAGAAGAAAAAGAAAGCGAGTTTGAGAAATCAGTTTCTGACATGAAAGAGATGAAAGCAGAAGGCGCAGTTAAGCCAGTTGCAGCTGCGACGACGCAAGAGCCGAGCAAGCCAATTTCATTTGTCGCATTCGCATGTGATGCG
>NZ_JAWOTW010000445.1:0-637 GCF_033339075.1 Vibrio sp. 970
GAACAAAGGTTACGACTTCATTATTGGCGAAAATGGTCGTGGACTGTCGGGTGGTGAACGACAAAGGATTGCGCTAGCACGAGCTGTCTATGGTGATCCTTCTATCGTCGTCTTTGATGAAGCAAACGCCAATCTAGACGGAGAAGGTGAGGCTGCGTATCAGCGTCTTATCGCTCATCTAAAATCTCAGGGCTCGACCATTGTGGTTATCGCCCATAATCCAAGCACATTGAGGCAAATGGATCGATTGCTGTATTTAGCTGATGGCCGCGCCAAACTTTATGGTGCTCGAGATGAAGTGTTGAAGCGTTTAATGGGCGAGGACAGAACGGATATTCCAAGGGTGAAAAATGAGCAATCAGCAGCCAGTCGTTAACGAACTTCCCGCGGAGAAAGTCTACCGTTTCAGTTCAGATGCTAACTTGAGTTTCAAAAAGCCAATTTTGCTCGGAGTTGCAACGTTAAGCTTTTTCCTAGGCGGTTTAGGATATTGGGCGGCTACCGCAAAGTTAGAGAGTGCTGCTATCGCTTATGGAGATTTGTCTGTTCTAACCAAGCGGCAAGAGATACAGCATTTAGAAGGCGGTATCATTGAAAAGCTGTATGTTCAAGAGGGCGATTTGGTAAAGAAAGGCCA
>NZ_JAWOTW010000446.1:0-636 GCF_033339075.1 Vibrio sp. 970
ACCTTGACTGTAGTTTTTAATCGCAGCCAATGGTTGATTAATTTCATGTGCGATGCTGCTACCTAATTCCCCCACAATCGTAATCCGTTGAGCGTGTTCCAACATGCTACTCTTGCGACGTAAATCATTGAGGGTAGCTTTCAACTTTTCTCTACTACGTTTGAACGTCCACTCTAGCCAAAAGTGATAGATAGTCAGTAACACCAATGTTAGCAGCGCTGCGATAGCGACTGCTTGGTTTTTATGTAGCCACTCTTGAACCTTTTGCGCCCAAGGTTTCTGTAAGGGATGTAAGTCCAAATGCTTGTAGACTTTATCTACGTTAACGCTAGGCGCAGGTAGCGTCCAACCCACATTGTTGGCAGCAATAGCGGCTGAATGATCTGCAGGCATTGCAAACAGGGTTTGTGCGACCTTTTGCCCAACATCTACCGGAGCACGCTCCGTCATGGCCATGGTCCAATTTGGGTACAGAGGAGTACTAACTGCGCAAACGGAATCAGCAGGCCTTCTTTCGTTGAGCACTCGCAAATTATGCAGCTCTATCTTGCCTTCGGCCGCCATGTTTTCCAGCGTACAAGCAGGAACAATTGCAACATCAATTTGGTCGTCGATCACATCGAGAATCAACTGATC
>NZ_JAWOTW010000447.1:0-636 GCF_033339075.1 Vibrio sp. 970
GGTTGGTGTTTGTGATCCTCGATTTGTGGATGTTGAGCAGCTTCGTGCTATACACCTATAAAATTCAATCGGAAAGCCAGAAATTGCTGGCTTTTTGTTCTAGGATAGAAACGTTTTCCAAGGAGAGGATGTATGAAACTTGAATTTTGTTTAAACCCAGAGCAAGCTGATCTTGATTGCGTTCGTGATGGCATTCGATCATATAACCGCAAGCACTTACCTGGAGGAGAAGTGAATGCGGTGGGCTGCTTTGCAAAAGATGAAGACGGCAAAATCATTGGCGGCCTTACTGGGGAAATGTTTAAAAATACGGTTTTTGTGGAGTTCTTGTGGGTGGACGCAGAAAGCAGAACATCGGGCTTAGGCAGTAAACTGATGGCAATGTTAGAGCAGCATGTGAAGCCGTATGGCGTGACTCATATTTATTTAGATACTTACAGCTTCCAGGCGCTCGATTTCTACCTCAAATTGGGCTTTGAAAAAGTAGGGCAGTATTCCGGTTATCCGGCTGAGGGAATCCACAAATACTTCCTCCAAAAAGAAATCGCAGATTAGTCGCTACTGATGTTTAGCTTGTTAGAAATTCAGAAAAAGAGGCGCGAATAGCACCTCTTTTAGTATGTAGTCATGAGCTTG
>NZ_JAWOTW010000448.1:0-636 GCF_033339075.1 Vibrio sp. 970
CTGATCCCCGCAGGGATGAGCGAATTGCGATTATCTATTTCGATTTCAATCGGAAACGTATTGGTCGATGCGGAGGAAACGCGACCAATATAACGTAAAATCCCCAAGTGATGCTGACCATTGATAGTTCTGACATCCGCTTGAAGACCTTCTTTACGATACTGGATATGGCGCTCGCTAACGTCGGCTTCAATAACCAGAGTCTCTAAATCAATCACTGTCGCTATTGGGTCGCCCACACCGACAAAGTCACCCACTTCGACAAAATGATGATCAACAATGCCATCAAAGGGCGCTTTAACTTCGGTATTCTTGAGAGCGGTTTGGACATTATTGAGGTTCGCTCTTGCATCGACTAACGCGGCTTCCGCAGTCGCAAAGGCCACCTCGCCTTGTAACCCCCTGCTTTTGAGCGATTTTGCGGCATTAAACTCCTTTTCTTTCACTCGCAGCATGGCCTGAGCGCGTTTGAGCTGACTGTCCAAATCCCGCTTATCAATGTTAGCAATCACTTGTCCTTGCTTAACAAGTTGCCCTTTATTGATGTTGAGACTGACAATTTTGCCGGCCACTTCTGCACCAAGACGAGCTTGGCGATTAGGTGCGGTTCGGCCATAAAGTTCTATCGTTTTACTG
>NZ_JAWOTW010000449.1:0-636 GCF_033339075.1 Vibrio sp. 970
GCCATCCGTCTTCTGATTTACTTATCCAGCCTAGCTCACTCAACAATTGGTTGATTCGCTTGGCATTAAGGCGAAGTTTATCGCCAAGTAGTGTGGCACTCAGAGTTTTCCCAGAGGTAGGATTCAGCTCAATATGCAAGTTCGTAGGCCAGACAATAAACTGCCCAAACTTGGGGTGGTCAACATATTCACCGCCGAACTTAGCGCCCTCTTCCGTCAGGATCCATTTGTCCTCTTGGCGAGTGATGTAACCGGCGCGTTTGAGATCTGAAAACAGCAGCTTGGCGTCAATATTGCGCATTTTCGCTAATGCTGATGTCGATATTTTTTCTGACATGTGTGGAGCCTCCTGCTGCAGGGAAAATAACATCCTGTGAATGATATTAACGCATTGATTTCATTGCTTGAAGCAAGAATGAGAAAGATTCATACCAAGAAACAAAAAAGCCAGTCTTTTCCGACTGGCTTTGGCTTTAAATGATCTTAAAATTGGCGTGGTTACGCCTTTCGCCGATTATTTGATAAAGGCGATGCAGCCTTGCAAAATCACTAAGTTAACGATGTCGATGAAGAATGCACCGACAATCGGCACCACCATAAACGCCTGTGGTGACGGGCCGAAACGGTTCACGATAG
>NZ_JAWOTW010000450.1:0-635 GCF_033339075.1 Vibrio sp. 970
ACAAAAGTGCAAATAATAAAGAGGGATAGACCAATGACATTGACTCGCCGCCAACAAATTGAAGCTCTGGAAAAAGACTGGGCAACGAATCCACGCTGGAAAAACGTAAAGCGTACGTATACTGCAGAAGAAGTCGTAGAACTGCGTGGCTCGATGGTACCAGCAAATACAATCGCACAACGTGGTGCTGATAAGCTGTGGTCACTGGTCAACGGCAGTGCGAAAAAAGGTTATGTAAACTGTCTTGGTGCACTGACAGGTGGTCAAGCCGTACAACAAGCGAAAGCGGGTATCGAAGCGATTTACCTATCAGGCTGGCAGGTAGCGGCAGATAACAACACTGCATCGACTATGTACCCGGATCAGTCGCTATACCCAGTGGACTCAGTGCCTTCAGTGGTTAAGCGCATCAACAACTCTTTCCGTCGTGCTGACCAAATTCAGTGGGCGAATGGCAAGTCTCCTGAAGATGAAGGTGGTATTGATTACTTCCTACCAATCGTAGCGGACGCAGAGGCGGGCTTTGGTGGCGTGCTAAACGCATATGAACTGATGAAGTCGATGATCGAAGCCGGTGCCGCTGGTGTTCACTTTGAAGACCAACTCGCTTCGGTTAAAAAATGTGGTCACATGGG
>NZ_JAWOTW010000451.1:0-635 GCF_033339075.1 Vibrio sp. 970
GATTTGCTGGAAGAACAAGATAGATGGGCAAGTGCGAAGTGGACACTCACTTTTTAGTTTTCGGTACAATGAAAAAAGTCGGCTTAAAGGCCGACTTTTTTTAACTCTTCCGCTGCGAAATCTGCAGTGATCGGCACATAGCCATCTTTTTCGACTAACGCTTGTCCCTGAGCAGAGAACATAAAACGAATAAACTCGGCTTCTATTGGAGACAACGGGTAATCAGGATGCTTGTTTACGTATACATAAAGGTAGCGTGATAGTGGGTACTTACCTGAGACAATATTTGTACGAGTCGGGCTAACATAGTTAACCCCGCGTTTAGCGATGGGAACCAACCTTACGCCAGCCACTCGATAACCAACGCCAGAATAACCAACTCCGCTGATGGTCGATGCCACAGATTGCACCACAGAAGCCGAGCCCGGTTGTTCATTCACTCGGGTTTTGAAGTCACCGCCACACAGCGCATTGCTTTTGAAGTAACCATACGTCCCGGACACAGAGTTACGCCCAAACAACTGCAAGTTGCGCTTCGCCCATTCGGCTTTTAAACCTAGTTGCTGCCAGTTAGTGATGAACTGACTTTCTCCACAACGCAACGTAGCGGAAAACATCGCGTCCAATTGATTAAA
>NZ_JAWOTW010000452.1:0-635 GCF_033339075.1 Vibrio sp. 970
AGTGAAACCTTTCAAACTGATTAGCTATATCGTCGTTGGCCATATCGCAAACTTTGTCGGCGGTATGAAGTACCTACTAGGCATGGAAAACGGGCGTTGGAAACGCGTCAACCAATAAGGAAAGCATCATGAAAAACTCACGTTACGACTCAAATGTATGCCACGCGAAAAGAACGTTTGATGTACTGGTTGCGCTGTTGATTCTGCTAGTAACCGCGCCACTGTTTCCGTTCATTGCTCTTGCCATCAAGGTCAGCTCAAAAGGCCCAGTGATTTATCGTCAACTGCGTGTTGGTCGCTGCACACCCGAGAAGATGGATCTGTTTCAAATCATGAAGTTTCGCACGATGTACATCGATGCAGAACAACGCTCAGGTGCGGTTTGGGCAACCGAAAATGATCCACGCATTACCCCGGTCGGCCGATTTTTACGTAAGACTCGTCTCGATGAGTTACCGCAGCTATTCAATGTATTGAAAGGTGAAATGTCTATGATTGGCCCTCGCCCTGAGCGACCTGCCTTCTATCAAAAGTTGGAAGATGAAATTCCCTACTTTGTAGAGCGCACATACGGCGTACTGCCAGGTATTACAGGCTTGGCGCAAGTAAACCAAGGTTACGATGCTTGCATTGAA
>NZ_JAWOTW010000453.1:0-635 GCF_033339075.1 Vibrio sp. 970
ATCAACCGCAATATTATTGTGGCAGTGAAACCATAATCGAATCTTCGATAACGAATCCGATGAAAAGCCAACGCTCTGTTGGCTTTTTTTACCTCTGAGCGAATACTCTTGTGACAAGAAGGTAGACAATGAAACCGACAGCGGAAATTTTGACAGATATTCTGGCGGAATTGCGCCCTTTGATCGGTCAAGGAAAAGTGGCGGACTACATTCCGGCTCTGGCAAAAGTACCGAATAATAAATTAGCTATTGCGGTATACACCAATGAAGGTGAAGTGATTAAGGCTGGCGATGCCGATGAGTCTTTTTCTATTCAGTCTATTTCGAAAGCACTGAGCCTAACGTTGGCCATGTGCTTGTACAAACAAGAAGAAATTTGGGCAAGAGTAGGTAAAGAGCCATCAGGTCAGGCGTTTAACTCGCTGATTCAGTTGGAGATGGAACAGGGTATTCCACGCAACCCGTTTATTAACGCGGGTGCAATTGTTGTGGCTGACTTGCTGCAAAGTCGTTTGTCTGCACCTCGTCAGCGCTTACTTGAGTTTGTTCGTCAGCTGTCGGGTGATACTCACATTGTCTACGACAAAGTCGTGGCCGCTTCGGAAATGATGCACGGCGATCGCAACGCGGCGATT
>NZ_JAWOTW010000454.1:0-634 GCF_033339075.1 Vibrio sp. 970
GCGTGGTTGCTTAAACGGACTTGGCCCGACGTCACCACAACATCACCTGGTTTCACGCCTTCCAAGATGTGTGCGATGTCTTTAGTACGTTCGCCCACTTTAACTACGTGTTGTTTCACGCGCTTTTCACCATCTTCTTCTGTCACGATGTAGACGTTATCGCCGTACAAAGTGAAGGTGATTGCTGTTTGAGGTAGCGTCACTTGGTTTGCCAATTTCGGCATGATGATGTTTGCACGTGCGAACATACCGCTGCGAAGTTTGCCATCGCTGTTTGGAATGTCAGCTTGTACTTGGATCAGCCCACTTTGTACATTTACTGCAGGTTCAATGGCAGAAATTGAGCCTTTGAATGGCTGATCTGGGTAGGCATCTACAAAAATATCCACTTCTTGGTCAAGTTTGATACGCGAGATGTCTGTTTGAGGCACGGTAAAGCGCAGACGCATTACGCTGCTATCTTCTAGGCGAACAATATCGCTACCAGCTTGGATGTATTGACCAAGATAAACGTTACGGATACCAACTACACCTGCAAATGGCGCTTTGATTTCACGACGATCGATGGTTGCTTTTAAACTCTCGATATCTGCTTTAAGCGAGTAGTAGTTTGCTTCAGCTTCATCGTAAGCTT
>NZ_JAWOTW010000455.1:0-633 GCF_033339075.1 Vibrio sp. 970
GGCCGCGTTATTTACATTGAAGATCGTCATTACGTGTAGATAGGTGCTTATACGCGGCCATTCTGTTCGCGTCTTGAACGAAGCGAACCGGCGGTTCGAGTACTTCTAACTGATAATCGGGGCTGTTTGTACTGATTTCAGACGTTGGATTAACCACCACCACTTTAAGCTCAGGGTTGCGTTGTAAAATGGATGCTGCGGTACCTAAACCTGCTTCTGTATGAAATTTCCCCGCGACATGAACAACTTGAGCATTTGGGTTTTGAGCGAGGTATTTCACAATCGACTCCGCCATGGTTTCGTCCCACGTTACTTGTGCGGCGTATTGCTTTTCAGTTTGCTCTGGCTTGCCATGATGCATGGATGCCATGAACTTTTCTTTATATGGGCTGTTCGCGGTATTGACGTTTTCAGCCACAAAGCTACGCTCTTCATCATCTAATTTATTCAGGTAATCAACACCTTGACGACCAATGCAGCGGATGATGTATTTGGGTGCATTTGCGGCGATAACAGGTAAGTTGGCTTGCTTGGCGAACTCAACGAGTGGGCGGTAATCGCTTTCATAGTTTGGCCACGCATTGCTTTGAGACATGAAGTATTGTTCACCAATTTCGCCTTTTAGATAAGCGT
>NZ_JAWOTW010000456.1:0-633 GCF_033339075.1 Vibrio sp. 970
AAACATATCAATAAAGCCATTGTTGATATTGCGAATGTCGAGTTCAACCTGCGGGTATTGATCCTGAAATTCAAACAAAATGGGTTGAAGAGGTTCATAGGTTTCTGGCAGAAGGCCAAGTTTGATTTTTCCTCTGACCTCGATGCTTTCGTTACTGGCTTGCTGGTTTGCCGAATCAAGCAAGGTGAGTACTTTTTGTAGATCTTGGTAGTAGGCATCGCCTTTGTTTGTCAGCGAAAGGCTGCGAGTGGTGCGGTGAAAAAGTTGCGTTCCGAGGTAACGTTCCAGTTCTCCAATGCGTCGACTAACATTTGCTCGTGGCAAGTCCAAAGCATTGGCTGCCGCTGTAAAGCTGCCAAGTTGGACGACTTTGGTGAACAGTTTTAGATCGTCAATTTTCACTCTTGAACTCCATACTCTTTGAGTGCCGTGCTAAACCCTGACACTCTAGAGTATTGATGTGTGGTATACAAAACTTATTATTAATTATCGAAATATAAATAAGGACTTCAACATGTTGAGATTTATACAACGTCGTCGCATTAAGAAAGTGATTAAGCTTATGAGTACCAGATTGATGGTGGGATACGGCAGTCGTGAGTACTTTTCCGTCGGTCAGGTAAAGACGAGCAC
>NZ_JAWOTW010000457.1:0-632 GCF_033339075.1 Vibrio sp. 970
GAAAAGTTGAAGCGATAAGAGGTAACGCAGGTAGATAGATATCAATCGCAAGCGGACTGAAAAGAACCAAAAGGGTCAACAACGCCATTTGTTTTTTACTATTAGAAATATGGCTAGACACACAACACTCCAAATTGAACAAGAACTTTGCAGAGAGCTTAATCATCTGATGATATGAATGGAAATGATGTATAATCATGACCATTATTCCCCAGAGGAAATTCACCGTGAACATAGAAAAGCTCGCTCGTCTCGACCTGAACTTACTGGTCTGTTTTAAAGTGTTAATTGAAGAGCTTAACGTGACTCGAGCAGCGCATCGACTGTGCCTTAGCCAATCCGCGGTGAGCAAATCATTAGCCAAACTTCGCATTCAATTTGATGATCCATTGTTTACGCGTAACTCACATGGATTAACGCCAACACCACGTGCATTGTTCCTCAAACCGAAACTGGATCTGTTGATTAACCAATTAGAAGTGCTGACCCAGCCAGAAGAGTTTTCGCCCCAAAGCAGTGAATACCGTTTTCAAATTGCAGCGGTGGAAAGTGTCTACCCATTAATCTTGCCGCATTTCTTACCAGCGATTTTTCAACAGGCGCCCGGCGTCACCATCAGTACGCATCCTTGG
>NZ_JAWOTW010000458.1:0-632 GCF_033339075.1 Vibrio sp. 970
GAAAGCACGACAGCGGTGCAACCTGCTCCAATACCCTCTTGAGAAAAATCGGGTAGCCAGTCAGAGACATGACTAAGGGCGAAATGAGACACACCCGCATTGGTATATGTCCAGTCACCACCCAAGCCAATGATCAGCAAAATTGGGAAAATGAGCCCTAGAGTGCCAAACACGTTTGTGATCATCGATGACAAACGTAAGCCGAATATATTTACCAATGTTAGCGCCCAAAAAATCACATTAATCATGATTAACATGAAAATATTATTCTGCGCCAGTTCAGGGAAAAATGGGTAGGCACCTGTAGCGACAATGAAAGAGATCAGCGGCGGGTAATAAACGATATTTTCCGCATATTGATACCAAACGGTCGCAAAGCCGAAGTTAGGTCCAATCGTTTCTTTTCCCCAAAGATAGACACCACCCTGTTGAGGGTAAGTCGTGCTTAGCTCGGCACACACTAAAGCCGTGGGAACGAAAAAGCATAAACCAGCAAGTAAAAAGAAAGAGATGGCATGACTACCAAATAAGGCGGCACCCGGTATGTTTCTGATGCTATCAACGGATGTAACCGTAATCATGATCACAGAGAAAACACTGAGTTTAACAGCGGACTTGGCGATATTGCTCAT
>NZ_JAWOTW010000459.1:0-632 GCF_033339075.1 Vibrio sp. 970
CCCACACTGTCACTGTGAACGAGCAGTTCGGCTTCTTCTTGAATGCTGAAATGATTTCTTAATTTACGTAGCTTCCAGAGTTCTTTACCGATAGCACCTAGGCCCAATGAAGCCACTGCAGTAATGAAACCCGCCCAACCTAATGCTAGCCAGTCAGCTGTTTGCACCGCAGTGACAAATGAGTCTACAGCCTGCCACCCGACCAATCCGGCAAAAGTAGCAAACACGCCGGTTGCGAGCCATTTTCTGCCCGGCCTAGGGCGAATCACATGTTCAAGTTGCAGTTCTTGTTCGGTTTCAATTCGATCTTCTTCTATGTTCATTGGTACCAAAGTTTCTTTTTCACTGAATGTCTTTTGCGCCGTCAACTCTGGGGAGTCCGATTGCTGCTCTTTCTCTAGTGCTTTTTCAGAGAAAATTTGTTTCTGCTTCAATTCGCTCATTTCAATTTGTCTCCTAGCAGATAATCCAGTGCTTTATCTAGACGTATGTGTTTCATCGGTTCATCACTTGCTGACGGCATAGGACGGAAGGAAGTAAAGTCAAAACCACTGTTTTGCCAATAGGCGGCATTGGGTAGCTTCTTCGGCACCTCTCCTGGGAACATCGTCATTGGCTCACCGTTTAAGGTC
>NZ_JAWOTW010000460.1:0-631 GCF_033339075.1 Vibrio sp. 970
AAGTTCAACAACCGCTAGTGCGGTCAGAGGGGTCAACTCGGACGGTTTGATGATCATCCCACACCCAGCAGCTAACGCAGGTGCCGCTTTTCGTGTGATCATAGCAATAGGGAAATTCCACGGTGTAATCGCAGCACACACGCCTACAGGCTGTTTAATTGTAGATAAACGTCTATCTACAGCAGGAGCTGGGATAACTTCGCCATAAGCTCGTTTAGCCTCTTCTGCAAACCACTCTACAAAAGAGGCTAAACGTCTATCTACAGCAGGAGCTGGGATAAGTTCGCCATAAGCTCGTTTAGCCTCTTCTGCAAACCACTCTACAAAAGATGCCCCGTAGCTCACTTCCCCGCGGCTTTCAGACAATGGCTTACCCTGTTCCAATGTAATAATGGTCGCTATATCTTCAGCGTGTTCCATCAACAATTGATGCCAGTTTTTCAAACAGCTAGAGCGCTCTTTCGCACTCAACTTAGCCCATCGAACTTGTTCAGCCGAACACGCTTCAATGAGGCAATCCAACTCTTCAATTGAACTCGGTTTTAAGCGAATTAACTCTTGCTCAGTTGCAGGGTTGATGACCACAACTCCATCGTCGGAAGCCCATTGTTTAAATACTTCTTTTAAGGTT
>NZ_JAWOTW010000461.1:0-631 GCF_033339075.1 Vibrio sp. 970
CAAACGGTGAGATGGTTGGTGGTTACTTACCGCCAGCTGAACTACTGAAACGTTTAGAGCAACTGTAATCCTTTAAGGAGCAGAGCCGACGCAATAGTCGGCTCTTTTCAAGCATGATAGAAATTCAACGACGTCCCGAACCGGATCTTTCCCTTCTCCCAGACTCCATTCCTCCGATCTTAAAACGCATTTACATCAATCGCGGTATTACTGACATCGCGCAGCTAGAAACTTCTGCTCGTGGATTGCATTCGTACCAAAAGCTTGGCGGCATTGAGCAGGCGGTTGAGTTGTTGTTCCAAGCGATTCAAGAGCAAAAACGCATCATCGTGGTGGGTGACTTTGACGCAGATGGCGCAACGAGTTCTGCTCTTTCTGTATTGGCATTGCGTATGCTTGGCAGCAATAACGTCGATTACTTGGTGCCGAACCGCTTTGAAGATGGCTACGGTTTGAGCCCAGAGGTGGTCGATCAAGCATTGGAACTTGGCGCAGAAATTATCATGACGGTCCACAATGGCGTATCGTCGATTGAAGGTGTCCGCTACGACAAAGAAAATGGCATTACCGTATTGGTGATAGACCACCATTTGCCAGGACAAGTTCTACCAGAAGTCGATGCGATGGTGAA
>NZ_JAWOTW010000462.1:0-631 GCF_033339075.1 Vibrio sp. 970
AGCCGCTTCTGCCATTCTACGTTGCACTGATTGCGGCCCTAATGGCGGTGACCTTTATTCCTGAACTCAGTCTGTTCTTACCAAAACTGGTCCTAGGCTACTAACTCTTTCAATGAATCATCCCGCAGAGCACTCTGCGGGAGAAGGGGAATAAAATGAAAACCATTGCAAACTCCACCCTAAATGCTGCTGTTTCGCTGCCAGATTACGACCGTTCTACACTCAAAAGCCGTATTATTCACCTTGGTTTCGGTGCTTTCCACCGAGCGCACCAAGCACTGTTCACCAATGAAATGCTGAGCAAAACGGGCTCGGATTGGGGCATTTGCGAAATCAACCTATTTGGCGGTGAAGAGTTAATTCAATCGCTGCGCGCGCAAGATCACCTCTACACCGTGGCAGAGAAAGGCGCAAAATCGACAGAGGTAAAAGTGATTGGCTCAGTCACCGAGTCACTGCACCCAAGCCTCGACAGCATTCAAGCGGTGTTAGAAAAAATGGCCGAGCCACAAGTGGCGATCGTTTCAATGACGATTACCGAAAAAGGCTACTGCGCCGACCCCGCAACGGGCACGCTCGATAAAAATAACCCGCTCGTGATTGCGGATCTTGCTAACCCAACTGAGCCAAA
>NZ_JAWOTW010000463.1:0-631 GCF_033339075.1 Vibrio sp. 970
AAGGATTGTTTATGCTGCTGGAATTGGCTCTGTTGTTTGCTGCAGGCGTGGTAGGTGGAATCATGAATTCGATAGCAGGAGGTGGGAGTTTTATCACCTTCCCCGCCCTAATGGCGGTTGGCGTGCCGCCCATCATGGCTAACGCCACCAACACTTACGCGGCGTGCGCGGGATACATAAGCGGTGCCGTGGGTTTTCGTGAAGAAATTTTGAAGAACAAGCAAGAACTGCTATTCACCGTCTCGTTCAGCTTAGTTGGTGGCGCAGTTGGCGCGTATCTTCTTCTCAATACGCCAGAGTCACTGTTTTTGGAAGCCATTCCTTGGCTACTTTTGTTTGCTACGGTGCTATTTCTTACAGGTTCGCGGTTAACAATGATCATCAAATCCATCACCAGAGAACATAAACACGCTGGCGTTTTAGGCTTAATCGCATTGAGTTTGTTGTTGGTCGGCGTTTCAGCATACGGCGGATTTTTTAATGCCGGATTAGGCGTGATTGTTCTGAGTTACCTCGTTGTGGCGGGCCATCAAGACATCAACTTGATGAATGGGCTTAAACTTCTGGTTTCAACGTGTGTGTCTCTCATCGCTATCGTCATTTTTGTTGCGAACGGCTCTATCGATTGGAG
>NZ_JAWOTW010000464.1:0-630 GCF_033339075.1 Vibrio sp. 970
TTTCGCGTTGCAGATAATCCTGAACTTCAAGCACATTGCGAGTAAAAACGTTCAGTGCTTCTTCGGTGTATGGTAGGGGAAGCAAGTCGTTAAAATAATGCCCACCATTTTCACTCCAGCTCAAATGGTCAGAGACAAACATCGGGTCAATGGCATCAATCAACGCTTTCAGTTGAGCTAGGTGTACTTGGCTAACGCGTTCAACAGAGCCTAACGATAAACCAATTCCGTGGCAGCTGATCTGGTATTGCTCTCGCAAAGTGTGTAGATATTTTCGTTCGGCTGCATTGGGTTGAAAGTAGTTCTCGCTGTGAACTTCTAACCAAGACAGTTCTGGGCGTTGTTGCTGAAAAAAGTCCAAATGAGGAGTCCGTAAACCAACGCCAACAAGAGGGTGAAAATCGTAGTGTTTCACGTGAAACTCCTTTTCGAACTGGATGAGAAGAGGTTGTGGGGTGTGAGTTGAGCCATCACACGCCCACAACAATTAACGGAGAAATTAAGATGCGCTGGTGCTGCCGCCAGCCAATTTGTCGCAAAGACCTTTTGGAACCACCACAAATGCGTCTTTCTGGTGGTCTTGTTTTGACGTGCCGGCGCAAGAGCTGTTCTTCGTCGCACAGTCATTTT
>NZ_JAWOTW010000465.1:0-630 GCF_033339075.1 Vibrio sp. 970
AACAAGGCTACCGTGAACTCAACATGCTGCTGTCGGATCTTGTCGAAGCACAGATCGCGACTTACGAAAATGGCATTTTGACCTTCGCGAACGAAGACGCACGTCGATTCTCTAACGGCGAATGGTTGGAGACTCTGGTTCACAGCACTGTGAAGCAAATCCAAGACACCATGCCAACGATTCAAGACCGCTCTTTGAATGTTCAGGTTTATCGTAAGCTGGGTGAAAGTGAAGTACGTAACGAGCTAGACGTAGCAACGGTTGTAAATAACAAGCTGCACATCATTGAGTGTAAAACGAAAGGCATGCGCGATGATGGTGACGATACGCTGTACAAACTGGAATCTTTGCGTGACCTGCTAGGCGGTCTACAAGCACGCGCTATGCTGGTGAGCTTCCGCCCTCTTCGTCACAATGACATTACTCGTGCAGAGGATCTTGGCCTTGCGCTTATCGGCCCTGAAGAGCTGAAAGATCTCAAAACGCATCTTGCGAAATGGTTTGAAGCCGCTGGCGGTTCTGACGAAATTTAGTCGCCCCCCTAAAACACGAAAGCAGCTCACTGGAGCTGCTTTTTTAATGCCTGTTTTTAGTGCCTATCCTAGCTTCAATCACTTTGCGTTTCAGAAT
>NZ_JAWOTW010000466.1:0-630 GCF_033339075.1 Vibrio sp. 970
CGAACAAGCTAACCTTGTCTCAAGAGCGTAAGCGTAAACGTATGATGTCTGTGGTTAAAAACCGCAAAAAATAATTTAAGCATTTGAAGATACCCAAGTTTTTACTTGGGTATTTTTTTATCTGTTTTTTGCAACCTCTAAAAGTGATGTGAGATGTGTCCTTTTCTAAACCTTACTTTCATCATTATCACAATGTTCTTCTGCGCGGTTTTTCTCTAGTGGTATTAGTGATGACGTGCAGATTCCTGTATCTTCAAATGCTCAGCACAAAACCTTAACTTCTTACATTCACAAAGATAAGCAAAGCATGACGATTACCGCGACACAAACCCGTTTTTGCCATCAAACTTGGCAGTTGGACGCTCAGATTCAACTCGTTCAAAACCACAATGAAGTGACCTACGTAGTCACCGACGTGACTCCGTTTCATCCCGTTAGCCATATCTGGCCTGATCATCCCGCGGATAAAGGCATCTTAGTATTTAATGATCAACAATTTGAAGTGATTGATTGTCAAATTGGTGCCATTGAAGTGGTAACCGGAGAGTTATTTGTTGGAGCGGCAATCCCTGTAAAGCGCGATACAGAAGGCTGGTTATTTGTTGTCGTACATGTATTAGCGCTTGTTGA
>NZ_JAWOTW010000467.1:0-629 GCF_033339075.1 Vibrio sp. 970
TTTATGAGCTTTGATCCAGTAGCAGCGACCGAAGCTGCAAAAAAGACCCGTGCTTTACGCAAAGGCAAAAACTATAAGAAACGCACCTCTAAACTTGAACCGTTCCGTTCTGAAATCGCCAAAATGTACAAAACTGGCGCATCTCTAGAGCTAATCTCTTTGCACCTGCATACTGTGCATAATCAGTATGCAGCACGCAGCACTATCCTTCGTTACCTCCATACGATCGGAGTAACACGCAATGGCTAGAGGACACTTTGCGAAATCTGAAGCTCAAGCCGCCTCTGTGATGAAGGAATTGCAGGGTAAAGGCAACATCATAGAATCGGTTGGAACAGCTAGAAATTACGAACAAGCACTGAAAACTTGTTGCGATTATTTGAAAGAGTTCAAGCTTGGCTCTCTAAGAGAACTAACCCCAGAACAAGCAAAAAACTACATAGAGTTACGCGCTCACGAATGTAAACAAAGCACAATCGACATGGATCGTCAGGCAATACAAACAATGATGCAGCATGTCACACATAAGTTAGAACCCAATCAAACACTATACCCACCCAAAGAGCTTCCTACATCTAAAAAAGAAACTATTGAAAACGCTCGTTCTTACACGCCAGAACAGGTCAAGG
>NZ_JAWOTW010000468.1:0-629 GCF_033339075.1 Vibrio sp. 970
CGAAACAAGCCTGAGGCTGAGCAAGTTGACGTGATGCTGATTGGTCACATGGATACAGTGTTCCCTGTCGGCACCGCTGGATTACGTCCTATGTCTCAAGACGCTGACAAAGCGTACGGTCCGGGTGTCTCGGACATGAAATCTGGCTTGCTGAATATTGTGTACGCGATGCGTAACCTCGACCAAGCGGTGTTGGATAAACTGTCGATTTGTATCTGCATGAACCCAGACGAAGACACTGGATCGTTAGATTCGGTCGACTGGATTCAATCTGTTGCAAAAAACGCGAAAAACGTATTGGTGGCAGAAGCAGCACGCGCAGACGGAGGTTTAGTCAAAGCGCGCAAAGGCATGGCGCGTTACAAAATCACGTTTAATGGCATTGCAGCCCACGCGGGCAACGAGCCAGAAAATGGCCGCAGTGCAATTACCGAGATGGCGAACTGGATTCTCGCAATCAATGCCATGACGAACTTCGAATCTGGTACCACATTAAACGTGGGTATTGTGTCTGGCGGTAACGGCGCAAACATCGTCCCTGAGCACGCGGAAGCGATCGTGGATGTGCGTTTCTGGAGTAATGAAGAATACGATGCTGCCGATAGCAAGCTAAACAGCATGCTGCAAAC
>NZ_JAWOTW010000469.1:0-629 GCF_033339075.1 Vibrio sp. 970
ATCGCGAAAGATGCATCAATCAGCGTTGTGCGTATGACTTTACAGCTCGTTCTGATCGGGGTTTATCTTGAATATCTCTTTCAATTAAACAGCTTGATCATCAACTTACTTTGGCTTGCGATTATGCTCGTCGTAGGAGCAAGCTCCATTGCAGGGAAAGCACGTTTACCGAAAAAGCCGCTCATGCTGCCACTTCTAACTGGGCTTGTATGTGGCTTGTTTCCATTACTAATTGCGATCACCGCTGGCTTGGTGCGCCCTACTCCGCTTTACAATGCACAATATATGATCCCATTGGCAGGCATGCTGTTAGGCAATAGTCTGAGCAGTAATATCATCGCGCTACAAAACTTATTCTCTGCTTTTGAAGAGCGTAAATCTGAGTACGAAGCTGCCATCTCACTGGGTGCCGCCCCTAAATACGCTTCCTTTCCTTTCGTTCAGGAGGCTCTGAGAAAATCGTTAGCGCCAACGCTAGCCTCAATGACCACGATGGGCCTTGTCACGCTTCCTGGTATGATGACGGGGCAAATCCTAGGGGGCGCAAGCCCATTGGTTGCCATTAAATATCAACTGGTCATCATGCTAGCTATTTTTGTCATGATGAGCGTCTCTGTTGCCATCACACT
>NZ_JAWOTW010000470.1:0-628 GCF_033339075.1 Vibrio sp. 970
ATAAAATCAGCGATGGAAGTGATGTGTTCGCGCTTCGCGATCAGAATGAGTCGAGCCAGAACCCGCCATCCGATGGTAAACACCAAAATCGGCGCGATATAGATGGGCAAGAAAGACCAAGGATTGCTGCTCGCCTGTCCGACCGTGCCGTAGAAGGTCCACGAGGTACAGTACACCGCAATCGAGAGACTATAAATCCACGGTCGCCAACGGGCGAGCCAGCGCTTCTGTATGTCTCCGTACCACGCGATTATAAATAGGGCTCCCAAGTACGCCAAAGAAACGGGAACCACCAGCCATCCTTGCATCCGATATCCTTTCTAGCTTTTCTTACAGAAAATAAAAAACCTCTCCTTGAGGGAGAGGTTTCATTTAACACTGCTTTCACAATGGAGACAAAGATTAGTTTTTAACCTTTGTCACAGAAGTCTAATTCTGTGTTTCAAGTGCCTTTTCAGACACATCCACCACGTTGTGGCTAGGCTCTTGAGGGTCCAATTTGATGAACAGCGCCAATAGGCCCATTGCCGCCATACCCCAGAACACCAGCGCGCCCCAGTGCTCGTACCCCCAACCACTGAGCACCGTCATCAGCGCGATAAATGCGCCAAGCGGGATCGCGTTGTAT
>NZ_JAWOTW010000471.1:0-628 GCF_033339075.1 Vibrio sp. 970
GGGTGGAGAGCGCGCGAGAGGTCTGGCTAATGGTGTTGGTGTTCTGCTTGTTAAACAGCGTGAGATTTTACAAAACGCTGGTGAAGCAGACGATGAAGGTACTGCGGCACTGATGGGAGACTACATCCGTGAGCAAGAAAAACTGATGTGGATGCTTAACGCTTACCTACAAGGCTAAGTTCAAACATTTACATACGATTCGGGAATAAGCCAAAGGAGCACATGAGTGATCCTTTTTTTGTCTCTGTGAATTGGCAATCTAATTCGTTGAGCTTTTCGGACAAAGGGATCAGTGCGCTGATTCAAAGTACGCCAGCAAATCGGACAGTTCTCTCACCGCAAGTGATGCCGAATTTTGAAATTGTTCGGTGATGCCGTGATGCACTAAACAAGACGGCATTTGTGCATTGTACGCAGCTTGTAAATCGTAAAGGAAGTCACCGACATACAGCACTTCATTTGGCATCAAACGCCACTCCTTGGCGAGCACTTGTAGCGATAAAGGATCGGGTTTTGGTGGATAACATTCACGCGTGATCACTTGCTCAACGGTGATTTGGTTATGTTCCAATTTTCTTTGTGTCGCAATTAGGCAGTTTCGCGTGACGATGGCGGTTTTAATCGCTTT
>NZ_JAWOTW010000472.1:0-627 GCF_033339075.1 Vibrio sp. 970
CGTTCCTACTTCTGCGTCCCTAATGGCAACACTTGGCGTGTGTCGTATCGACTGGGGTGACTGGGCGAAATTCTGCTGGCGCTTTATGCTATTACTCTTTACCCTATCGAGCATTGTCGTCGTCGCAGCTCACGTGATGGGTTTTGCGTAAACTGATTAACAGATAAGAAGGCGAGACAAGTTCTCGCCTTTTTTGATTCAAGCCAAATGGCAAATAAGCATCAAAACGATGTTTTGGAGTGACAACTTTAATGGCAACACAATTTCTGGATGACGTAATTCAAGGTCATCAAGTCATTCAATCTCTCGACGTAACTGACTTGCCTGCTGGCGAGCATAAATTCTGGTTCCGCATTGCAACCAATGCCCTATCTCAGTGGCAACACCTACCAGTATTGGTATTCAAAGGCGACAAGCCGGGCAAGAAGATTATGATCACTGCCGGTGTTCATGGCGATGAATACAACGGCGTTCTTGCCGCGCAAAAAACAGCTCGAGAGCTGATCGGCAAAGAACTGGCGGGCACTGTCACTGTTGTTCCAACCATCAACTTAACGGGTATGTTGAACCACAGCCGCGATTTTTACTCCGCTGATCCTGATGCCTCACCAGCAAACCTAAACCGCT
>NZ_JAWOTW010000473.1:0-627 GCF_033339075.1 Vibrio sp. 970
TGGATCAAGAATGACTTTGTAAAATGCGCTCGGGATCGCCACGCCATTACCGATTGTTCCTTCGTTACTTTGGTAAATCGGTCCGGTCACCACATAAAGCTCATTGTACTCATTGGCGAGATCACGAACATGTTCCTCTAGAACGCGCCAACCAACGCGGTTAAACCCCGGCAGTTGAGGCGACATGTTGCTCATCAAAAAGCTTTGCTTCATTGACTCTTGGGTGAAATCCATTGTTGCTGACGGCGCAAGGTGCCCTCTGTCGTATCCTGAGCCTTTGTAGTCCGCTAGGGTAGAGCGAGCGTAATCCGGCATTTCAGTGTCTTCTTGGAAGGCGTTACTGCGTTTGTTGGTGATGTTCACGCTTTCCGCGGTAATGTGGTAAGCAACCCAGTCTGCGTTTTTGGTGTTGTAGTTGTACCCAACCGCATAGCCATCTCGGCAAAGGAACTGATCGCTGTTGCTTGAAGGTATGCCTTTATCAAGGTGTTGACCGCAAGTTTCAGCAAGAGTAGGGAAGGATAGGAGTGTGACTAAAGATACTAAGATGATGTTTTTCATTATTTTTCTCCGTTATTAAGAGATTTAAAAATAATGAAATTACTCACTAAGACTGTGAATTAGCTT
>NZ_JAWOTW010000474.1:0-627 GCF_033339075.1 Vibrio sp. 970
AATGGCACCAAACACAATGGCGACAACCAATACATCAGCAATAGATTCCATTCTTTATATTCCTCTAGATAATGCTCAAATATAAGTTACGCATTTGTTACATGAATATCAAATAACACCTTGATTAAATGTAATGTTTCATTGAAATTTGCATGTTCTGTATCAAAATCACAGGACGACGTTACTTAACGCCCACCCAAACCGAGACTGAACCACCATTGACAGGAAATTCTGCCCAGCCATTGGCATCGGTCCAAACATCTTCAGTTCGGATACCCAGCTTGTCGACATAGCGCGTGCTTGGCTTACCGGTATACATCCATTTTGTGCCGCCCGGTCCATCACTCATGATCACCGCCATTGAGTTTGGATGTTCAGCATCGCCCTCTCGGGTCCAGCCAATCACATCCCAATGGTCGAGATAAGAATTCTGTTTGCCATACGCATACTCTTTACGCAGTGTTACAAGTTCTTCAATGTAAGGCACTTTGGCCATATTGATGTTGTAGCCTTTGTCGCTGTACTGCGCGCCGTAGTAATCTGCGTAGAACACCGACGGATAACCTTCTTCACGCAATAAAATGAATGCGTAAGCAAGAGGCTTGAACCACCAATCCACTGTCGACT
>NZ_JAWOTW010000475.1:0-626 GCF_033339075.1 Vibrio sp. 970
CCCAGCGTGGCGTTGATTATCCGTTTCAGTTTGCCATGATCGCATTCAATCACGTTGTTCCGGTACTTAATCTGTCGGTGTTCAACGTCAGACGGGCACCGGCCTTCGCGTTTGAGCAGAGCAAGCGCGCGACCATAGGCGGGCGCTTTATCCGTGTTGATGAATCGCGGGATCTGCCACTTCTTCACGTTGTTGAGGATTTTACCCAGAAACCGGTATGCAGCTTTGCTGTTACGACGGGAGGAGAGATAAAAATCGACAGTGCGGCCCCGGCTGTCGACGGCCCGGTACAGATACGCCCAGCGGCCATTGACCTTCACGTAGGTTTCATCCATGTGCCACGGGCAAAGATCGGAAGGGTTACGCCAGTACCAGCGCAGCCGTTTTTCCATTTCAGGCGCATAACGCTGAACCCAGCGGTAAATCGTGGAGTGATCGACATTCACTCCGCGTTCAGCCAGCATCTCCTGCAGCTCACGGTAACTGATGCCGTATTTGCAGTACCAGCGTACGGCCCACAGAATGATGTCACGCTGAAAATGCCGGCCTTTGAATGGGTTCATGTGCAGCTCCATCAGCAAAAGGGGATGATAAGTTTATCACCAGCGACTATTTGCAACAGTGCC
>NZ_JAWOTW010000476.1:0-626 GCF_033339075.1 Vibrio sp. 970
TCACCACTGCCGATAAAGCCTGACAAAGCGTTCAGTAGTGTTGTCTTACCAGAACCAGTACCACCTGAAATAAGAATGTTGCACTTGCAGTGGCTCGCAATGGAAAGTAGCTTCGCCATTTCAACGGACAGCGCGCCAAACTGAACCAAGTTTTCCAACTTGATTTTTTGCTCTTTAAACTTACGAATTGAGATTGAAGTACCATCAATCGCAAGAGGTGGTATTACGATGTTTACACGACTACCATCTTCTAAACGCGCATCACAGAGCGGTTTCGATTCATCAATTCGACGCCCTACATTGGATGCAATGCGCTTGGCGATAGTATTGAGCTGCTTTTCATTGACGAACTGGATTGGCGACTTCTCTACCTTGCCGTTGATTTCGATGAAAATATCTGACGGGCCATTGATCATAATGTCCGAGATATCATCGTTATCAACCAACGCTTGAAGCGGTCCTAAACCTTTAAGTTCATCCAGTAGTGCTTTGACGAGATCTAAACGCTTCAAACTGCTGATTTGCAGTTGCTTTTTCTCGATAAGAATATTGACGGAATCTTTTAGTTGGCTTTCAAGCTCCAATGGCTCGACATCGACTAAAGAAGCGGCATCAAGCGCGTCAAA
>NZ_JAWOTW010000477.1:0-626 GCF_033339075.1 Vibrio sp. 970
CGCGCTCTACCAACACTTTACCTGTGTGATAGTCCATCAGTACATAACCGCGGGAGCTTAATTCAGGTGCATTAGGGACAACAGTTGGTGCAGCAAAGGCAAAGTGAGAGAAGGTAACAAGGCCGGTAAGGAAAGTCGTGTTGAATAAGGTAATTTTTCTCATAGTGACATCTAATCTTATTAGCAATCTGTGGCTTACAAACTAAGTCGAGTATATTGAAACGCCATACAGTTACAGCAGCAATGTTACGATTCGTTACCTTTACTCAATGTTTGTCGAGAAGAATGAGAGATGAGTAGAAATTTTCCGTCCACACATGTGATGCCCAAACGAGATCACGAAAGAACGGCCCCACGTCAATGACTGCTAGAATCCACATTTTTAGATAAGCAGATCATCTAAAACAAATCGTTCAAAATATGAAAAAGCCCCCGCACAAACGGTGATGTCAGGGAGAGTACCTGTGCGGGCTTAAAAGGACAATTCAACCCAATAATTACAGAGCTGAAAAACTAGGGGTAATGAAAATCGGATAATCCAAGATCTTCAGTTGCGCTTATATTACTCACCTTACGTTTTATCTTGTTAGCTTCGCGTCAATATCAGAGTAATAGAGATGTGATAC
>NZ_JAWOTW010000478.1:0-626 GCF_033339075.1 Vibrio sp. 970
TTTGATTTCACGATTTTTGAAAGCTTGAATGATCGCATCGCGCTCTGGCGTTGGAGTGTCACCAATGACGATGGCGGTTTCGCCTTCTGGCAGCAGGCCGTGAATTTCTTGAGCATGTCGAACTGTTGCAGCAAAGATCATCACGCCTTTACGCTCTCTCGCGTATTGAATGATTTGTTCCACAATCTGAGGAGTGGCGCGTTTGGCTTTGTCGATAACCATGTCCATTTCCGCTTCTTTGTAGCGTCCGGTATTAGCGGGTTTCAGCTGCGAGAAGTCGTAAGACAAAACGGGCGCATCCATCATGCGTGCGGGGGTGAGGAAGTTTTCGTCGAGCAAGTAACGGATCGGCAGCTCGAAAATGCAGTCGCGGAAAAAGCGCGACTCTTCAGTGCGTACTTGACCTCGGGTGTGGTATTGATAAATCCATCCCATTCCTAAACGATACGGTGTTGCCGTTAAGCCCAAAACTTTGATGCCAGGGTTGAGCTCTCGAAGGTGCGTAATCACTTTTTGATAGCTGCTGTTTTTATCGTCTGGCACACGGTGACATTCATCGATAACCAGAAGGGAGAACTGGGTTTTGAATGAGTGCAAATTGCGCACTACCGATTGCACCGAGGCAA
>NZ_JAWOTW010000479.1:0-625 GCF_033339075.1 Vibrio sp. 970
CGATCATACTGTTAGCTTTGCTAGCCTTGACCGCTACAGGTTTATGGACCTTACGCGTCGCAAGTAACCTCGATAACAAAGCTCGAGTAACTGAGCTATTCAAGAGTGCATACAGCATTCTGACTGAAGTAGAAAAAATGGCAGTTGAAGGCAAGATGACTGAAGAGGAAGCAAAAGCCCTCGCAACACGCCTACTGCGTAACAACCTCTACAAAGACAACGAGTACGTTTATGTGGCGGACGAAAATATGATGTTTATTGCCGCACCACTAGATCCTCAACTACACGGAACCAGTTTCCATGACTTTAAAGATGGCAGCGGTAATAGCGTAGGCCAACTCATCCTAGATGTTTTGGGTCGCAAAACAGGTCAGATTGTTGAATATACCTGGAGCCAAAAACAGGCCGACGGCAGCATTGAAGAAAAATACTCAATAGCAGAAAAAACACCACATTGGGGTTGGGTTGTCGGTACAGGTATTGGCTTTAATGAAGTGAATGCACGTTTTTGGTCGACAGCACAGTGGCAGCTTATGCTGTGTCTGGCTATCGCAGGTTCAATTCTTGGAGGCTTGATCATCTCGATTCGCAAAATGCTCAATCTCTTAGGAGGTGAACCTAACGA
>NZ_JAWOTW010000480.1:0-625 GCF_033339075.1 Vibrio sp. 970
AGTAGCCTGAATGTTCCCGGTTGGTCTGCGGTTAAGCGGAAAGATGGCTCCACCACTGTCACTGCAAGCCCCGAAATGACTCGCTGCCCTTGTTGCATTTCACCAACAGGTTCAAGCTTCATGCCTTCAATACGTGGTGGCACAACTTGTGGGTTGTCTAAACGGCGAGTGTCAGCCTTGATGATCAGTTGCATGCGTAAATTCGCAGATTGCTGCGGATATAGCGTATGGTTATCGACACTCATATTGAAGCTGAACAAATCATCCAGATCGGGTGCCGATTTGTTCGCCGTGACTTTTAGCTGAATTGGCTCGGTTTTCATCCCATCGGCCGAAAAACTCGGGATCGTAATTATCCCTTCTTTCATTGGCGCTATAGAAATGCTCCATTCTGTGCGCTGATATTTTCGACCATTGATGTTGTTACTCGAACGCCCGTAGCGAGGCTGTCCTAGGAAGAAGTCTTTTTCCAATACGCTGAAGTCGATGGCGTCGGACGCCACTTCTGAATCTGCCATTATCCGTAGGTTGATGACTTCATTTTTAGCCACTTCAGTTTTGTTGACACTTGCCTGAAGGCTTTGTGCCATCACCGAGAAACTAGATAACAGGCTGGCCACAAGAA
>NZ_JAWOTW010000481.1:0-625 GCF_033339075.1 Vibrio sp. 970
TTATCCACCGCGGTAATGCCAATGAACATCATGATGGTGATTGTTGGCTGCTTCGTCGGCACATTTATCGGCATGCTGCCGGGTCTTGGCCCAATTTCGGCCATCGCGTTGATGATCCCGATTACTTATGGTTTAGAGCCTTCATCGGGCCTCATCTTGATGGCGGGTGTTTACTACGGCGCCGTATTTGGTGGTTCAACCTCTTCAATTTTGATCAACGCACCGGGTTGTTCTTCAACGGTCGTAACCGCGTTTGACGGTTACCCAATGGCGCAAAAAGGTCAAGCGGGTAAAGCGCTAGCATTAGCCGCTTACTCCTCTTTTACTGGCGGCACACTTTCGGCCATCATGCTGCTCGTGGCTGCGCCAGCCTTGGCTAACGTGTCGTTAAGCTTTCAATCTTCTGATTACTTTGCATTGATGTTGCTCGGCTTGTCTGCCGTTGCGGCTTTTGCTGGTAAAGGTCAGGTCATTAAAGCGTGGATGATGACCATTCTTGGTTTGATGCTGTCGACAGTCGGTATCGATAAAGGCGTTGGTGTCGAGCGTTTCACCTTTGGTTTAACCGATTTGATGGACGGCTTTAGCTTCCTTCTTCTTGCAATGGCGACGTTTGCTTTGGGCG
>NZ_JAWOTW010000482.1:0-625 GCF_033339075.1 Vibrio sp. 970
GATGTTTTACAACAGCTGGCAGTTGTCATTAGTGCTGTTTGCTGTGGCGCCTGTGGTTGCTTGGGGGATTGGTGTCGTTTCTAAGCGATTCAGAAAAATCTCTAAGAACATGCAAACGATGATGGGTAATGTGACCGCATCGGCTGAGCAAATGTTAAAAGGGCACAAAGTCGTATTGAGCTACGGTGGTCAAGACATTGAACGTCAACGTTTTGATAAAGTCAGCAACCAAATGCGTCAACAAAGCATGAAGTTGGTAACGGCTCAGGCTGCGGCAAACCCCATCATTCAAATGATTGCATCATTTGCGATTGTTGCTGTTCTTTATCTCGCAAGCATTGATTCAATCAAAGAGCAGTTGACTCCGGGTACTTTTACCGTGGTCTTTTCTGCGATGTTTGGTTTGATGCGCCCACTTAAAGCACTGACAAACGTAACTTCTCAGTTCCAACGTGGTATGGCAGCAAGCCAAACTTTGTTTGCTCTGATCGATTTAGAACCAGAGAAAAACGAAGGTAAATACACGGTTGAGCGCGCGAAGGGTGAAGTATCTGTGAAAGATGTCAGCTTCACGTATGAAGGTTCAGAAAAGCCGGCTCTAGAGCATGTCAGTTTTGATATTCCA
>NZ_JAWOTW010000483.1:0-624 GCF_033339075.1 Vibrio sp. 970
CCTCGGAAAACTTGGTGTCTAATATGGTTTCAATTTCTTCTTGAGTTAACGTCGCCGCTTCGGGTTCTGGCTTGGCGACATCTTCCGAACTGACGGTGAAGATGACGCCTAACCCAAGTATCCCAGCTACCAACCACCGCAGAAACATTGCTTTCATAGCTCTTCCTTTTCTTATCCTTAGTTGTCAAAGCATTGTGTTCAATGACGAATTCAACGGTAGTCGTATACCTTGTGAACCTTATCTACCCCTTGTGACTGACCAATGGCATGGCAAGTCGCACATTGTTCGGAGCCCATGGCTTGTGCTGCTGTGTCTGCTCCAAATACCGCGCCGTGATTCAGCATATGGTTCAGAGGCGCATCTCCTGCCACAGTATCCGGGTCAGCATTAGCTAAAGATGACTCTAAGTGACACGCGCCACAGGCGACTAATGCAGGACTAAAGTACTTGCCACTTGCAAGAGAAGGGCGCGTATTTTGTTGGCTAGGTAAGTTGTATTGAGCATTGGTATGGCAGGCCTCACAGTTGTTGACTGCGCCAGGGAAAGGCGCTTCACCGCTATGAGCGGAGCCAAAGGCGTGGAATGAGTGCACGTGGTACTTCAGATCAGCCGCCATTCCAGG
>NZ_JAWOTW010000484.1:0-624 GCF_033339075.1 Vibrio sp. 970
TGATTTCTTCCAGTTCTTGCCATGAAGGTAACTGACCGCCAATTTCTCGCATCGGGAGTTCATACAAAACGGCTGCGATTTCATCCGGCCACGCAGTGAGATCCTCAAGCTTCCACGTTTGGTAAACGTTCCCTACTGGCAAAACACTAAAGCGATGTTGAAGCTGATAGCCTTGCTTTTCATGTTCAGGTATATGGCTAGATGCATGCATCGCAACAATAGGATTACGCTTTTGTCTTGTGACGATTTCTAGCACCGTTGGCTGTGTCATCGTCCCAGTGACAACAAAAAGGCCCGCCTCGTAACCCAGCAGATCGGCAACCTTTTGCTCGAACGCGTGAATCGTTTCTCCCTCGCCATAGACATCGTGATTCACTTTGTTCTCTTCACACCACTTTGCCATTTTTGCAAAGTGCTCGGCTGGAGAGTCTTCTTTATTACCTGGGAGGTGGGTATGACAAAGCTGTTTTAGGTGGGTACTCATTGTTCTGTCCTTTGAATCAAATCTTCAGCAATGTAACTTGTTAAAACGGAGGCGTAAACTGCATTTTCGAGGCGTGGTTTCTGAAAGGTCGAACGCATAGCAGTGAGTATCTCAAAGAACATATAAAGCATGAGCCAACC
>NZ_JAWOTW010000485.1:0-624 GCF_033339075.1 Vibrio sp. 970
AGGTTCAGTTAAGCGATCTTAAGCTTTACCGCAATGGGATGCCGGATCTGATTGCTTTTAGAGACAACGAGTTCGAGTGGATTGAAGTAAAAGGGCCCGGCGATAAACTCCAAGATAACCAATGGCGTTGGATCAAAGAGTTTTCTCGCCTTAATGTGCCATTTGCAGTGTGTTACGTCACCGCGCGAAAAGAAGATGAAATGCGGATTGACTAGCTTTTAGGCTTTGCAGAAGTCAGCGCTCTTTTCTGTTTGAGCTGGTCAATCACATAGCTTGGTGCGACTTTTTCTAGTTCCGCCAAGCATTCATCCGTTTTCGGATTATCGTAACGAATATAGATATCACAAACCGCGTACAGCTGCTCTGGCGCGCCTGAAATCAAGTAAGCCTGTTCAAAAGATTTCACAGCCTTATCGACACTGAACTCTTCTTGTAGCACACCATTCAAATACCAAAAATAACTATTGTTTTTCGCCATGTTAGCCGCTTTTTCGATTTCATTTGCGGCTTGCTCTTTGTCGTTTAAACGAACGAGCGTCAAAGATTTCGAATAATGCAGGGCTGCATTGTCTGGAAGGCGTTCAATCGCTTTATCTAGTGTATCAATCGCTTCTTGCTCACGTT
>NZ_JAWOTW010000486.1:0-623 GCF_033339075.1 Vibrio sp. 970
CGGTTGTTGTGGCGCTGAACATGCAGCAAGCAATGCAACCGAAGCCGCGAGTAACAGTTTTTTCGTTTTATTGTTCCTTGTAAACATTTTGCTCGGAGAGCTCTATTGTTTTGCGCTTAATTTAGCAGGATTTTTTGTTGCCTGTAAAATCACGAACTTATTGTTAGAAGCGATGAGTTTCACATTCTTATCGCCAAACAGACGTTTCAACTTGGCATCGTAGCCGAGGTGACGGTTTCCTATGACGAGTAACTTGCCATTTTGGTTCAAAATTTGTTTTGCATCACAGAACATTTGCCATGCTATATGATCGGTAATGGCTTGTTGCTGATGGAACGGTGGGTTACACATGATTAAATCGCAACTGTCAGGTTTGAATCCATCCAAACAGTTATTGGCCACGCACTGAATGTCGCGACCTTCGCCCAAGTTATCCAATAAGTTCTGCTTGGCAGATTCAAGCGCCATGAAGCTTTCATCAACGCAAGTCAGTCTTACATTTGGATTGAGTTGACCTGCTTTTACCGATAAGACGCCGTTACCGCATCCCAAATCGATAATGTGGTTGATTGAGGCGTCTTGAGGAATATGTTGCAGCATAAAACGCGCACCTAAGTCTAAGC
>NZ_JAWOTW010000487.1:0-623 GCF_033339075.1 Vibrio sp. 970
CAAGCGTGACATTACTGACCGCCAAGTTATCGTTTTCCGGATCGGTCGCGTTTGCCAATAGCTCCGAGGCGGTAATGCTTACAGCGCCGCTGTCTTCTTCTATCGAAGAAAGCGTCACTTCCGATGTTTGAGGCGCATCGTTTACCTCGAACACTTCAAAAGATGCAGAACCCGATACTGTCTTAGGATCGGATACACCATTTGTTGTGCCATCGTCCGTAATATCGTAAGTCAGCTCTACAGGGCCGTTGTAACCCGGCGCTGGCGTAAATTCCCAATTCCCTGTGGCTGAGTTAAACGCCAAAGAGCCAGAACTAGGGTCCACAAGTTGAACGTTACTCACCGTCAAGTTGTCGTTTTCCACATCAGTGGCATTCACAAGCAAATCTGATGCAGAAATTGCAAATACACCACTGTCTTCACCAATACTGGTCAAGGTAACTGGCGACGTTTCAGGCGCATCGTTCACGGCTGTAACATCAATCACAAAACTGCTGCTGTTGGTGTTTAAAGTGTCATCAACACCACTAATAACAATGCCTTCGTTACCTTGGTCATCGACTGTAATGTTCACAGTAACATCGCCGAAGAAGTTGAGATCAGGGTTGAACTCTATCAATCCT
>NZ_JAWOTW010000488.1:0-623 GCF_033339075.1 Vibrio sp. 970
CGAGCTCATTGAATACATGAATGAGTTTGGCAGGGTGATTCGGCTCCCCTTGATAACCAAGTATAGGCATATCTGGAGCATCTGTTTCTATAACTAGATTTTCGAGTGGTAATCTTTGAATCGCGTCGCGAGTTTTATGGGCTCTCGGATAGGTAATGGTTCCACCAGCACCGATGAAAAAACCTAATCTGACCCACTCCATCCCCTGCTGATAACTACCAGCAAACGCGTGCAAAACGCCACCACGAGGTAACTTCGCCGCTTTGACCATTTGAATGAGTCGATTGTGTGCTTTCCGGCTGTGCAAAATGACAGGAAGATTGAAACGCCTTGCCAGCTCAAATTGAGTTTCAAGCGCCCTTTCTTGTAGCTCAGGATCTACGTTAACTGCAAAGTCTAGTCCGCACTCTCCGATTGCCACACACTGTGGCGACTTTTGGTTGAGATAACGTTCTAGCTCTGCAAGGTGCTGCTCAACGTTATCTTCTAGAAAATACGGATGAAAACCGAGCGCGTAATACAAATTGGCGTGTTGCTCTGCCAACGTTTGAATACGAGCCCAATTTTGCGGGCCGACGGAAGGAATCAGAATTCTTGCGACGCCTTGCGTTTGAGCAAGCTCA
>NZ_JAWOTW010000489.1:0-622 GCF_033339075.1 Vibrio sp. 970
GATACGTACTGCACTGCGATAGAACTCATCAAGCAAAAGCAAGTGCTGTGAGGAACCGCAGTTGTCACCCGTCATCTCTTCAGAATGGTTACTTCTAAAACGCTCTTCATCCATCAAGAAGAAGTTCGCTTCCACCCCTTGGCTTTGCGCCCAATCGGTGATCAGCAAACATTTGTTGGTGAGCAGTTCACGTTCGTCGCAATCCATCTCTGGCGAAATACATACCCAAATGTCTAAATCGCTGGAAGTGCTTTGACCAATCGATGACGTACTACCCATGGTATATAAGCCCAAGATCGCTGGCTTTTCTGCCGTCTTGAGTGGCTGACCAATGGCGAGTTGTATGTCGTCGATGAATTGCTGTTGGATAGGATTGAGTTCAAGCCCGTGTACGCCGTACGGAACGTCAGCGTCGTAGTAGCCCGGAATGACTGGGTGATTGTAGTTCAGTAAGGCAGGAATCAAGTGGAAAACTTGCTGGCTTTGCGAATCCATAAGCGCCAGCGCGCGATCGATACGCTGCTGGTTCAAATTGTCTAATCGCTGAATGATGGTATAGGTGTAAGCCTGCAAGGGTAATTCCTTGGTTGAACAATCACGGACATCTGCTGATGTTTTAAAC
>NZ_JAWOTW010000490.1:0-622 GCF_033339075.1 Vibrio sp. 970
GTTCAGTACCAGAGCAGCCAGAGCCACCTCAAGCACCAGAGCCGATGGAGCTGTCTCAAGCCAACACGCAAGTTGAGCCGATGAGCCAAGTAACACCGATCAGCGCGCTTGGGTTAAACACGGCGTTAGATGGTATTGCGATTAATGCGCCAAACCTAAAGGGAATCATGGGCAATCAACAAGCGTTACCGCTGTATAAAGTTGAACCTCGTTACCCAAGTAAAGCATTAAAACGCAAGGTTGAAGGCTATGTGATCATGCGCTTTACGATTGACACGACAGGTCGTCCAAAAGACATTGAAGTGATCGATGCAGAGCCAAAGCGTATGTTTGAAAAAGAAGCCATTAGCGCGTTGAAGAAGTGGAAATACCAACCCAAAGTTGAAAATGGTGTGTCGATTGAGCAGTTCGGACAAACCGCAAAAGTGGAGTTCAAATTAGGCAAATGATGAAGAAATTCTTAATCACAACGCTGCTTAGTTTGACCGCAGCCAGTGCGATAGCTAAAGAGCTTAGCCAGTACACCGCATCTAGAGTGCAGCGTGCGCACAGCGTAGCTCAAGAAGAGAAGTTTAAAGAAGCGATCTCAACTCTCGAATCGTTAGATCTATCGCGTGGCTAC
>NZ_JAWOTW010000491.1:0-621 GCF_033339075.1 Vibrio sp. 970
AACCAATTCCTGCACACCTTTGCGTGGCACGATGATTTGCTTTTGGGCGAAGTCAGCACCTAGTTGAGTTTGCGATACTGCCATACGGTGACCGTCGGTCGCCACACTACGCAGTGTCGTGCCATCGATTTCAAACAACATACCGTTGAGGTAGTAACGTACGTCTTGGTTTGCCATCGAGAACTGAGTTTTGTCGATAAGCGTACGCAGGTCCGCTTGGCTCAGTGATACTTCAACTTCACTTTGCCAATCTTCAATGTTCGGGAAATCATTCGCTGGTAGCGTTGCCAGTGAGAAACGGCTGCGACCAGAACGAACTTGCACGCGATCGCCTTCTAACACAAAAGTGATGATCGCATCGTCTGGCAAGCCACGGCAAATATCGAGAAACTTACGCGAAGGAACGGTAATGCTACCCGCTTCGAAATCCCCTTCTAGAGTCACTTTGCTCACCAATTCCACTTCTAGGTCAGTCGCGGTCATTGATAGCACGTTCTCTTCTACTTTAATCAGTAGGTTGCCCAAAATAGGCAGGGTTGGTCGGCCACCCAAAGCGCCCGAAACCTGTTGTAGCGGTTTGATTAAATGACTACGTTCAATAGTAAATTTCATGCTTGGCTC
>NZ_JAWOTW010000492.1:0-621 GCF_033339075.1 Vibrio sp. 970
GTGTTTGTGATGACCTATCGCATGCCAAATGAAGGGCATGAATTTGGAGCTTGGACGCCACTGGCGGACGCGCAGCGAGCAATGCGGTTGGTGCGTCGGTTGCCTTTAGCGTCGCATTTATCAACGATTGGTGTTTTAGGTTTCTCGGCTGGCGGACACGTTGCAGCGAGCTTAGCGACGAGTCACGCATTGGATATTTATCCTCTTCAAGATGAGGCGGACCGTGTATCTGCCAAGCCCGATTTTTGCGCTTTGATGTACCCGGTGATCAGTATGAACACCGATATTGCGCACATGGGCTCGCGTGCCGAGTTACTGGCTAATTTGGAACGTGAATCTGACCTTCTCCGATTCTCGCTAGAAAAACAGGTGACGTCAGACATGCCGCCTTGTTTTCTTTTACATGCCAGTGACGATACTGCCGTGAGCGTGGAAAACAGCATCGTGTTTTGGCAAGCACTTCGCCAGCACGAAATCGCGACCGAAATGCACTTGTTTGAGCAAGGTAAACACGGTTTTGGCATTCGCGATGCACAAGGTTTGCCTGTCGCGGCGTGGCCGCAATTGCTCTCTGCATGGCTACAAAATCTGGCCGAGAAAGCACGCAGATAGATCAAGTTC
>NZ_JAWOTW010000493.1:0-620 GCF_033339075.1 Vibrio sp. 970
AGTCGGAAAAAGAGCGTCGTCCGATGCGTCGTCAAATGCAGATGGTGTTCCAAAACCCATACACGTCTATGAACCCTCGTATGAAGGTGGCAGACATTATTGCCGAGCCAATTCGTTTCCATAAACTCACCAAGAATGAAGCAGAAACACGTCAAATCGTGAATGATTTGCTTGATCATGTTGGTTTGGGTCGCATGGCTGGCGTGAAATATCCTCATGAATTCTCTGCTGGTCAGCGTCAGCGTATTTCGATTGCGCGCGCTCTGGCAACTCGTCCTCGACTTTTGATTTGTGATGAACCGACATCAGCGTTGGATGTGTCGGTACAGGCACAAATTCTGAACTTGCTAAAAGATCTGCAAAGTGAACTGAACCTAACGATGTTGTTTATCAGTCACGATTTACCGGTGATTCGTCAGATGTGTGACCGAGTAGGTGTAATGCAGATGGGCACGTTATTGGAAGTCGCGCCTACCGAGCAGCTCTTTACTGCTCCACAGCACGAATACAGCAAAAAATTGATCTCTCTGATGCCTGAATTTACGGGCTTGCGAGAAGAAATCAAAACGGCATAAACCAAGTATTTCGCTTGGCTGATCTTTAGTCATTATAAAGACGCA
>NZ_JAWOTW010000494.1:0-619 GCF_033339075.1 Vibrio sp. 970
AAAATCAATTCGGAGTAGATTTGAACTGGAAAAGACTTGTGCAGTTTTATAGTGTCCCGCCTTCTCAAGCGGCGCTGGCACTGGGTATGATCGGGCTTGGCCAAGCGTGGGCGCTCTATGTTCCCGATATTGGTACGCCAATTCGTCCTTTTCTGGCTTCATTTGGCGCGTTATTGCTCGCTCCCGTTCTGATTAAGTACGCCACCAATCCTCGCCTATTTATGGCGGATATTAAGCACCCGTTAAGTGGTAGTTTAATGGCACCAATGAGTATGGCATTATTGATCCTGACCGATTATCTCGCGTCGGTTGCACCACTCATTGCCTATCCCCTTTGGTGTTTAGCTGTACTGCTTCATTTTACAATGATGGTGCTGTTTTTTGGCTTCCAGCTCATGAACTTCAAAATGTCGAACATCGTCCCGAGCTGGTTTCTCTACCCTGTTGGATTAATCAGTAGCTCGTTGGCTGGTTCGCAATTCGGTCATAATCTATTTTCCGAAACCCTCGCGATCATGTGTATCGGCATTTACTTCTTTATGCTGCCACTGGTGTTGTATCGCTTGGTGTTTTTTGGCTCACTGCCAAGACGAGCAAGACCAACGCTCGCGATTATGGC
>NZ_JAWOTW010000495.1:0-619 GCF_033339075.1 Vibrio sp. 970
CAATCTTCATTCATCCTGCGAATATAAGACGATGAATTATAATATCTTTCTACCAAATATCATTTCTTATTACGAATCTATACAAATTATTAACCTTTGTTCTTAGGCTAATCAGCATCATACATAGAGTGACCCACAGCCCCATAGAGCCGCCTTCTTCACTCTTGCCAGGATCATTTTCCACAACGACTTCTTGCTTAACGACCATAACAACGCTCTTAGTAATAATTGCACCATCGTTGTCGTTTACCGTCACTTCAAACGTCAGCTTTTCACTTTTCTCACTCACTTTTGGTAACGTCACTTCTACACTTGCCGTGTCCGTGGTGGCAAACTGAGCTTTAGTCCCAGAAACTTGACGCCATTTGAATGAGTGATCCGTTGAATCAACGTCTTTTAAGCCAAGTACAGATAGTGTGACTTTTTCGTTTGATAGGCCTTCTTTACGACTCGCTTCAACAGCGAAGATCGGCTCATCGTTAACCGCTTCGACCGTAATTACAGCCATAGCTGTATTAGATTCACGTCCGTTTTCTTTCACAATAGAAAACTCAAACTGGTCATTACCAAAGTAGTTTTCCTTACTTTGGTAGGTATTCCCATCAATCTTGCCGTGCAT
>NZ_JAWOTW010000496.1:0-619 GCF_033339075.1 Vibrio sp. 970
TGCCTTCTGCATTATTGATTAGCGCAATTATTCCTTGGTTGATCATGCCATTGCTACTAATCGGCGGTTTGTTTCTCTGTTTTGAAGGGGCTGAAAAAGTACTCGAAAAACTGTTTCCACACTCACATCCCCATGAAGAAAAAGAAGAGCTTGTGGATACGGGCGAGTCGTTAGAGGATTACGAAAAGCGAAAAGTTGCAGGTGCGATTCGAACCGATTTTATTCTCTCAGCGGAAATTATTGTGATTGCGTTGGGCACCGTGACTGGGGCGAGTCTTGTGACGCAAATCTTAGTGGTGAGCTTAATTGCGGTCATCATGACCATTGGTGTTTATGGCTTAGTAGCAGGCATCGTGAAATTGGATGACTTGGGCTTCTACCTTGAAATTCGCTCAAAAGGTAAGGGCTGGATGGCGAAAGTTGGCAGTGCTTTAGTTGCTTTTGCACCAAAGCTGATGAAGTTGTTAACGATTGTGGGAACTGCTGCGATGTTTTTAGTCGGTGGCGGGATTGTAGTGCATAACGTGCCAGCCATTCACCACTTTGTAGAACCGATTATTATGAACTTTAGTGGTCATTCGGTTGCTACAGCGATTCTGCCTATTTTGCTTAACGGCAT
>NZ_JAWOTW010000497.1:0-618 GCF_033339075.1 Vibrio sp. 970
AAAATCAGCGTGAATAATTCACGCCTAATCTTCGTCTTCAAAGCTTAACGCATAGCTAATTTGGTCAAAACTGTAGCCGCGATATTGTAAGAAACGAACCTGTTTAGCGTACTCTTTCTGGTCTTTGGCCTTTATTCCTTTAAATTTCTTCTCTGCTGCCAACTTTGCCAATTCAAACCAATCTTGGGGCTCTTCTGCCATTGCTTGTTCAATGACAGATTCTGCAACGCGCTTCTGGTTAAGCTCTTGGCGAATACGACGCTCACCATGACCTTTGTAAACGTGTTGACGCACTTGGCTTTTGGCGTAACGCAAGTCATCCAAATAATTGTGTTCTAAACAAAAGTTAATCGCAGCTTCAATATCAGCCTCTTCATAGCCTTTCATCGCAAGCTTTTGATGGAGCTCATATAAGCCATGATCTCGACGACTAAGTAACTGAATCGCGGCTTCTTTGCTAGATAGCGTCGGTGCTTGTCGCTTTTGGTACATAGTGATCCTAAAGGTAATTTGGCTGTACAGGCTTTTCGTTTGCCTTAAATTTCTTCGATTTTGATTTCGACAAATACAACAAAGCCCTGCAACGCAGGGCTTTATTTTTAGTCTATCAGAAGATTA
>NZ_JAWOTW010000498.1:0-618 GCF_033339075.1 Vibrio sp. 970
CAATACCCATAGACCAATCAACCACACAGGGAGCCAAGAGGTAGGGAAAACCAAAAGCGAGAAGTGTTGATTTAGCGTATCGAGAACTAGCCCGAAAATGGTGACAAAGGAGATCGCTTTCACCGAGTGAAACGCCGTCAGAATGGAATACACCAAAGTCGCCAACGCCAGTATCATCATCAACCATTGCCACTCAAACGTACCAAGCACAGCAATAAACCAGCACAGTTGAAACCAAGTGGACGCAATCAACACTCTCATAATTCTTATGGGCGCTGGAAAGTCATATGAACGGCGCTGATCGTACGAGCAAGAAAACCGCCTTCACAATAACTAAGGTAATAACGCCACATGCGGACAAACCGGTCATCGTACCCAAACCCTCGCACAGCATCCTCTGCGCGGTTAAAACGGCGATGCCACTCATTCAGTGTTTTTGCGTAATCTAGGCCGATGTCGAACAAATCACGAACCACCAAATCACTGTGCTTAGTGGTCGCTTGTGTCAAAGACGTCACCGACGGCAAGAAACCACCAGGGAAAATGTATTTCTGAATAAAATCGACATTGTTGCTGTAATAGTCGTAGCGCTGATCCGCAATCGTAATCGCTTGGATA
>NZ_JAWOTW010000499.1:0-618 GCF_033339075.1 Vibrio sp. 970
GCGTTTTCTTTCGCTGAAGTGATACCGTGTTGGTAGATCACCACGTCTTTTGCAACACCATTTTGAGGAGTAAACAGTAAGAGCTCGACATTTTCTAAAGACTTAACCGCAGGAACAGGAGAGTAACGAGTAATAACTCGCTCACTATCCAATTGTGTACCGTCGTTTAAGTACAGTTTCGAGCCTACCAGTTTTAGCTGCTCTGTTGGATCTGTTGCCAGCTTGCTAACGTCTACAGGAGAGCTTGCGAAAACGCCAGATGAAAGCTGTTGAACCATGTTCGCTTGTTCTGCTGGATCGGTAAGTGCTGCGTTTAGCTTCGCTAGGCTTGGCATCGCAGACACCATCGGTTGCATGTTCCAGTTTGCGCCTTTTTCAAGGTAGTGTGGCAGTCTTACTTGACCCTGAGTAACATTCACACTCGCGCCAGATTGCACGTAAAGACCTTTAATCGCGGTTTTCGCTGCATCTAAGTCACTGACGTATTTATTAAAGTCACTGTCCGAATCTAACGCTGTCATAAAGTCTTGTGTCTCACCAAGCACCATTGTGTACGCAGTAGAAAGGTCGACAGCATTCTCGTTAGTATCATTTTTGTAAATGGTATTTAGCGTGTTC
>NZ_JAWOTW010000500.1:0-616 GCF_033339075.1 Vibrio sp. 970
TGTAATGATGGTTTTGGCTGGGTTTTAAATATTGCACTTTGCTTTGCGTGTTTTACCAAGCGAGGTAATTTCAAATCCCCGTTGTGCGAGCAAATCGATAAGGTTGTCTTTCCCTACCAGATGCAGACTTCCAACCACAACGGTGTAGCGACCTGACTTTTTAGGCAGCACACTGCCAGTATCGAGTTTTTTCGCCCAATCACGGTTGCGAGAATATAAGAACGCTTCGTTAAAATCTGCCGTCGCTTTGTCTGTTAAAGATGCCTCTTCCAGCATACTGCCATCACCACTTTTCCAGCTTTCTATCAAACACTGTACAAGTTTGTCACCACCTTCGTATTCGTCTATCGAGGACAGCAGCATTTCTTGCCCACCATTTGGCTGACCAGCAATAAGACCGATTTGAAACTGCACCGATTCTAACGAGAGGACTGGCAGGTGCTTTTTCTCAGCTAAACCAATTAGATGCATGTCTACACCTTCGTCTGATACGTAGCCAAGCTTATTGACTAGCGCGAGTTGGATGGTCAGAGCTGCGGTCCAAGGTGGCGCATTGAGAAGTTGCGCTTCCGCCATGCCTAGATCTTTGGCGATGTTCACTAACAGTTGGCGTTGA
>NZ_JAWOTW010000501.1:0-615 GCF_033339075.1 Vibrio sp. 970
GTAAATTACCACCTTCTAAAGAAGGTGGCTTTGTGTGAGCCCCCTAAAAGGGGGCCTTTGTTTAGTCCAGCGCCAATTGCTGCTGCTCTACTCGCTCTTGCTTCTCTTGATGTCTTACATATCGGCGTATTATTTCTTCATTGATTCCAACACTATCGACAAAATAGCCTCTTTGCCAAAAGTGATTACCCCAAAGCCTGTTCTTCCTAAGGTGAGGAAACTTGCTAAATAGCTTTAAGGCTATTTTGCCTTTCAATACCCCCATCAACTTGGATATCGAAAGCTTTGGTGGGACCTTTACAACTAAATGTACGTGGTCAACTTGTACGTTTAGCTCTACGACTTCACATCCAAGTTGATTACAGTAAACATAAATACATCGATAAACTTCTTTACCTATATTGTTCTTCAAGATCCTAAATCGATACTTTGGCGTCCACACTATATGGTATTGACAACGCCAAAATACGTGGGAAGCTTGATTGTATCTACTCATGTTATTTGTCCTCTTTGACTTCTGGAAAAATCAAAGACGCATTTAGCATGAGTAGTTTTACAGGCAAAGCCGAAACGGATGATAACCACCTACTGAAGTAGGTGGTTTAGGGCTGAAAA
>NZ_JAWOTW010000502.1:0-615 GCF_033339075.1 Vibrio sp. 970
AAACAGATGAGCACCTAGTTGTAGAAGGTCGCGAGTTCGGCTACAAAGCTGATACCAACAGTACAGCGATGCGTATGGAAATGACGCAGCTAGAAACTCCGGGACAGGTTGCGGTCATCGACGAAACCGTCATCGATGAGCAACGCGCAAGTACACTAGGTGAAGTGTTACGTAATGACGCGAGTGTAAGCGCGGGTGGTACTAGCCGTAACCGTGAACGTTTCTCGCTACGTGGTTTTGAACTAAGTAGTTCTGATGGCTTCCTACGTGATGGTCGTCAGCACTGGTCACATTACCGTCAGCCAATTGAGCTTCTAGAGCGCGTTGAAGTGCTAAAAGGTCCATCTGGTCTACTTTATGGTAAGTCTGAGCCGGGTGGCTTAGTAAACATGGTTTCTAAGAAACCAACAACGCAAACACAGGTAAGCTTGAGCCAAGATATCGGTTCAAACGAACATTCGCGTACCGTACTTGATGTAAGTGGTTCTTTAAATGACGCAGAAACGCTACGTGCTCGCGCTATTTTTGCGAAAGAAAACTACAGCTCTTGGCGTACGTATGGCGATGGCACAAAGCCGCAAACTGACCGTGTTGTGGGGGGCCTAGTTGTTGAGT
>NZ_JAWOTW010000503.1:0-614 GCF_033339075.1 Vibrio sp. 970
GCTCAACTAGAACTTGCAGCAGATTTTTGCGAGCTGTTCTTAAAAACAGATAAGTATGGGGCACTACCGTACGCTTCTATGTACATTGGTGAATCAGGCTTGCTTAATGACAAACCTGCAGAAGAAATGGAAAAACTGATGGCAGATTTTGGGGTTCAGGTAGACGAAAACCTCAAAGAACCAGCAGACCATCTTGCTGTCGAATTGGACTTTTTGGGCAACATGATCATTCGCTCAAATGAGTTAGAGCAAGAAAAACATATGGAAGAGGCTTTCGTTAAACAAAATGACTTCATCCAAAATCAACTCATGTCTTGGTTGCCAAAATTTGCTGAAAAATGTAAGCAATTTGATGAATTTGGCTTCTACTTAAGCGTTGCGCAACTATTAATTGCATTTTGTAAACTGGACAGCGCTTACCTTCTTGGTGAATAATCACCGCCTATTTTTAGGGAGCCTGCCTGTCGGGCTCCCTATTTTATTCGCTTGCTTTTAATCTGGCTCAAAGACGTTCGTTCATTTAGCAGTCAAAATGTGACTTCAAATACACAAAACTCTTGCTGAAAATATTGCCAGCCAGCCCACATAGGGCTAAAATGTGAACGCAAACGATT
>NZ_JAWOTW010000504.1:0-614 GCF_033339075.1 Vibrio sp. 970
TAAAGAGCTCGATCGTGTGCTTGGTGGTGGTGTCGTACCTGGTGCGGCGATTCTGATAGGTGGTAACCCTGGCGCGGGTAAGTCGACGTTGCTTCTTCAAACTATGTGTACGTTATCAGGGCTGATGCCGACACTTTACGTTACGGGTGAGGAATCGCTTCAACAGGTTGCGATGCGCGCGTCTCGTCTTGGTCTGCCAAAAGAGCACCTGAAGATGCTATCAGAAACCAACGTCGATAAAATTTGCCAAATTGCAGAGAAAGAGCAGCCCAGAATTATGGTGATTGACTCGATTCAGGTTATGCACGTTTCTGATGTTCAATCGTCACCGGGCAGTGTTGCTCAGGTGCGAGAATCTGCGACGGCACTGACGCGATACGCAAAACAGAACAATGTTGCGGTATTTATTGTTGGTCACGTAACGAAAGATGGTACTCTTGCCGGCCCTAAAGTCCTTGAGCACATTATTGACTGTTCTGTCTTGCTTGATGGCGGAACAGATAGTCGTTTCCGTACACTGCGCAGCCACAAAAACCGTTTTGGTGCGGTAAATGAATTAGGCGTGTTTGCGATGACGGGGCAGGGACTGAAAGAAGTAAGTAACCCATCGGCGA
>NZ_JAWOTW010000505.1:0-614 GCF_033339075.1 Vibrio sp. 970
ATGAGAGGTGGTCAGGGTTTTGAAATATGAAAGAGTGAAATGAGTATGAAAATCAAACCATTAGTGATGATTGTATCTGTTCGGTCGGTGGGTTTGAATTAGTGCGTAACGCAAAAAAGGCTTCCATTCGGAAGCCTTATGTCGTTATGACTTAGTTACACTTGGCCTTTGCAGATGTTCTGCAAGCACCTTGGTAAAGCGCGCGGCTTCACCGCCGGTACAAGCTCTGTGGTCAAAGGTAATGGACAGCGGCATTGCTTTTACGGCCACGGCTTGACCGTTACGGATCACGACCCGGTCCACAATTCGTCCTGCACCGACAATCGCGACTTGCGGTGGTGAAACCACTGGTGTTGCGAAAATGCCGCCAATGGCCCCAAAGTTGGATAAAGTAATGGTTGCGTGTTGTAAGTCTTCTCGGCTGATCTTTCTGTCTCGGATGCCTTTGACGGTTTGATCGAGCCAGCGACAAACGTCTTGCGGTTCATACTCATCCGCGTGGCGAAGCACGGGGACATACAGTCCGTGACGGCTATCCACCGCTACGCCAAGATTGACGGTAGGATGAACACAGCGCGTCATGGTTTCGGCATCGAACCAAGCGTTGAGAGCTG
>NZ_JAWOTW010000506.1:0-613 GCF_033339075.1 Vibrio sp. 970
GGTTTCCCCCAATTTTGAGGTGTCGACCATACCCATGAAGTATGCCATTACATAGCCAACTAGCATGGCAATCACGATCGAAGCCACACGAATGTATGGGTTTTTAGAACGATTCAAAATCACAATTAACCCAAGTACGGTACCAGCGAGCGCCAGTTTGTCTAAGCTACCAAAAGTACCGTCGCCCATTGCAGCATAGCCTCCACCCATAGAAACCAAGCCGACTTGGATCAGCGTCAGGCCAATCAGAGTTACGACAATGCCAGAGACGAGAGGTGTGATGATGCGACGTGCATGCTCAAGCACACGAGACAGTAAAATCTCGGCAAAAGAGGCGACTAAAATCGTACCGAAAATCGCCGCCATCATGGTGCTGATGTCCGCGCCACCTGCTTTGAGTGATAAACCCGCACCGATGATTGGACCCAAAAAGTTAAAGCTGGTGCCTTGCACCGATAGCAAGCCGGAGCCAACAGGGCCAAAGGTACGGATTTGGATAAAGGAAGAAACACCAGATGCAAACAGCGACATGCTGATAATGGTGTTGGTTTGATCGGCCGGAACGCCCAAAGATTGGCAAATGATTAATGAAGGTGTAATCACCGCAACGAAC
>NZ_JAWOTW010000507.1:0-613 GCF_033339075.1 Vibrio sp. 970
GATAGCAAGCAGGATTGGTGATATCAACACTAAGATAATGCTAGAGAACAAAATGTCTTCGAAGCGTTTAATCCAGGATGAAACGCCAGCAAAAGGCGTATCGAACACGCTGAGAGTTTGAACTTGACCAATTTGATCCCAGCGAGAATGGAGCAGGTTGTAAGTAAAGAAATCCGGGATCAGATAAGTGTTCGCTGTGGTGTCGGAGAACTGGTTCAGGATGGAAGCAATGCGCTCTTTAGCATGCATTGGCATCGCAATGTATACGTAATCGACTTCTCCTCGTTTTGCCCGTTCTAACGCTTGGTTTACCGCGCCTTTGATTGGGTATTCGGAGCTAGGCAATCTGTCGCTAGAGCGTTCGTCATAGAAGCCGTCAAATAGAACACCATGCTCGGTGTGGTTTTGAATCTCGTTGGCAAGGGTAATGCCGTGAGGGGTCTGGCCGATGATGATAGCGGTGCGAGTGTTGAAGCCCATTTTTCGCAAATAGGCCAAAACGGTACGAAAGGTTACTCGCCACGCCAACAGTAATGCCGGCGTAATAGTAACCCATAACGCTAAGATACTGCGGTCAAACAAAGGGTAAACTTCGGAAAAGTAAAGCACCATG
>NZ_JAWOTW010000508.1:0-613 GCF_033339075.1 Vibrio sp. 970
GAGCAGGTCCGTGGGATGTCATGCTCAACATAGTTTGCAACAGCCCGTTATACTCACGCAGCAGCTCAATATAACTAGCGCACAGGTGTTTGAGTTCGTTTTGCCAATCTTCATTCGCTTGCGGTTGATAAATGTCTTCCACCAGTGATGTCGTTAACGCTTCAAGCAAAGCATTTTTGTTTTTGAAGTAGTAATAGATCGCCATAGGATCCACATCCAATTGGGTCGCTAGCAGACGAACACTTGGTATCTTTCCGTCCTTTTTCATCAATAATTTAGCCGACTCTAGGATGCTTTCTGCACTCAGTTGTGACTGCTTTGCGGTCGGTCTTCCGCGTTTCTTTTCGTTGACAGACATTTGATCTTCTCGATAAACTCAGAGTTATTCTACATTGTAGAATTAATTTTAAACCAACCTTTAACTTGGCTCAAGCATCACCATTTTGATGAGGTACTAATGGCAAATATCGTATTTATTGCAACCAGTCTGGACGGTTACATCGCAGATAAGCAAGGCAAGCTCGACTGGCTACAATCCGTACCAAATCCAGACAACATTGATACTGGCTTCGTCCCACTAATGGAGCGTATAGATGGCTTGGTAAGGGGTCGT
>NZ_JAWOTW010000509.1:0-612 GCF_033339075.1 Vibrio sp. 970
GTAACCAAAGTAATAACTTGCACCGAGCAGTCGATAGCGGTTGAGTTCGACTTGGCTTGCAACGCGACCAGCCACCCACTGGTATTTGTGTTTTCTTAGAAATCGCGCAATGGGTAAAAATGAGTGTTGATCTTGTTTGTTCTCTATCGTTACCGAGAGTTTGATCATATCTGGATCAAATTCAGCAATGCGCTCAAAATGCGTTTGGGATGTGGCTACTTCAAACCACAATGCAAACGCATTTTCCTTCAGTTTTTCGACAAGCGTTTCCATGCGTTCGTGAAGGCACAATGTTTCATCTGCTTGTAAGGATGGGATTACATGCTGGAAAGCGGCTGAGTGAAACTGAACCATCTGCTCAAGAAAATACACGCCCGGATCCCACAGCAGTGCATCGACACGAATGGGCACGACGACGTTGCTGATTAAATCTGGATGAAAAGCTTCTAATTGAAATTGAGTTTGTCGTAAGGCGAGATAAAGGCTGAACAAATCTAAGCAGTATTGCATTTGTTCGGAAAGCTCAAACTGATAAACGCTTTGCTCTCCGCGCAATCCGAATCTCAAAGTGAGGTGTTGATATACCACCTCACCGGATTGAGTTTCACGAAT
>NZ_JAWOTW010000510.1:0-612 GCF_033339075.1 Vibrio sp. 970
TATCTCCGATGTTCTCTTTTACCCATGCTAAGTCGTAATACGTATCTAAGTAACGCTCACCAGAGTCACATAGAAGTGTCACGATAGAGCCTGTTTCACCGCGTTGTTTCATTTCGCAGGCCAGTTGAAGTACACCGTAGAGGTTCGTCCCCGTAGATGCACCGACTTTACGTCCAATCAGCTGAGAAACCCAATGCGCGGTCGCGACACTTGCCGCATCAGGAATTTTTCGCATCTCATCAACCACACCGGCGATAAAGCTTGGCTCAACACGTGGTCGGCCGATGCCTTCAATTTTGCTGCCAGTATTGCCTTTTAATTCATTGTTGCCGGATTGGAAGGCATCGTAAAACACTGAGTTTTCAGGGTCTACCACACACAGTTTGGTGTCGTATTTTTGGTAACGAATAAAGCGGCCAATGGTTGCTGAAGTGCCACCAGTTCCTGGACTCATCACTACCCAACTCGGAATTGGGTGATCTTCTAACTGCATTTGGCTGAAGATCGAGTTCGCGATGTTGTTGTTGCCGCGCCAGTCAGTTGCACGTTCAGCATAAGTAAATTGATCCATGTAGTGACCATTTAACTCTTGAGCCAAACGTCGAGACTCGT
>NZ_JAWOTW010000511.1:0-612 GCF_033339075.1 Vibrio sp. 970
GTTAGATGCTCGTATTCAAACGATGGATGGACGTGCTGACCGTTTCGTAACGTCTGAGAAAAAAGACGTTATCATCGATTCGTACGTGAAATGGCGTATTGAAGACTTCGGCCGTTACTACCTAGCAACAGGCGGTGGTAACTCTCTGACAGCCGAAGCGCTTCTTGAGCGTAAAGTCACAGACGTACTTCGTTCTGAAATCGGTGCTCGTGAAATCAAACAAATCGTTTCAGGTCCACGTAATGATGACGTGCTACCAGAAGACGCAAGCAGTGATGAAGTGAACACAGAAGCGGCACGTGAAGCGTTAGAAATTGATGGTGAACGTGACCTAATCATGTCGGATGTACTGCGAGATACTCGTGAAAGCGCAATGAAAGACTTGGGTGTTCGCGTTGTCGATTTCCGTATGAAGAAAATCAACCTTCCTGATGAGATCAGTGAGTCAATTTACCGTCGTATGCGCGCGGAGCGTGAGTCGGTAGCTCGTAAGCACCGTTCTCAAGGTCGTGAGAAAGCAGAAATCATTCGTGCACAAGCGGAACTTGAAGTAGCAACCATTCTTGCAGAAGCGGATAAAACCGCTCGTGTTACACGCGGTGAAGCGGATGC
>NZ_JAWOTW010000512.1:0-612 GCF_033339075.1 Vibrio sp. 970
TGCCATGTTAGCGTTGGCATTAAATACGGCTGCGTACAGTACTCAGCTTTTCAAAGGTGCGTTTAATGCGATTCCTTCAGGTCAATGGCAAGCGTGTCGTGCGCTGGGTATGAACAAAAGTGCCACGTTACGTGTGTTACTTCCTTATGCGATTCGCCGCGCGGTGCCTGCTTACTCAAACGAAGTGATTTTGGTGTTCAAAGGCACGTCTTTGGCGAGCACCATCACCATCATGGACTTGATGGGCTATGCTCAGCGCATTAATGCTCAAACCTACGATACATTAATGGTCTTCGGTGTAGCAGGCGCGTTTTATCTGAGCGTGAACGGGATTCTGACGCTTATCTTCCGCCAAGTTGAGAAAAAAGCTCTGGCTTTTGAAGCCGTATAAATACGAAACCATTGTTGATTTAAGTTCATCACATCTTCAATTTCACCATGCCTCTGCGACTGACTCTCTGGTAGGGGCATTTTTTCTTTCTCTTCTCTTGTTTTACCCGGAAGTGGAAAACTGCGCATCTTTCACCAAACTTAAGTGAGTAGATTTTTCTGGGTAGTCACATGGAACGACGCCATTTTCTTGTGCTATGGACATTGATGTTTGCGCCATTT
>NZ_JAWOTW010000513.1:0-611 GCF_033339075.1 Vibrio sp. 970
AATGGCATTGCGAGAGCCTTCTTGAAGATTCGAGATCATGTGTTGGATCTCTTTTGTGCTGTCTTGAGTTCGACCTGCAAGATTACGCACCTCATCTGCTACTACAGCAAAGCCTCGTCCTTGTTCGCCTGCTCGGGCTGCTTCAATTGCAGCGTTCAAGGCTAATAGGTTGGTTTGTTCCGCAATATCTCCGATTACATCCAGAACTTTCACGATGTTGTTTACATCTTGATCGAGATCGGCAACCGCTTTACTTGCAGTATTCAGCTGAGTCGCAAGACCTTGGATGTTATCTACCGTACTGTGGATCAGTGATTGAGTGTGCTGACTTTGTTTATCTGCTTCATCGGTATTACGTGCTGTGTCGCTAGCAGAGCTTGCCACATGGTTAGCGGAAGAAGCCATTTCTGTCATCGCTGTTGCAATCATTGCGGTCGATTGCTGCTGAGAAACGGTAAGATCGGCGATGGAATTTGAGCGCGACTCTACTGCTGATAGCTCATCGCGTAGAGCGTGCATCGATTGTTCAAGGTTAGTCACCATGGTTGCCAATGATTGGCTCATATTCTGAACCGCATGGTAGATACTGCCTTTTGGAGCGACGGTATCAA
>NZ_JAWOTW010000514.1:0-611 GCF_033339075.1 Vibrio sp. 970
ACAATGATTTTTCATGATTTAATTTCGGCGGTATTAAATGAAAGAGAGCCATTTCATAATATTTGGTTTGCAGGAGATTTTCATACGCCGCCTGAATTTAGCTATCAAGTTAATTTCCCTCGCCTAGAGTTAGTTCTGGATGGGGAATATATTAATGAAATGGAAAGTCATGATCGAAAAGTAACGCACATCGTTGCTAAAAAAGGCGACGCGATATTTATTCCACCTAACTGTTGGAATAAACCAGACTGGGATACCGATTGCTCAGTGTTAAGTATTTTGTTTGGGCGTCGACAACTTGGGTTAAGTTTGGTGAGCAAACGCAAAGGTGAGGCAAACTTTTACGATATTCAAAAGCATAGCATCCAAACACGCTCAGGATTTGCGATAGATAACATCTTAGAAGCGTTGAGCTCACTAGCTCGTGAGAATACTAAAAAACCAATGGATGAGCTTTTACTGCAAGCATTACTGCAATACGCGAAGACGATGTTGGATGCACCAGTCGAGCAGCAGTCACATAGCCGTGTGCAAGATCTCTATCAAGGGATTTGTATCTACATTCAAGAGAACTTCCATCGCCCAATCACACGTGACAGCATTGCGTCGAG
>NZ_JAWOTW010000515.1:0-610 GCF_033339075.1 Vibrio sp. 970
ATACGCTAAATAGCATTCGTACCCAAGATGGCGTGTTGATTCGTTCAGACCCAACCATTCGCCAGCCATACACTGTGATTCTCCGCCCATAGGATAGAACCATGAAGAAGTTATTATTTATTATTGCCACCTTGGTGCTTGTGGGATGTCAGCCATTACAACAGATGCGCCAAGATGAAATTTTAGTGGCGGTAGGTTATGCAAGCGTAAGCGAACAAACTGGCCGCACGGTAGAAGAAAAACGTGTGCGCGCGATGCGAGCATCAAAAATTGATGCGTATCGTGAGTTAGCAGAGCAAGTTTACGGCATGCGAGTAAGCGGTCGTGCCGAACTTGAAGATCAGCGTCTTGGCATTGAAAGCACGAGTGGCGCGGTCGATGGCGTGATTCGCGGTGCAGAGGTCGTGCGCAGTTACTTAGTTGAAGACAGTTACGTAACAGAGTTACGTTTGGATATCCGTAAGATGGATAAGCTACGCGATTACGGTGAAGTTCAACAAGTGCCTGAGAAGCGTCAGCAAACCTTGTTCTAAAACCACTTCACTAAATAAACAGATAATCTTTTCGAGCGGCTAATTGGCAACAATTGGTCGCTTTTTTTATGGGTTGA
>NZ_JAWOTW010000516.1:0-609 GCF_033339075.1 Vibrio sp. 970
CGGTTTAATTGCTGCGGCGAAAGAAGCGGATAAAGTTAAAAAGGAAGATCGAAACCCAGAGCAAGTGTTTATTATTCTTTCTGATGGTGCAGATACAGATGTGCAATTCCCGATGGGACTGAATAGAAATAGATCTTATAGAGATAAGTATGACGTCGTGACTAAATATTACGTAGACCAGTATGATGGGCGAACTTATTATTATCAGGTTTATGACAAATTCTTAAAGTCATTAGTGGGTGAGCATGGTTTGTGTGAAAGCCTTAAGAAAAGAATATCTAGTAAAGAAAATAAGTTTCAAAGTGAACATGCGAAGCTAGAGGGTGAAAAAACCAAGGTCACCATGGGCGTAATAGGTGTTAACTACAACGTACAAAAAGATGATGGTTTCGGTGAGTGCGTTGGTGAGAAAAACATTTATCATGCGAAAAATGGTAAAGACGTTTACAAATATATATTAAATCTGATTAACGAAGAAACAGGACGATTAAAAGATTAAAATGAAAAAGTTAATACCATTTGCGATTATTTTTACTTCAAATGTCGCGCTCGCTAATTGTATCAACCAAAGTGAAAACTATGTTACTTCAAAAGTTTTGAAAAGCTCTG
>NZ_JAWOTW010000517.1:0-609 GCF_033339075.1 Vibrio sp. 970
GTTAAACAAGTTTGTCGATCCGCAAAGAAACCTTCTTGCAGAACTAAAAAAAGCACTGAAAAAAAACGAATTAACCTTGTATTACCAGCCTCAAATTGATGTTGAAAGCGGACGCGTGTTTGGTTACGAAGCGCTGATACGCTGGGAGCATCAACAAAAAGGTTTTATTGCTCCAGATGAATTTGTTCCTGCGGCAGAACAGAACGGGTTAGTATCGTTGCTAACTGACTACGTTTTAGAAAAAGCTGCGGACGATTTCTCCAAACTGACGTTTACTCATCCGGTGCATCTTGGTGTCAATGTGCCCCCTGGCTACCTTGTCGGTTCTCATGTAATAAGAAAACTGCAACTCATCCACAGGAAGCTAAGTGAGAATAATGTGTCGCTCGGCATCGAAATTACGGAGCGTCAGTTGATCAATGGGGAAGCAAGGAAGCATATTGCAGCGTTGCGTGTGCACGGAATTGATGTACTGATCGACGACTTTGGAACTGGGCAAACGTCGTTAGCATTTTTGCAGCACATGAAAATTGATTATTTGAAAATCGACAAGTGTTTTGTTGAAACAATAGGCATTCAAAGTGTGAGTGCATCCGTATTGAATGCCAT
>NZ_JAWOTW010000518.1:0-608 GCF_033339075.1 Vibrio sp. 970
TCTCGGCTACCGCTTCATCCATATCGTGTGCTTGAGCCGACACTGAGTTCACTTCATGCAAACATTCTTGCGCGGAGTGCATGTTGTTTTCAGAGATAACGTTCAGGTCAGTGGTTGAGTCGCTAACTTGGTTCATCACAATGCCTTGCTCTTCAATAGCAGAAGCAATGCGCTCTGAGTTGCCTTGAATCGCGTGCATGTCCGTGATGATTTGCTGGAGGCTCGCGTCTAATTGTTCAGATGCACTCAGGGTTTGCTGGCCTTGTTCGTTACATTGATCAATATAGGAAACCACCATCGACATCTGCGCTTGGATGTCCATCACCACTCGCGTGATCTCTTCCGGGGATTGATGTGTACGGCTCGCAAGAGCGCGAACTTCATCGGCAACCACGGCAAATCCACGTCCTTGCTCACCCGCACGAGCCGCTTCGATAGCCGCGGTAAGTGCAAGTAAGTTCGTTTGTTCAGCAATGTCTTGAATGATGTTCACCGCACCGCCAATTTTATCGACGTGTTGGTTCAATGAGCCGATAGACTGTTGGCTGTTCGAGAGGATACCCGTCAGCTGACCAACATTCGTCACGGTCATTTCTACGACAGAGCGA
>NZ_JAWOTW010000519.1:0-607 GCF_033339075.1 Vibrio sp. 970
GCTTCCTGGGACGTTGCCGATACTCGTAAGAGCCAATTTCATTACGCTAGCCCAAGCATCATGGGAATGATCAAAGCCAAAGCCGGTCCAGTGACCTTATTGATCATGACCGTATGCGCCGTGATTTATGGTTTGCAGATGTTAGGCTTTGGAAATGGGGTATTTGCTCTGTTGCACTTTCCCGCGTTTGAAGGCCAGCAATGGCAATTGTGGCGTTGGGTGAGTCATGCATTGCTGCATTTCTCGGTAACACACATCATCTTTAACTTGTTGTGGTGGTGGCAACTTGGTGGCGATATTGAACGTCGACTTGGTTCTGGCAAGTTACTGCAAATCTTTGTGGTATCTGCGGCACTCTCTGGTGCTGGCCAGTTCTATGTTGAAGGTGCGAACTTCGGCGGGTTATCTGGTGTTGTGTACGCGCTACTCGGCTATTTGTGGGTTTTGGGTTACCGTTTACCTCATTTAGGTTTAACGCTGCCGAAATCCATCATTGGTTTTATGTTGGTGTGGTTGGTACTTGGTTTTGTGCAACCGTTTATGGCCATTGCCAATACGGCTCACTTAGCTGGCTTGTTAGCCGGGATGGCGATTGCGCTGTTCGACT
>NZ_JAWOTW010000520.1:0-606 GCF_033339075.1 Vibrio sp. 970
TTGATCACCAATTCTAGTTTCAAGCTAATATTGTTAAACTTATCAAAAGAAAAGTTTTCAGGACTCGGTAACTCAGAAAAACTGTTGGGTGAGTTCGCACAAAGGCCAATATTGCTCCACGCCATACTTAGTAATCCAAGCAAAAGCAAGACATACATTTCATTACGTCTGTTCATTATTATCATTATTGCGTCAATGGTATTTTGTAGCGTTTACCTCCAATATTCGCACTCAAACTCATATTGTTTATATTCTTATATGAAATAGGCCAAACCTTATATTGCTCTGGAAGAATATAACCGGCTAATCCTTCAGAAATCATTAACGGTTCTTTATTCGGAGAATCCAGTTGTAAATTCACCAGACGCACATGATGATTTCCTGAGTTTTTAATGTGAATAAAGCGTTGATTATTTTTCTTAATCAATTGAGCTTGCAAACCATTCCACAACTCACTGTCCTTATTCTGCTGTTGAGTATTGTTAAGTCCTTTTCCATAGATAAATAAGGGGATGGAGTAGCGCATTCGAACTTTAACCGCGAGTTCATTTTCCATCGAATCGGTTAGAGGGTCGTGAGTTGGAGGCAGTTCATCGATGATCACTC
>NZ_JAWOTW010000521.1:0-606 GCF_033339075.1 Vibrio sp. 970
TACCAGTAGTTTTGTTCAAGCCCCATCATTTTCCCAGTGCCTGGCACAAACTGCCACAAACCTGCTGCGCTACCGTGCGAGTAGGCGAAAGCGTCAAATGAGCTTTCCACAACCGGTAGAAGAGCAAGCTCCATTGGCAATCCACGTTCTTCGATACGTTGCGTGATCATGTAAAGAAATGGCGCTGCACGTTTAGATACCGTGTACAGGTGGTTTGGGTGTTTCAAATACCACGTACGGTAATAATCCACTTTCTTGTTGTTTGGGATGTCCATTTCAAGCTGCATAGCAATACGTTGCCACACATCTTCTTGTTCCTGAGGGGAGAGAACTTTTGGCGTATCCTTGGCAGAATCTTTCGCCAAAGATTGTTTGTTTTTAGATTTAGTCTTAGTGGCATTCTGTTTAGCAGTTTGCTCTGACTTGTTGGTTTCTGGAGTTGGAGTGGTGGACGAATTTGGCTGAGTCAATTGACAGCCAGATAATAACAACACCAACGCCCAGCTATACTTCAAACGCATGGGTTCAGCCTATTTAGGGCCTTTTTATCTTCTCCTGCCTGTCGCGCAGCCTAAGTTGCGTGGCAGTCGTGAGATAATAGACATC
>NZ_JAWOTW010000522.1:0-606 GCF_033339075.1 Vibrio sp. 970
TAGCGTCACCAAGTGAGCTAATTTCACAACATGAATGTGAAGCTTGTCATGGGCCAAACGGTGTTAGCTCAGACACGAATATTCCGACCATCGCAGGGATTCCCGAGTTCAACTTTTTCGACCAGATGTTGCGTTACCTTGAGGGCAGACCCTCAGCTTCGGTTAATCACGTATACGGAGACACGAGCCAAAAAGGCGACATGGTGACGATAGTCAAATCTTTATCTGAAGCGCAGATTGAAGAGTTAGCAAAACATTATGCTGGGCTTGAGTTTGTGCCTGCTAAGCAGTCTTTTGATCAAGCGTTAGCGATGAAAGGTAAGGCTATCCACGCGAAAAGCTGCGAGAACTGTCATTCGGATGGTGGCAGTAACGCTCTGGATGAAGCTTCGATTTTAGCTGGTCAGCAGAAGGGCTATCTCGCCACTACGTTGCAACAGTTTAAGCAAGGCAAACGCTCCGTTGATAAAAAAATGGATGAGGCGTTCAAAGGGCTTAGTTCCGATGATTTAAACGCGCTCGTAGAATACTATGCGAGTTATCGCTAGCGCTGCTTTGGGATGAACACCAATGAGTTTATGGCGTAAACCAAACAGAAAATGGATG
>NZ_JAWOTW010000523.1:0-606 GCF_033339075.1 Vibrio sp. 970
GTTATGCTCATGTCCAGCGTGTCACGACAAGCTTCTGGCTCTCCATTGCATAACCGAACTCTCAATTGCATAACCGAAGCAATAAAAAAGCCGCCCTAAATAAGGCGGCTTTTGATGTTGTTAAGGTTCAATTATAGGTTTGGACCTGTAGAGGGAGTATGAGGTTGATTGTTACGCAGTTGCTGCATGCCTTGGAACATACGGATGAACCAGACAAGAATAGCTAACGCAGCGAATACCATTCCGACCCAAGGGATGAAGTAAGCGATGTCTTCGATCAACGTACTTTTCACCCAATAGTCACTTACCCCGACGAGCACACCGTTAGAGGTCGCTACGGTGACAATCAGCACCACAAAAAACGTCAGGTAGAGGAAGAAGGTACGAATCAGACCGTAGTAATGAGAAATCACTACGTCGCTGTCTTCCCCCTTATCCAAACGGTAACCCGCATAGATAATTGCGATAACGCCTGAGATCAAAAACGTAAACGGGGTAAAACAACTCAGGATATACGCAATCCAAATCCCGTTATGATGTTTGTTCATTCGCTTTCGCTCCTTTCTCTGTCGTTGGTTTTGATTCTGCTTCGCCCATCGCTTCTTT
>NZ_JAWOTW010000524.1:0-605 GCF_033339075.1 Vibrio sp. 970
TCCATTGAAACAAATCATGAAGATGCCAATTTTCTTATCGGCATCGCTCGCATTATGTTTGAACTTATCAGGTATTGGCGCGTGGACACCGTTGTATGAAGCAACAGCACTACTAGGGCAAGCCGCTGTTCCGGTAATGCTGCTTTCTCTTGGCTCACAAATGTGCCATCTAAGACTGGATGGATTAAAAGTTGGAGTTTTGTGTACCGTTCAATCGTTAACGACTGGCGCAATCGCGTTTGCAATCATTTATTGGTTTATTCCTTTACCAACCATGCAACTACAAATGATGGTGCTGTTCACCATGCTACCTCCAGCGGTCATGAATTATCTATTTGCAGAGCGACTGAATATCGAACCGATGACAGTGGCATCCATGGTGTTGTTTGGGAACTTCTTTAGCGTATTGACGTTGCCATTGCTCCTAAGTTACACGCTGTCGTTGGCGTAAGTGAACCTTGAGAGTCCATCGTTGCTGTTGGTAGGCAAACCTGAAGGTTTGGATTTTCGACACAATCTTTCTATGTACTCTTGTTTCACAATCTATGGTTGCATGAGTGGATAGGCATAAAAAACCCTGCCAACTTGGCAGGGTTTTCAGTCTC
>NZ_JAWOTW010000525.1:0-604 GCF_033339075.1 Vibrio sp. 970
TGCTTAACAGCTGCAAACCGTTCCTGCGCGAAGATTCGCGTATCTGTTGGGCAACCAAAGGTCTTGAACCTGAAACTGGCCGACTACTCAAAGACGTCGCATACGACATCATCGGTGAGAACTACTCGCTGGCCGTTCTATCTGGCCCAACGTTCGCGAAAGAGCTCGCGATGGGTCTACCAACTGCGATTTCCGTTGCCTCTCCAGATGCGGAATTCGTGGCGGATCTGCAAGAGAAAATCCACTGTAGCAAAACCTTCCGCGTGTACGCGAACAACGACTTCATCGGCATGCAACTTGGCGGTGCAGTGAAAAACGTTATCGCAATTGGCGCAGGTATGTCAGACGGCATCGGTTTTGGTGCAAACGCACGTACTGCGTTGATTACCCGTGGCTTGGCTGAAATGAGCCGCCTTGGCGCTGCACTTGGTGCCAAACCAGAAACCTTCATGGGTATGGCTGGTTTAGGTGACTTGGTTCTTACGTGTACTGACAACCAGTCACGTAACCGCCGCTTTGGTTTAGCTCTCGGTCAAGGTAAAGACGTTGACACGGCACAAGAAGAAATTGGCCAAGCCGTAGAGGGCTAGCGTGACCCGAAGGA
>NZ_JAWOTW010000526.1:0-604 GCF_033339075.1 Vibrio sp. 970
GCTTCCATCATTTCTAAACCGATGAAACCGCCGCCAACAACTGTCGCATGCTCTGGCTTGTTCATTTGGATCGTTTCGATGATGCGATCCATATCTGGAATGTTACGTAGCGAGTGGGTGAGCGGGTTATCGAGGCCTGGGATTGGTGGAACAATAGGACCAGCACCTGGGCTAAGCAGTAGGAAGTCGTATGATTCTACGTATTCAGACTCATCCAACAGGTTTTTGATCGTAACGGTTTTGTCCTGTCGGTTAATAGATACCACTTCATTCATCACGCGAACATCAACGTTAAAGCGTGCTAAAAAGCTTTCTGGCGTTTGTAGTAGTAACTTACTGCGTTCTTGGATATCGCCGCCGATGTGATAAGGCAAGCCACAGTTGGCAAATGAAACAAACGGGCCACGTTCAAACATGATGATTTCGGCATCTTCGCTTAGACGACGAGCACGCGCCGCCGCAGATGCACCACCTGCAACACCACCGACGATTAAGATCTTAGTCATTTTTAACTCCAAGTTTTAGGGCGAGCTGACCTTTCACGAATAGCCTGTGTGAAAGGTCACTACGCTCTAGATTATCTAAAACCAAATTTCTTTAAAAA
>NZ_JAWOTW010000527.1:0-604 GCF_033339075.1 Vibrio sp. 970
GAGCCAGAATCAATATCCAGCGCGCTATGTCGGCATTGATCAGCAGAAGCAGTTCATCACAAAGGCCAGAAAGAGAGCCTTTAAAACGCCTGTTAATTTCATTTGTGGCGACTTTGCTAAGCTTGTTCTTCCTCAAAGTGATTATGTGTTTGCGTCAGGTTCATTAAACTACAAATCGAGCAATGCCAATCATACGATTGAAATGATTGAGAAGATGTATCGAGCGGCTCGAATAGGCTGTGTGTTTAACTTACTCGATGAAGAAAAGCTGCCGAGCATGAGAATGCTAGAATCGCATAACAAAGTGGGGGTGTTGCGCTATTGCCGATGGCTATGCCCAGATGCACAATTAATCGAGGGTTACTCCGACCACGACTTCACGATTGTCATGATCAAAAAAGCGGAGCCAGTTTCCTAACTCCGCTTCATAAACTTTTAAGCCTTATTGGTGTTTGTACTGTGAGATCTTACAGTCACCAGTTTGTCTATCAACCTTAAATGAGAACGCGGCTGAATGGTATTCCCTTCCATCACTCCAAATTGTTTCTCCGAAGATTTTACATAGGTCCAAATCGCTAATTGAACCGAACTCTTTTACGTGCCT
>NZ_JAWOTW010000528.1:0-603 GCF_033339075.1 Vibrio sp. 970
TCAGTAAGGTTGAAGACCGTGAAGTTTTCAGAGTCCAGACCTTGCTCTTCCCTTTTCGGGTTGGTGCATTTCGCGCCGTTCATTACTACGAAGTCAGGTTCAAACGTTGCAAGTTCTTCTTCGGTAGGACGAATGAACATGTTTTTTACGAAGTGTGCTTGCCATGCTACTTCCGTGATTACACGAATGCTCAAGCGAGTATCTGGGTTAGCACCACAGTAACCGTCAACGACAAATAGGCGTTTGCCAGACAACTGGTTAGTCACCAACTCTTTTAGGTCGTTCCACACTTCCTGAGTGATTGGTTTGTTGTCATTTTTTACGGTGTCAGAAGTCCACCACATGTGTTCTTCTGTCGTCGCATCTTTAACGATGTATTTATCTTTTGGTGAGCGACCAGTAAAGATGCCTGTATCAACAGCAACCGCACCTAATTCAGTAACCACACCGCGTTCGTAACCAGTTAGGTCAGCGCGCGTTTCTTCCTCAAACAGCAATTCGTAGCTTGGGTTGCGAATAACCTCTTTTACGTTATGCAGTCCGTGTTTGGTTAGATCAAGTGTTGCAGCCTTTGTATGTTCCATAACGGTCATAGGTGCTCCT
>NZ_JAWOTW010000529.1:0-603 GCF_033339075.1 Vibrio sp. 970
TCGCTAAGTTGTATGAATCGGTATGGATGGAAGAGGGCTCACCTTTAATGGTGTATTCCAAACGCCAGGCAAAGAAACTTGCTCAGCATCTCGATATGCCTGTGGAACTCGGCATGACTTATGGCAACCCAAGCCTTCAATCTGGTTTTGAAGCTCTTATCGCTCAAGGTGTGGAAGAGGTTATTGTGCTACCGTTGTACCCACAATATTCTGGGACAACCACCGCAGCCGTGTCTGATGGAATCACAAAAGCGTTTAAGCAACTGCCAGTGATGCCAGCATTCAGCTTTATTCGCGATTATCACGATCATCCAATGTACATCGAAGCGCTTGCGCACTCGGTTCGACAATACTGGGAAGAGCATGGCAAAGGGGATTACTTGCTGTGTTCATATCACGGTATTCCTAAACGTTATGCAGACAATGGCGACATTTATCCTCAGCATTGTGAAGCGACCACTCGCTTGCTTGGTGAGGCGCTTGGTTTATCATCGGATCAGATTGGTATGTCTTATCAGTCTCGTTTTGGCCGAGAAGAGTGGCTACAGCCTTACACTGATAAAACATTGGAAACCATCACCAGTAAAGGCGTGAAGAAAATTG
>NZ_JAWOTW010000530.1:0-603 GCF_033339075.1 Vibrio sp. 970
TTCTTTGGTGGCGATGGCCGCTTCCACGCCAAAATCGAAGGCCGTGAATTTACGCCAACTGAGCGTCGCATTATCCAGCTACTGCTGAAAATTGTGTTTGAAGACTACAAAGAAGCGTGGTCGCCAGTCATGGGCGTCGAGTTCGAATACCTCGATTCTGAAGTAAACCCAAGCATGGCAAACATCGTGAGCCCGACCGAAGTGATTGTCGTGAGCTCATTCCATATTGAAGTGGATGGCGGTGGCGGTGACTTCCATGTCGTAATGCCGTATTCCATGGTCGAGCCAATCCGCGAGTTGCTCGATGCTGGTGTTCAGTCGGACAAGATGGAAACTGACGTACGTTGGAGTTCAGCGCTGCGCGAAGAGATCATGGACTGTCCGGTGAACTTCCGAGTGAATTTGCTGGAAAAAGACATATCGTTGCGCGATTTGATGGAGCTGCAACCAGGCGACATTATTCCGATTGAAATGCCTGAGCACGCAACCATGTTCATCGAAGATTTACCGACTTACCGCGTAAAAATGGGTCGCTCTGAAGACAAGCTTGCCGTACAAGTCTCTCAAGAGATTGAACGCCCACACGTAGTGAAAACTGATTTA
>NZ_JAWOTW010000531.1:0-602 GCF_033339075.1 Vibrio sp. 970
TCGCCGTTGCACGCTTTTTTGTCGATGGCACTGAGGATGTGGCATTGCTAGAGGAGCAAGATCAGCGTCGCGTGTTCTCTCTTATTGCGAACGAACTTTCTGCTCTTACTCAGCTTGAACCAGCGAGTCAATGGTTGGCGAAAGCCGCATTAGGAATGACACCACACGATGCAGAAGAGGTGCTAGCGCGTTCGATCGCAATCACCGCAAACAACTTGGCTTGTCAGTATGAAGAGCTCTCAGAGCGTACTGACGAGCAGAAAGCGAGGATGTTAGAGTCTGCAAGGCTAGCACTGGATTATTGGAAAATAGCGGGCGGTTGGATGCAGGAAGAGCGCGCAGAATATCGTTTGGCGATGAGCTTGCTGAAAGCCGATGCACCTAAAGAAGCCAAAGTGCATGCTGAACGATGTGAAGCCATTTGTCTGCAAAACGGCGGCGATGCGTTTGAGCTTTTTTATGCGCATGACTTATTGATGCAAGTGCATTTTCAACTTAGCCAGCAATGCAAAAAACAATTGGATGCGCAGGTGCAGCAATACTGCACAACCAGCGAACTGGCGTAGGTTTACCGCCACAGCAAAAAGCCCCGAGCTAATGGC
>NZ_JAWOTW010000532.1:0-602 GCF_033339075.1 Vibrio sp. 970
GAAGACGCTTTGACCTTAGCGCGCGCAATGACGAATGTTTCACGTGAAACACTCGTGAATGGTGAAACAATGGTTAAGCAGGACTGGGTATCTCAGTTTGCTGACTTTCCTATACCAGTCCTAGAAGATTGTCGTTTAGGCATCAAAGTAGGTTGGTCATCATACGGACAGTCGGTCAACTTTCCTCATCTGAGCAAACAGAGTTTGGGTCTCTATCCGGTCGTGGACGACGTCAGTTGGATTGAGCGGTTGTTGCCATTGAGTATCAACACCATTCAACTACGTATCAAAGACCCCTATCAGCCAGACTTAGAACAGCAGATTGCACGCGCAATTGAACTCGGTCGTCAGTATGACGCTCAAGTTTTTATTAATGATTATTGGCAACTAGCAATAAAGCATGGCGCGTTCGGGGTTCATCTTGGTCAAGAGGATATCGAAGATTCTAATTTGAGTCAGTTGAGCACCGCAGGCATTTGCTTAGGTCTATCAACCCATGGTTATTATGAACTGCTGCGTATCGTCCAAATTAACCCAAGCTACATTGCGTTGGGGCATATTTTTCCAACCACCACCAAACAAATGCCATCCAAACCGCAAGG
>NZ_JAWOTW010000533.1:0-601 GCF_033339075.1 Vibrio sp. 970
CGCCCCAATTAACGCAAATACTAGGTGAGATTTTGGATGCACTCGCTGGCAAGGTGGTGCTGGTGCACTACAAGAATATCGAGCGGCAGTTTTTTTATAATGCGCTTTTAAACACCATTGGCGAAGGGATTCAGTTTCCCGTCGTCGATACATTGGATATCGAGTACGCACTTCAACGCCGAGAATGTTCAGGCATTTGGAATAAGTTAAAAGGTAAGAAGCCAGGGTCAGTGAGGTTAGGGCATGCTCGGGAACGATATGGTCTGCCTGCTTATCAACCGCATCACGCATTAACGGATGCATTGGCGACGGCAGAGTTGTTTCAAGCTCAGTTGCAATATCACTTTAACCGAGACATGCCAATTTCTGCTATTTGGCAATAAATGTTATTTACCTTAAACACAAAAACATCAAATGATCGATGGAGGTATTTCCTTTTAAGATGCTAATGAGAGCTACTACTTTAAGAAAATACATATACTTAAACTTGTGCTTGGTGATGTGAACTAATCATCACTCAAACTCCTACAAAGTATTTAAATTTGGTCACGTATTGTTAAGGAGATTATTCGTGAGCACCGACAATAATGGTGGGATTAAA
>NZ_JAWOTW010000534.1:0-601 GCF_033339075.1 Vibrio sp. 970
TCTTTGATTGAACAAATTCGTACAGGCTCGCTTTGGGACTTCCCAGGCGGTGTGCATCCGGCAGAAAACAAAAAACAATCCAATAAAGCCGACTTAGTGCGAGCATCCATTCCCGCTGAAATCATTCTTCCGCTGAAACAGCACATTGGTAAAGCGGGTAACTTGTTGGTCTCTGTTGGTGAGCACGTTTTAAAAGGGCAAGCTTTAACCCAATCAGAAACTGGGTTTACAGTACCCGTACATGCGCCAACTTCTGGCACTATTACTGCCATCGAGCCTCGAACGGTGGCTCACCCTTCTGGTTTGAGCGAATTGTGCGCCGTCATCACTCCTGACGGCCAAGATACTTGGTGTGAAAAGTCACCTATCGCTGACTACACTCAAGAATCCGCCGATGCACTCATCGACATTATTCGCCTTGCTGGCATTTCAGGGATGGGTGGTGCTGGCTTCCCTACCGCGAAAAAGATCCAATCGGGCATTGCTCGTACAGAAATCCTGATTGTAAATGCTGCAGAATGTGAACCGTACATCACGGCCGATGACAAACTGATGCAGGAGCATGCCGAAGAGCTTATACAGGGTATCGAAATCGTCGAAC
>NZ_JAWOTW010000535.1:0-600 GCF_033339075.1 Vibrio sp. 970
TCACGCGTTGCTTGTGGTTTGTCTTCTTTCTTGCCTTTCTTAGCAGATTGAGACAGCGCTTCTTTTTGTGCTTTGCGCTCTTTATGTGCCGCTTTACGACCCGTTGATTTAGGTCCTGTGCCTTTCGCTTTAGGCGGCTTGCTTTGGCGAGACTTCTCTTTACGAGTAGATTGCGTTTCTTTCTTCGCTTTCTTTTCCGCTTTTTGTTCTGCCGTTTCTGGTTCTGTCACTGGCGCGTCACAAACCACCACATAGTATTCTTGGTTAAACTCAAAAAAGTCACCATCGTACATTTTGCGTCGTTTACGTGTTTCTAGCTCGCCATTCACCGCAACATAACCTTCTTCGATGATATGTTTTGCTTCGCCACCACCACTGACCAAGTTTGCGATTTTAAAAAGCTTATACAGTTCGATAGGATGCGCATCAACATCAATGCCGATCGCTTCGATTTCAATCTCGTCGCCTTCTAAATACTCTTCGTGGTCGTAATCTTGGGTCATGTTATTTACTCTTCATATTTGATGCTCTGAAGTTTAAACGCAATACCCCAAAATAGAAACCTCAGCCAATGCTCTATCGCAGGTTCTTTGTGGCTTT
>NZ_JAWOTW010000536.1:0-600 GCF_033339075.1 Vibrio sp. 970
TACGAACTGACATTTTCACTGACAAGGTTCCTTATAAATTATGTTCTGTGCAGACATTGCTGTATCAATCTGCACATGAATTATTTCGGGACGATAGACACCCCTTTGCAGTGGTTGCGCATTTTATGTGACAAACATCACATTGCAATTAAAGTTTTATAAAAAGACACAATTAATCTAAAAATGTCAGTCTTATCCTACAGACACAAAAAAGCGGGAGCCTTACTAAGCCCCCGCTTTTCTTTATCTTTTTAAGCCGTTTACAGTTTCTTCGAAAGTAATCCTGCAAAACCAATAATCGCGATACCTAAAACCATGATTTCGCCTTTGCCGCTATCGAAGCCAGACTTAATGCCCATGAAGGCAACAATAGCAATCGCTACCGGAATGACGTATTTAACGAGGTTGTACCATAAGCCAAATAGTGGGAATGATACTTCGCCATCATTCGTGATTTCTTTTTCAAGCTCTGCACGGTTTAAGCGCCAGCCAGCAAAGATACATACCAACATACCCCCAACCGCTAGGAAGATTTTGTCTGTCAGTAGGTCGAAGATATCGAATGCGCCGGTACCAAATAGCGTTGGTCCCATACCGCCT
>NZ_JAWOTW010000537.1:0-599 GCF_033339075.1 Vibrio sp. 970
CGACAATTTGGTCATGTCTGTTGTGCACGAACAAGATAAAGTTTGCGGATTTCAGTTCCACCCAGAGTCAATAATGACGACTTACGGCGCAACCTTGTTGGGCAACGCGATTGAATGGGCGCTTGAGAAAAATAACGCATAAGGAAATGGGGAGAGAAACTATGGAAGCAATCATCAACAAACTGTACGAACAGCAATCACTGACTCAAGAAGAAAGCCAACAGCTATTCGACATTATTATTCGCGGCGAGCTTAATCCAATTTTAATGGCATCGGCATTAACAGCATTAAAGATCAAAGGCGAAACGCCTGATGAAATTGCCGGTGCAGCAAAAGCCCTACTGGCGAATGCGAACCCGTTCCCTCGTCCTGATTACGACTTTGCAGACATCGTAGGGACAGGGGGCGATGGTCACAATACTATCAATATCTCGACGACGGCCGCCTTTGTTGCAGCAGCATGTGGCCTAAAGGTCGCGAAACACGGCAACCGCAGCGTATCAAGTAAATCCGGCTCTTCTGACTTACTGGACTCGTTTGGCATCAACCTAGCAATGAGTGCTGAAGACACCCGCAAAGCGGTTGACGACATTGGCGTT
>NZ_JAWOTW010000538.1:0-599 GCF_033339075.1 Vibrio sp. 970
GCCTGCCAACGACCAAATTGCCAATATGGGAAGATAGGCCACGAATTGGCTCGCACCACACGCAAATGCCCAGATGCTACATGGCATGCACACCATAAGCGCAATACGCATTACAGCTCGGCCACTTCCAAGGCGATGAGAAGCTCGAGTCGTGAGTAGATTTCCAAGAACACTCACGATTCCTAAAGCTGCGTACATCATGCCAATCCAACTTATCGACACTCCCGCGACATCTCGCATATTGAGCCCAATGAGATTGAACACACCAATACCACCACCTAAGCCAAAACACATAGCAGCAATCGCACCCAACGCTCCAGGAAGGCGAAATGCCTCTATAACGGGAGGTAATGTCATTAACCGCTCGTTCTGATCGTGAGGCTCTCTCATGCATCCCCAAACTAAGGCCCCAACAGCAAGTGCCGCCATCCCTAAAATGATAAAAGCTGCTCGCCATGATAAGAGCTGTGTGATCAGTGCGCCGATAGCAGGGCTGGTTATCATGCCTAATGTCAATCCAGCTTGCACCATCACAATCTGCCGCATCGAGCGCCCACCTTTTGCATCACCAGCCAACGCAAATGCGATTGGCAGCATTC
>NZ_JAWOTW010000539.1:0-598 GCF_033339075.1 Vibrio sp. 970
TCTTTGCTGCCGAAGTGATGACGAATCAAACTATGTGATACACCCGCCTTTTCGCTGATGTTTCTTAGCGAGACTCGCTCGTAACCCAGCTCACAAAACATATCTGCAGCGACCTTAAGGATCAGACACTTAGTTTGTTCTGCGGCTTCAGCGCTACGTCGGCCTTGCTTTCTTACATTCATAGTTCGATTTTTCCCGAATATTAATCAACGTGCCTACTTTTACCAGAAACCGAACGCTTTGACTAATTAATTTGCTATCCATGTGGAAAATATGTTGATCAATATTCAATTCTGCCTATACTGCACGACTGTGTAGTAAATTTTAAGTCTATGGAGAAGCCAGTGCGAAAACAAACTATAAAGCACACTTTGATTGGCGCTGTGGTGACGTTAAGTCTCTCTACGTTGCTGACAGGGTGTAATAAAGCCATATCAGAACCGGCAGAGCCTTTAATCAAACCCGTTAAATTACTTGCTGTTAAAGATCTTACGGTTGACGACTCTGACGCTTTTCTTGCGCGTATTGATGCAACGTATCGAGCGCAGTTGTCTTTTCAAGTTGGTGGGGAAGTTGAAAAGCTACTGGTAAGAATGGG
>NZ_JAWOTW010000540.1:0-598 GCF_033339075.1 Vibrio sp. 970
AAAGTCACTATAAATCAAGCGACTGAGCACGTCATTCAACTTTGCTCGTCGACACGGCCAGCAGATGAAACATGGCTGAATGAAGAGATGCAAGCCGCTTATATTCAGCTATCCAACCTAGGGCATTGCCACTCAGTAGAAGTATGGCATGACAACACGCTTGTTGGCGGTTTATACGGCATTAGCGTGGGTCAACTTTTTTGTGGCGAGTCCATGTTCAGTTTGAAAGACAACGCATCAAAAATCGCGTTGTGGTATTTGTGCACGCATTTGGCGTCAAAGCATGGTCAATTAATAGATTGTCAGGTGATGAACCCGCACTTGGCATCCCTCGGCGCATTTGAACTTGACCGAGACGAGTCCATACAAAAGCTACTATCTTTAAGAGAAAAGCAAACGGCTTCTGACACCTTTACGCCCCAAGTTTTGCAGGATTCAGAATCATGAGCACAGATCTACAACACATTCGAATTGGGTTAACCAACAACCATCCTTGTAGCTATTTACTGGAGCGACAAGAGCGTGTTGCGGTGGCATTGGACGCTGAATTACATACTGAACAAAACTATCAACTATTGATGGCTAATGGCTTTCGTCG
>NZ_JAWOTW010000541.1:0-598 GCF_033339075.1 Vibrio sp. 970
GACGTCAGATAAGGAAACATCGGCATCACCACGATCAAAACGCGTTTGTAGATCGCCAGATGATTTTTGAAGTGAGTTTACGTTATTGATGGCTTTGGTTAGGAGATCATTGAAATCTGCACCCACTTTCGCGCCCGTTCCTGTCGGAGTGGTGTTGGTCGCTTCAACCATCATGGCGCGCATTTCGGCCTGAATACCATCAACTTTCATTATCACCTCTGAGCCAAAAGTTTGACTATCTATTTAAACTAAATATTGACACAGCAATTTATGTGCCATAAGACGCCAGCAGTATAGTTTACTCACACTTTTGTCTTATGGCTACGCGTGTGAAACCTAACTCGGAATATCTATACCCGCGTCACGCATTTTGGCAAGTTTGTAGCGCAGAGTACGTGGGCTTATGCCCAATTTCTCTGCCATTTCTTTGCGTCGGCCATTACATTCCACCAAGGTTTCTAGAATGATCGCGTACTCTTGATCGCGCAGCTCGCCACCCAACCCCTCGCCGCCAGTGTTAACGCGGTTGACGGATTCAGCTTGAGCAACAGGCTTGACATCAGGGACCAATGTTTCTGCACTTTGCACAACGTATTGC
>NZ_JAWOTW010000542.1:0-598 GCF_033339075.1 Vibrio sp. 970
TACCCTGATCAGCGGCCCGCTTGACGACTTCGTTCTCATAGGTTTCTCGGATACCTTGAGTGAGAAGCGTAGAAGGGGACTGTTGACGAATCAAAGCCTGAGCGGTTTCGATAAAGGCTTGTGTTTCTGGAGTATTCAACGCGAACACTACTCCCGGTTTTGTACAAAACTGGCCGCAGCCCATGGTCATTGATGCGACAAACTGCTCTGCAAGTGAGGCGTTGTTTTTCATCGCTTCTGGGAGAATAAAGGTTGGGTTAATGGCGCCGAGTTCTCCATAAAAAGGGATCGGCTCCGGTCTCTGTTGAGCAAGGTTGAATAAGGCACGCCCTCCACTAACTGAGCCTGTGAACCCAACGGCTTTAATCTTTGGATGTGTCACTAACGCTTGGCCAAGTTCACGTTTGTTACCTTGAAGCAAAGTAAAAATAGCTGAAGGCAGGTCTTCTTTGTTCAGTGCGTTTTCAATACATTCGGCGACGATTTGGCTCGTTCCCGGATGCGCGGTATGACCTTTAACAATAACCGGACAGCCAGCCGCTAGTGCAGATGCGGTATCGCCACCCGCGGCTGAGAATGCTAACGGAAAGTTCGAAGC
>NZ_JAWOTW010000543.1:0-597 GCF_033339075.1 Vibrio sp. 970
GACTCAAGGCGATCGCATCGTAACCTCAGCTCACTTTATGTTGGATTCAGAATCGAGCCAAACGGCTGATCTATCGCGCATTTCATCACCGACCGAAGCCACTGCACAAACGGCTTGGACGAAGGGCGAGATCACTGATGTGATGAAAGACCATCGTATGTTGACCATCAACCACCAGCCCGTACCAGAGTGGGATTGGCCGGGGATGGTTATGAACTTTACCCTCGCTGACGGCGTCGATATGGGCTCGCTGCAAAAGGGCCAAGCTATTGAGTTCGAAATTCAAAAAGCCGCATCGGGTCAATACGAAATCGTTGATTACAAAGCCGATGACACCGTTCTCGCAACTGACGTTTGGGTAACGGGAGACATCAGCATGCTAATGGCGGATTTTGGCATGATCACGCTCAATCACCTTCCGGTTTCAGAATGGAACTGGGATGCCGGTGAAATGAACTTCTCTGTGGGTGATGAAGTGGATTTATCCGGTTTCAAGGAAGGTCAGAAAGTCCGATTTCTAGTTGAAAAACAAGGTTCTGAAATCATTCGGAGACAACCAACACCTACACTCGTGCCGTTCACGAAGCCCTTACGATC
>NZ_JAWOTW010000544.1:0-597 GCF_033339075.1 Vibrio sp. 970
ATCGCAGAACCGAAGCGCTGGTTTGTCGCAAAAAACAATCGTAAAGAAGCGTACTTAAGCATTCGTGCTGAGTTTAATCAAACTGATGACGTAATGTATCGCTCACTTGCATTCCTTTACATGAACCGCTTTGGTTTTAATGGTTTATGCCGCTACAACAAAAAAGGTGGCTTCAACGTGCCGTTTGGCTCTTACAAAAAACCTTATTTCCCAGAGGCGGAATTGGAGTTTTTTGCTGAGAAAGCCAAAAAAGCTACGTTTGTGTGCGAAGGTTATCCTGAAACATTTCGTCGTGCGCGCAAGGGCAGCGTTGTGTATTGCGATCCACCTTATGCGCCACTTTCAAACACGGCAAACTTCACTTCATACGCAGGTAATGGTTTCACGTTGGACGACCAAGCGGCATTAGCCGACATGGCAGAAAGAACGGCTACTGAGCGTGGGATTCCGGTGTTGATTTCAAATCACGACACAACACTAACGCGCCGCCTTTACCACGGTGCGGATTTAAGTGTGGTGAAAGTGAAACGCACCATTAGCCGAAACGGTAGTGGTCGTAACAAAGTTGACGAACTGCTCGCCTTGTTCAAAGCGCCG
>NZ_JAWOTW010000545.1:0-597 GCF_033339075.1 Vibrio sp. 970
TTTTTAACCAATAGCTCTTCTACGTATTCTTGACCCGTTTCAGTCAAGTGAACTTGTTTTGATTTTTCATCAACAGTGTAGTGACCATCGCCACGGTACTCTTCAGAATCTTCTTTATCTTGCTTCTGTAGGTGTGGGATAAGCAGGTTGATTCGAGTGTAAAGTTCTGAACTGTCTTCTGCCGGACCAGAGATGATCAAAGGAGTACGAGCTTCATCGATAAGGATTGAGTCCACCTCATCGACCACAGCAAAGAAACGTTCGCGCTGAACACGGTCTTCATTGCGGAAAGCCATGTTGTCGCGCAAGTAATCGAAACCAAACTCGTTGTTTGTTCCGTATAGAATATCAGCTTGGTACGCTTCTTTTTTCTCTTGAGGAGGCATGTTCGGCACGTTAACACCCACCGTCATACCTAGGAATTCAAATAGCGGACGGTTTGTCTCCGCATCACGTTTAGCGAGGTAGTCGTTGACCGTAACAACGTGTACGCCTTTACCAGGAAGTGCATTTAGGTAAGCAGGAAGAGTTGCCGTTAGACTTTTACCTTCCCCCGTGCGCATCTCTGCGATTTGGCCTGCATTTAGAACCATACCG
>NZ_JAWOTW010000546.1:0-596 GCF_033339075.1 Vibrio sp. 970
CAACAACAAAACAAGCAGTGGCAACCGCATCTCTACACATCACTGCAAAGCAAAACCATGGTGATTCTCGGTACGGGTAGCATTGGGAAATGCCTAGCACAAACGGCCCAGACGATGGGGATTAACACGATTGGTATTAATCGCACAGGAATTCCAACAGCCAATGATGAATTTGCACAAACCTTCCACATCAATGAACTAGCAAATGCTTTAAGAAAGGCAGATATTGTCGTTAATACGTTGCCGAGCACACCTAATACTCGTGCCTTGCTCAACCGTGAAACACTTCAACATCTCAACCAAGCTTTATTATTCAATGTAGGTAGAGGAGATGTGTTGGATGAAGCCAGCTTGTTGCTCGCCATCAAGAATCGCTGGGTAGAACACGCTTTCTTGGACGTGTTTGAGCAAGAACCATTGCCACCAGCGCATCCGTTTTGGAAGTTACCGCAAGTGACCATCACGCCACACATTGCCGCATTGAGCTTTCCTGAACAGGTGGTCGACATTTTTGCCGACAATTACCGACTTTGGCGCGATGGTTTCTCATTAAACAATCAAGTGGATTTCGAGAAAGGGTACTAAAGATAGATGTC
>NZ_JAWOTW010000547.1:0-596 GCF_033339075.1 Vibrio sp. 970
ATGAATGGGTGGACCATATTATTGTGGGTGGCGATGAGCCAGAAGAAAAACCAGCGGCCAGCATATTCCAAAAAGCCTTGAATCTTGTCGACATCAAACCAGAAGAAGCCTTACACATCGGTGACTCTCTAGCGGCAGACATCGCAGGCGCAAACAACAGGGGTATATTGAGTGTGTGGGTGAATGCGACTGGCGCAAGTAATCCAACAGAGATAACGCCGAACTTTGAAATCCGAGAAACCGTCGAGCTAAAAGAAATCCTGAAAACACTCGCCCAATAACAACAGCGAATTAAGAAAACCACAACCCCAGACATTGAGCTGGGGTTTATTTTATCTGCGCGAAAAGCTCTGGGATCATGGGTGGTCTAAAGCACCAAAAGCTGCACCAACCTTACAATTCGTACGCAAAGCTCGATATGTTCTGCTGATAGAAATCTTCTGGCTAGCCACTATCAGCTAATATGACGGAAAATAGAGTGGCTAAAATGCAAAAAAGCCCCAGTCTTTCGACTGAGGCTTTAAATCGCGGTTGGTGAAGAGCTATATTCTAACTTCAGGCGCCCCCCACTTGGGTCCAAATCCTTTGAAGTATTG
>NZ_JAWOTW010000548.1:0-596 GCF_033339075.1 Vibrio sp. 970
ATGGCTTACTCTGGTCGTTGCCTGCTTTCTGGTTACATTAACAAGCGTGACCCTAACCAAGGTACATGTACTAACGCATGTCGTTGGGAATACAAAGTTGAAGAAGGCAAAGAAAACGACGCTGGCGACATCGTTGAGAAGTTTGACCCAACTGAAGCACAGCCTGTTGAAGTTCAAGACGAGCGCCCTGAAGCCACTATCGGTCGTGGTAAACCAACGGATGAAGTGGTTCTGCTTTCTGAAGCGCATCGTCCAGAAGAAAAAATGGCTGCCTACGAAGATGAACACGGCACTTACATCATGAACTCAAAAGACCTACGAGCGGTTCAGCACGTAGAGCGTCTAACTAAGATGGGTGTTCACTCACTAAAAATCGAAGGCCGCACTAAGTCGTTCTACTACTGCGCACGTACAGCGCAAGTTTACCGTAAAGCGATCGACGACGCAGTTGCAGGTAAACCATTCGATGAAAGCCTAATGGGTACACTAGAAAGCCTAGCTCATCGTGGTTACACAGAAGGTTTCCTACGTCGTCATACACATGATACTTACCAAAACTACGACTACGGTTACTCAGTCTCTGACGCACAACAATT
>NZ_JAWOTW010000549.1:0-595 GCF_033339075.1 Vibrio sp. 970
AAAGAAGCACTTCTTTGCTGCCTGAATCAATGGATGACGAGATATCGTACAACCCTTCTTCTTGCTGTAAACGTTCAATCAAGTAACGTCCTGCTTGATTAAGTTCATTGATGTTGGAACCAAACAGTAAGTAGCCAAACTCATCACGATCGCCACCACCTGCACTTTGTTCGCGGATCTTGATACTCTTCATCCCCGGAATAACAGGCATCGCCTCACGCCAGCGTCGAGCAAGTTCAAAGGTATTGAACGGACGAATCTCCTCATCGACAAGCGGTACTAACACTCGTCCTTCGGTGCGGCTTCGATTGTAAGAAAGCACATCGCGAATCATACCTTGCCCATGATCAGCAATAGTTTGAGACTCCACCTCTTGCATGACACGCTCGATGGTTTTCAACGCTTCAATGGTTTGCTCACTAGAAACCGTGTCATTCATCTCGATAGTAATCGCAGGGTAATCGGTCGGTACTTTCGGGTTAGGGATAACACGCACATAGTTGGATTTAACCAATGCAGCACTGATCAGCAACAAACCACAGAACACAGCAAATACCGTCCAACGCCAATGCGTACAGGCTTTCACGAAGTTACG
>NZ_JAWOTW010000550.1:0-595 GCF_033339075.1 Vibrio sp. 970
GAGGAAGCGACAACAGCCATGTTCAGATGAATAGTTTGTTGGAACAACTGCAACAGTTGTCTGCGCCTCAAACACCGCAATACTTACAGTGGATTAAAGCCACGCAAGGTGACGATATTCATCTCATCGCGACGTCTGATGTGCTGTATTTCAAAGCGGAAGAAAAATACGTTTCGGTGTATGCGCAGCAAGGGCAGGGGGAAGTGCAAGAATATTTGATCCGCACATCGCTCAAAGAGTTGATTGGGCAGCTAAACCCAGAGCAGTTTTGGCAAGTGCATCGCTCAAGCGTGGTGCAAGTGTCTAAAATCAGTAAAGTAAACAAAGACTTTGCAGGAAGAATGTTTGTTTATGTTGGTGAAACTAAGCTGCCAGTGAGCCGCGCTTCTCAAAGTTTGTTTAAAGGCATGTAACTTTTCCCTAATCCGTTGCTGCTCACTCTTTACACTGTAAACTCGCCCCACATCATCTGAGTTATCAAGGAAGATAAATGAGTTATCGTGTGACTTTATTGAATGCGACGGGAGCGTTGTCTCCTGTTGCTGACTATTTGTATGAACAGCTGAATAGCCTGAGTCTGCAACTCGCCGATCAT
>NZ_JAWOTW010000551.1:0-595 GCF_033339075.1 Vibrio sp. 970
CGGCGAGCACTGGTTTCTTACCAATAATGTACTGGATGTTTTCGACTTTCACTTCTTTATCATCGAGCGTTAACAGTTCGCCCAACTTCATCACTTTAGGTTGACCATCATTAAAGCTGTATTCGTATTTCAACGCACTGCCGATGATTTGTTCTTCAGGAATGTTGTACGCCTCTGGAGCCCACACGCGCATAAAGTCCGCGCCACCACCCGAAACAATGTAGGTTTTGAAGTTGTTCTCTTGCAGGTAAGTAAGCATTTCGCGCATCGGCTTAAAGGTGAGGTCGTTATAGGCTTTACCAAAGCGCTTGTCTTTCGCCGCTGCAAGCCATTGCTCGACGGATTGTTGGTATTCTTCTACAGTCATGCCGCTGTGGGTGACTTTCATGATTTGGAGTAGCGATTCTTTACCGCCAGCAAAGACTTTCTCTAAGTCGTTTTCAATGACGGATTTAAAAGGTTCCTGCGTTTTCCATTCTGGATGCGTTTTCGCAAGGGCTTTGATTTGATCCAACGCGAATGCAATTTGGAAATAAATCGGCTTTTCTGACCAAAGTGTACCGTCGTTGTCGAACACGGCAATGCGGTCAGAAAC
>NZ_JAWOTW010000552.1:0-594 GCF_033339075.1 Vibrio sp. 970
TTCGTGGCATCGGCGAAAACCATCGTGGTTTGTTCCGTCTCGAAGGGGGGGCTAACATCACGGAGGAATTTGAAAAGCTTTCGCCATCGTTGCGTTTCTTTGCTGGTGGTGACAACAACATCCGAGGTTATGGTTATGAATCCATCTCACCTGTCGATGAAAGTGGCGCATTAACGGGTGCGAAATACATCTTAAGCAGCACCTTAGAGTATCAATATCGCGTTTACGGCAACTGGTGGGCCGCAACGTTCTACGATATTGGTGATGCGTTTAATGACACACCTGAATGGAAATCTGGTGCCGGGGTTGGTATTCGATGGGCTTCACCTGTGGGACCGGTAAGCTTCGACTTTGCGTGGGGGCTGGATGAAAAGCCAAACAACGAATTCCGCATCCACTTCTCTTTGGGGCCTGAGCTATGATCAAAAAGATGTTTAAGTGGACCAAGTGGTTATCACTAAGTTTGATTGGTCTGCTGTTGTTAATCACTATTTTTGTCGCAACGGTACTGTTTACCCATCCGGGATTGAAGTTGGCGATTTGGGGCGCAGAGAAAGCCTTACCTCAACTCAAAGTCGAGAACATTCAAGGTTC
>NZ_JAWOTW010000553.1:0-594 GCF_033339075.1 Vibrio sp. 970
GCAAACGGCGGCGGTGGTGAAGACTACGTACCTGCACGTTACGAAGGCTTTGGTCCTGGTGGCACAAGCGTGATCGTCGACTGTCTAACAGACAACGGCAACCGTACTTTCCAAGATGTTCGCCAATGCTTTGTAAAAGTTGGCGCGAAGATTGGTGTGGAAGGTTCTGTGTCTCACATGTTCGATCACCAAGCGGTATTCCAATTCAAAGGCGAAGACGATGAAGTGATTCTTGAAACGCTAATGATGGAAGACGTAGACGTAACTGACGTTGAACTAGAAGATGGTGTGATCACAGTATTTGCTCCTCACACTGAGTTCTTCAAAACGAAAACAGCGCTAAACGCAGCATTCCCTGATCTGACAATTGATGTGGAAGAAATCACTTTCGTTCCTCAAACTCAAACGCCAGTAGCGGGTGAAGACGCAGAGAAATTCCAGAAGTTCCTAGACCTTCTAGATGACTGCGACGACGTTCAGCAGGTATACCACAACGCTGAGCTATAATTTTTAGCTTTCGTTGTTGTAAAAAAGGCTTCCCGAGGGAAGCCTTTTTTGATCGTGCTGATGGTTGCGAGTAGCGCTAAGTATTAC
>NZ_JAWOTW010000554.1:0-594 GCF_033339075.1 Vibrio sp. 970
TCTGACCAACGCATTGAAAAGGGACACACAAAATAGTGTGTCCCTTCTTTCATATCACACGCCCTCTATTTATTGATGAGAATGATTTAACTTTAGAAGTGATATTTGTTAAAAATAACAGTTGCTTACACAATGCGTTTTCAAGCCAACAGGTCACAACAATGAGCCGTTCACAAATGGGGAGAGTATCCACTTCTCGAACCACATTTCTGCTCTCTAAAACAAAAGCGTGACCAGCCTGAAAACTCTCAATGAAACCAAAGTCCATACCCTCAGGATGAGGCAACTTAGGTATAAAATATAAGGATTAACAGATGCGTTTCACTTTAACTACGTTGGCCGTATCGGTCGCGCTTATCGCCGGATGCAGCAATCAAGGAACTCCAACCATGACTCAATATTCCCAATCACAGATCGGTGCTCAGCAAACTCAAGACCCGGTTGCAAAAAAAATCCCTCACGCGATGACCAATCATGGTGATACTCGCGTTGATAACTACTACTGGATGCGTGACGACGAGCGTAAAGATCCAGAAATTTTGCAGCACCTAGAGCAAGAAAATCAGTATGCGGAAACCGTTCTCAAGCACACTG
>NZ_JAWOTW010000555.1:0-594 GCF_033339075.1 Vibrio sp. 970
CCGAAAGTTTAGGGCCAGTAGGTGGGGCGGCGATGTTGTATTCGCTAAGTTCAATCTTTTTATTGATTGTGGTGGGCATCCCAAAGTTGTCTTACTTTTCTCCGAAGTATCTGATAGTTGGCGGCGCAATGTTTGTTTGCTATGAGATCTTTCTTGCGCTTGCTCTTGGGTATTCGAATTCGCGAGCTCAAGCGATTGAGGTATCTATCGTCAACTATTTATGGCCCGCGCTAACTGTATTGTTTGCAGTGTTGGGTAGCAACAAAAAGCCAAGTTGGCTGTTGTATCCAGCAGTAATCCTCGCGTTTATTGGTGTTGCTTGGACGGTGAGCGGCGATAACGGTTTATCCCCGACACAAATCATCTCGAACGTAAGCAGCAATCCGCTGGTGTACTTCATGGCGTTCACTGGCGCGGTGATTTGGGCGGTTTATTGTAATCTCACACAGCGACAACAATCGAAGCACAATGCGATCACGTTGTTTTTTATCGCAACTGCGGTTTCGCTTTGGGTTAAGTACGCATTTGCGGATGAGCCTACAATGACGTTCTCATGGTCAGCTCTTGGGTATCTGTTTGCATCGGCAGCGTTGA
>NZ_JAWOTW010000556.1:0-594 GCF_033339075.1 Vibrio sp. 970
GCCACATGAAATCGCTGAAAGACCCGAGCTTCGCTTCAACATTCTTAATAAAGAAATGTCGGTAACTAAACGTGTACCTGATAAGAGCTTGTTTTGATCCACTTGAACAGGGCCAAGACGGCTGCCGTCATTCAACTCAATAAAGTCGCCGTCTTGCCAGTTCATGTAAGACGCCAAATCTTGACTGATCAAGATCGGATACGGCGGCTTCATCAAGGAGAGAACAGGCATCTCATTAAGTGACTTGCCGTGCTGAAGAGGGATCATTGCGACAGGATCGATGCCAACGAGCATCAAGTTCATGTCCGTTTTGGCATCCAGATGAAGGACGTCGAAAGGCGCACATTGGTTGAAACCAGCGCGGCGCAGCTGAATGTAAAAACCTTGAGGAATTTTATTTGCAGAATGTTTGGTACGAATTCGGTAAGGAAGTGGGTTTGAGAAAAGCTTCTCACCTGTTTCGTAACTCTGCTTCGCATGTTGGTTGATAGAAGTAACACCAACGAGAAGCGAAACACCAAGCGTTAAGCCTAACCAGACGAGAATAATTTGCAGTGGGTAACGACGGTAATGACCGAGTAGTGCCTTAACTAC
>NZ_JAWOTW010000557.1:0-594 GCF_033339075.1 Vibrio sp. 970
TGTCTAGTTTTTTGTAAGCTTCCTAATAGAAACTTGACTAAAATCTAAGGAATTGGGTATTGCTCTATCGTACTTTTGCGTGAATGCTAGACTATGAACCATGGTGAATGTAGAATCACTAGCTCAGTTTTTGGAGATAATGAAGTAGTTATGCCACAGTGTAAACGTCAAATACATGAACGACAGTTGTTTAAAGATAGCAGCTTAGACCGTGCTATGGACTATAAACTATTCAACGACTCTTTTTTCAAAAGCATAATTGATACAAAAGAGTTTCAACGTTTGAAAAGTGTCTCCTTTTTAGGAGCTATCGATTATACGGACAGAAAAAACAAAAGCACTAGGTATATTCACTCTTTAGATGTGGCAAAACTAGCTCTTTATATTAGTGAAGTACGAAACTATTCGACGGAAGTAACTAATCACTTAGTAGCAGCAGCTCTTTTACATGATGTAGGGCATGCTCCGTTGTCTCATAGTATGGAGCCCTCTTTTTTCGATGAGTTTGGTATTGATCACCATTGTGCAACAACACAAATCATATCACAAGGTCAAGGGGCATCTTCGTTAACGGAAACTTTAAAAGCTAAAATA
>NZ_JAWOTW010000558.1:0-592 GCF_033339075.1 Vibrio sp. 970
GCTTGTTCTGTCGAAACTGGTAGCTGACTCGTTAGTAGCTCAGTAAGAGGTGAAGATTCTGCATTTAGGCCTTGGCTTACCATATCCATAAGACCATTTTTGCTGCTCTTATCTACGACAGTATCCAAAAACGCATGTGCGCTGCCAATATTCACTGATAGGAGAGCTAAAGTTAGGAGAGTTTTACGCATAGTACCTCCGACGGTTGAGCGTTTTAACTTATTTGTTGTATTTATTTTTTTTAGGTCATCTGACTGATAACTTCTATTATTTTATAAAAAAAGCGGCGCTAATGCGCCGCTTTATGTAGGTCATTGAGAAAAGTCTCAATTATAGAATGTCTAGTAGCTCAACTTCGAATACTAGTGCTGCGAATGGAGGGATTGCAGCGCCTGCGCCACGTTCACCGTACGCAAGGTCTTGTGGGATGTATAGTTTCCACTTAGAACCTACAGGCATTAGTTGTAGAGCTTCAACCCAACCTTTAATTACGCCAGTTACTGGGAACTCAGCTGGTTGGCCGCGAGATACAGAGCTGTCGAATACTGTGCCGTCTGTTAGTTCACCGTGGTAGTGAACACGTACAGATTTA
>NZ_JAWOTW010000559.1:0-592 GCF_033339075.1 Vibrio sp. 970
TACAGAATTGCTTTGAAAAAAGAATGATCGAGATCGACTCTGGAACTGCAAATAAACGAAGGGCGAGCAAGCAGGATCAAAAGCTCAGAGTTATCGCTCAGTAAGGATTCAATGGTGCACTCATCCAACTCGGCGAGGAAGGCACTTTTTGCTTTGGCAAGCTTATCTTTGAGGCGGCATGCAGGAGTAATGTGGCAAAACTCCACCCCACAATTGACCAAATCTAACGGCTCCAAATCTCGCACGACACCACCAACGGTGATCTCAGACGCTGGCTTCATCAAGCGAATACCACCGTTTTTACCGCGCACGGTATGCACGTAGCCTAGCTGCCCTAAACGGTTGATTACTTTGACCATATGATTACGAGACACACCAAACAAATCCGTCACTTCGGTGATATTGGTCAGCTCATCTTTTGGCAATGATGCTAAGTAAATCAAGGTTCTCAGCGCGTAATCAGTAAAGCTCGTTAACTGCATGTTCTCTCCCAGAGTGCGACTTAATAGCTCAATGTCAGTGACGAAACAACCAACTTACGCTATCGACAAAAGTGTAAATCTTTTCTTGATCGAAAGATACATTTGAGATA
>NZ_JAWOTW010000560.1:0-591 GCF_033339075.1 Vibrio sp. 970
ATTGCGCGTTTATCACAACTACTGCAGCGCCCTGATCTCAGCGATGAAGTGCGTGCCAAAATGCACTATGAACGTGGTAATTACTACGACAGTGTTGGCTTGCGTGACCTTGCTCGTTTGGATTTCAACCAATCATTGCAGTTGAACCCAGCTCAGCCAGATATATTTAATCTTCTCGGCGTTTACTTTACTCAGGTTGGAGAGTTTGATGCGGCATACGAAGCATTTGATTCAACACTCGAACTTGCACCAGATAACTCTTACGCAGAGCGCAATCGGGCGATAGCGCTATACTACGGCGGTCGTATTGATTTGGCCTTGGAAGATATGACCAAGCATTATCAAGAGATGCCAAGCGATCCATTTCGCGCATTGTGGTTATACATCATTGAAGCGGATCAAAACCCTGAGCAAGCAAAAGCAAACCTTCAGCAGCGTTACCAACAAGATCGCAGTGAAGAATGGGGTTGGGTGTTAGTCGCTCTTATGCTACGCGATGTTTCTGATGAAGCGGCTCTTGCTGCGATTATGGATGGAACGCGAGAAAACTATCGCCTTGCTCAGCGATTGACTGAAACCTATTTTTATCTC
>NZ_JAWOTW010000561.1:0-591 GCF_033339075.1 Vibrio sp. 970
CCACGGATTCCCAAGAGGTGATTGAGCTTGGGTCAAGCTACTTGGTAATTTCATCAGCCAGTATGTTCGCAGTGGCGTGTGTTGCCAGTATGGCGGTGGGATTACGTGCTATGCATCAACCAGGGTTGAGTACTTTCTTTAGCGGCATCGGTATTCTCTCTAACGTGTTTTTAAACTGGGTGTTGATTTTCGGTCACCTAGGCTTTCCTGCCCTTGGTATTACCGGTGCAGCAATTGCAACGGTGATCAGTGGAGCCATTGAAGTTGGTTGCTTATTTGGTTATTTGTGGTTGAAAAAACACATTATCGCCTTTGGTTGGGGCGATATTCGTGCCAGCTTAGTGTTGGACAAAATCACTCGTTTTCTTAGCTTATCTTTACCCACGACGTTCAACTTTCTCGCTTGGGCTGGAGGGCTGTTTGCTTACCACGCGATCATGGGACAAGCAGGCGTGCAAGGTTTGGCAGCGTTGTCGGTGATGACGCCCGTTGAGTCGATTGCTCTCGCTATGATGATTGGCCTATCGAACGCGGCTGCGGTTTTAGTGGGTAACCAACTCGGCGCGAAAAACTTTGAACCTGTGTATTACC
>NZ_JAWOTW010000562.1:0-591 GCF_033339075.1 Vibrio sp. 970
TTGGTCTTATCTCTAGTGGTGCGACGGTAGAGCGCGAAATTCCAAACCCATTCGGTCGTGGTGATTACATTACTTTCAACTTGCTTGAATCTGATTTCACGACCGCACAACGCATGGCGGATGCGGTAAACAACTTCCTTGGCCCACAAATGGCTAGCGCAGTCGATGCGACGTCGGTACGCGTGCGTGCCCCTCGTGATGTCAGCCAGCGTGTGGCGTTTTTGTCCGCGATTGAAAACCTAGAGTTTGACCCAGCTGATGGCGCGGCGAAGATCATTGTTAACTCCCGTACTGGCACGATTGTCGTTGGCAAACACGTGCGTCTTAAGCCTGCGGCAGTGACGCATGGTGGCATGACTGTCGCCATCAAAGAAAATCTAAACGTTAGCCAACCAAACAGCTTCTCTGGCGGCCAAACGGTCGTGGTGCCCGATTCAGATATCGAAGTGACGGAAGAAAAAGGCAAGATGTTCAAATTCGAGCCGGGTTTAACGCTGGATGACCTCGTACGTGCGGTGAATGAAGTGGGCGCAGCACCTTCTGATTTGATGGCCATCTTACAAGCATTGAAACAAGCTGGTGCCATCGAAG
>NZ_JAWOTW010000563.1:0-591 GCF_033339075.1 Vibrio sp. 970
TCCAGTTTTTTCTGCCCATAATCGCCAAGGTGTTTTGTAGGGTGAACGCCCCATAATAATTGGGGCTTCAGATGCCGTAACCCCTGCAATGCGCCACTGGTGCCATGCAGGAGTACGTTGTGATAGGTCGATAACCTTCATATTGTCTCCTTTGAGGGGGAGACTCCCCCGAAGGAGAGAACTCCCCTTCAGGGTTAAGTGGTTACTTTGCAGCTTGTGCTAACGCTGTTTGGTGCTGAACAACACTTGCTTGAACCGAATCAATTGCCGCTTTACCGGCTTGAATCGAACCTAAGACAAGGGCAACAACCAATACCAAGCGAAAAAGTGAGGCTGATTTAGTCATGGAAGATCTCCAAAAAAAAGACGAGACCTTCCCCCTGACGGGAGAATAATCCCGCCAGGGTTAGTAAAATGAATGCGTTGTGCTAAGAAGCTAAAGGCTGTGTGAGCGCTTTGGCTGCTTGTTGCTGTGCATTAAATATTTCTTGTTTCGCAAACGTCAGTTCAACACCTTGAAAATGTTCATTGGCATATTCCAATGCACTATTCCAAGCGTTTGAAGCTTCCGCCCGCTCGATAAGCTTGTAA
>NZ_JAWOTW010000564.1:0-591 GCF_033339075.1 Vibrio sp. 970
AATAGTCCGACCCTCCCAAGCCAATTAGCCAGACACCGCCGTCGATGTCCCGTAGATACACACCACTCTGATAAGCCTTCTCATTCGCACGCGGTGCCGACACCACAGCAACGTACTCTCCCTTCGCCAAGTCAATTTCTTGTAAACGGAGGTATGGCGCAACAACTAAAGGGCAAGGTGATAGATTTTGTGTCGACGCCGCTTCAATCATTTCTCCAAGGGTCGCGCCAAAATAAAGTCCGAAGGCAAACGGTGTTTTTATCGTTAAAAAGAACGATTGAATCTCATCTGCGCACTCGACTTTGTCATCATCGAATAGTTGTTGGGCGAAGGCATTCAATTGAACACCTTTTTGACTCAAGTGCTTTAACAAGTGCTTCTTTGTTAAACCTCCAACTTGCAACCTCACTTACACCACCCCTTGGTCTATCAGTTTTCGAACTTTTTCCAGTGCATGCTGAAAAACAGTATGCGCCTGTGAGGAAATATCGCTCCCTATATCGTGCCAAAAAAACGCAAAATCATGTCCGCCATCGTCTTGCGTATGAAACGTCCATGAATCCGCTAGGTCAGCACACTCGCACGAAACAA
>NZ_JAWOTW010000565.1:0-589 GCF_033339075.1 Vibrio sp. 970
TTAGCTTTTACAAAAATGAAGGTTAAACCCAAATAAGTCTAAATTATTGCAGAAATTCTTCTGCCACTACTGGCACTTTCAATGCCAGTAGTGGCACATTGCTTGCCAGTCTTGGCAAATTCTCTTGCCAACATCTTTAATTACGGAATTTCCAAGGCTTTTATCACTTGCCTGATACAAGTCCACTGGCTTTAGAGTTGTGCAAAAAAAGAACAACGTTAGAACACGTTGAATGTCTCATTTTTCCTTGACTTATAACGGTTACAACCATATAAACCAGGAACTCGACATTCTTTACTTTCTTTAATATCTTTTCTTTTAAAAAGAACTTTTTGAACATTGTTATTGTCATCTAAATTAATAGAATTTGCTCTGCGTAATGCTTCTTCATCTGAAATTTCATTGTAAGCCACTTTAAAATTATTAATCTTATTTTTACGTTCTTCTCTTGTAGATAGATAACTCATTTCACGATTACGTTTAGAATAAACCAAAACTTGAGACATATCGACAACCCTCTTGATATATATAGACAAATTCAATGAATACTATATTTATCAAGTAATATTCTCTTTGTAAAGGACCTTTG
>NZ_JAWOTW010000566.1:0-588 GCF_033339075.1 Vibrio sp. 970
TTCACAAACTCGGGCTGTTCAAGCGAACTGATATGACCCGCTTCAGGAATCTCCACCACCTCACTGCCCGTAATGCAGTCATTCATTAGGTAAGATTCAAATACCGGACGCGGCTTATCTTCTCGACCAACTGCGATCAATGTTGGCAGTGCGAATTTTTCTGCATCTTCAATCACATCACGTCGCCCAAACACCATGCGACCGATACGAGCAACTTCTACAGCTCGCTCACCTGTTAGCAATTCAAGGCTTTGTTTAAATGAAGCGACCAATTCTGGGTGAACTTGATCCGCGTTATTCGCAAAGAACAGTGGTGCAACGGCTTCGATAATAGGCCCAGGAACACCTTGAACTTGGCTGATGGTATCTAGCATCGCAAAGTATTTTTTATGCGTCACTTCTGGTTCCCAACCAATAAAGGTATCCATCAACACCAATGACTTCACTCGTTGCGGGGCTTGAGCGGTCAGTTCCGCGCCCCACATGCCGCCAACAGATAAGCCAACAATGGAAAATTCGTCGATTTCCAAATGATCCATTAGCGCCAGCATGTGTTGGGCATAATCAACTAAAGACGTGGTCGAAGCA
>NZ_JAWOTW010000567.1:0-587 GCF_033339075.1 Vibrio sp. 970
TAACCCGATGCCCGGCGGTGGTTTTGTAATGAGCTTTACGGACATCACCGTATTCCGCGATGCCGAGCAAGCGCTGAAAGACGCCAATGAAACGTTAGAAGAACGAGTGCGTGCGCGCACTAGAGAGTTGGAGCAACTCAACAAGCAGTTGGTGGCAGCGACGCAGCGTTCGGATTTGGAATCGAAATCGAAATCGCGTTTTTTAGCGGCCGTGAGTCACGACTTGATGCAGCCGCTCAATGCCGCCCGTTTGTTTGCGTCTTCACTTTCTGAAGTAGCCAAAGACAGCGAAACCCGCAAGTTGTCGGCACACATCGAAAGTGCGTTAGGCGCGGCGGAAGATTTGATCGGAGATTTGCTGGATATTTCGCGTTTGGAATCGGGTAAGTTGGAAGTCAATGTGCATGGCTTCGCGGTCAACGATGTTCTGGCGAACCTCAATGCGGAATTCAGCGCATTGGCCAAACAACAGGGGATCGAGTTCACTATGATCCCATCTTCTCTCATGGTGAAATCGGACCCTAAATTGTTGCGCCGTGTGGTGCAGAATTTCCTCACCAATGCCTTTCGTTACAGCCCAAATGGTA
>NZ_JAWOTW010000568.1:0-587 GCF_033339075.1 Vibrio sp. 970
ACTCACAAGTCAGTGACATTGATTACTTCCTAGATTTGGACTCTGACATCGGTAACCGTGAAGACGGCCAGTTAGTCCAAGAAGGACATGTGCAGTACCGTTCAGATTTCTGGGATGCGTCTTTAACCGTTCGAGATTTCCAAATCCTCTTGAAAGAAGAAAACCGTCCATATCGTTTACTTCCTCAATTAGATTTGAACTACTACACGCCGTTGTGGGGTGATCACCTTAACTTCGACGTAAAAAGCCAAGTCAGCCGTTTTGACACTAGTGATACCGCTCGACCAAACGCGACTCGCGTTCACATAGAGCCGGGACTAACCATGCCGCTGTCAAACTCTTGGGCCACTTGGACAACGGAAGCGCGCGTACTTTCCACTTACTACTCTCAAGACCTTACTGGCTTGACCGACGTGGACTTGAAAAACCGGCTTGATGAACAAGTTTCTCGTGTTATTCCTGAGTTTCGTACCCATGCTCAGATTTACTTAGAGCGTGACACCAGTTGGATCAAAGGCTACACACAAACGCTAGAACCACAGCTTCAGTACCTATACGTACCAGAAGAAGATCAAACCAACATTTAC
>NZ_JAWOTW010000569.1:0-587 GCF_033339075.1 Vibrio sp. 970
CAGCACGAGTGAAGCTGCCTGTTTCAACAAACGCAAGAAAGCTGCGCAGCGCGTCAATATCCATATTCTTTTCTATCCATCGTTTTTGTTGAAGTGTTCCATCAAAACTATCCGTTAGTTTGAAATAAAACAATCAGATATTGTGATTTCACGCTTTAATTAATAACAACACCATTTGGCATGGAGGCAACAATGCAACTCTTTATCGGGAATCAAAACTACTCAAGTTGGTCATTGCGAGCGTGGCTCATTTTTTCTCAATACGGTTTAAAAGTGGATGTGACTAAGCTAACGCTGTTTACTGAAGACTTCTACGACAAGCTGGCGAGCGTAACACCAACGGCCAAAGTGCCAACATTGGTTGATGGCGAAGTCACGGTTTGGGATTCCTTAGCGATTTTGGAATATGTGAACGAGCAGTACCTACAGGGAAAGGCGTGGCCGAGCCATGTAGCGGACAAAGCGAAAGCGCGCGCGATTTCGGCTGAAATGCATTCGGGCTTTTTTGATTTGAGAAACGAGTTACCGATGAACTGTCGCGCGCGTCGAAAAGTAGAACTGAGCGAAGGAGCACTAAAGGATATTGC
>NZ_JAWOTW010000570.1:0-586 GCF_033339075.1 Vibrio sp. 970
TACAATCTCCCTAATTGTTTATGCCATACCGTCGAATGCGCTCCCTGACGAGAAACCCACACCAGTGTGGTTTGCTGCGCTGGTACGTCAAATTGATAGACTTGATCGCCTAAATTTAGCTGCTGTGTACCCGGCTTCACAATTTGTGAGGCCGTCTTCACTTGCGCTGGCAGCGTTTGCCAGCTTCGAGTATCTGGTTGTTCTGTTAACGTATTCCAAACGTTGAAAAGAATATTGCCGACGTCATCGCCTTTTTTCGCTGCTTCTTTTCTGATTCGGTCTTTCGCCCAAACGCGAATGGCTTGGCGAATCACTATTGTCGTTAAGCGTTCATTCAAATCATTCTGAGCCATGGCATTAACGTCAGCCAACGTACTAGAAGGCAGTTTTGTTCCATTCAAAGCCACATCACTAAAGCGTGGTGCCCCACGTTTCGGATAATAAGGTAGTGCCAATGAGTAGATTGCGCCATTGCCGCGACTGTCAAAAATAGGTAAATCAATACGCCAACCTTGCAAAGCCTCAACCACACCTTGCTCGTCAATCACAATGACGCGTCCTTGCGACTTATTTAACCCTGTCGGTG
>NZ_JAWOTW010000571.1:0-586 GCF_033339075.1 Vibrio sp. 970
TGATTGAGTTTGACCAAACCACGCTAACGTCTGCCGTCCAAGCGTATTCTTTCTCTCCCGATATAGACGGTGGCGAGCTCAAACGTTCGCTGCAGTTACAAAGCAACTCTCAAGTCATCATCAGTTTTGCCGTGCAAATCGAACGTCGTGATTATCCTTTGTATCAAACTTTTGCGACCGAAAACGTGCGAGTGTCTGGTGGATTAGCGCAAACCATAGAAGACGGCTGTTGGGTGCTCTATCAAAACCAGACATACGACAACGCCGTAGTGGCAGTGGCTTTGCACAGTGATACTTTGAAAACTTGGACAGACGCGTATTCCGAGTGGAACCCAATCGGCATGCCTCACAAAGTGACGCATGCGAAAGGCACGCGCTTGTATTGCTTAGGAGAGCGTAAAGCCCTTGATGTTTATAAGCATTATCTTGCCGACGGGCACGACGTGACGATTAACCACTTACTCAGTTTCCCGTTGTATCGAGAGACGTTGGGGCGCAAGGAAGTTTGTACCGTCACAGAACTTCACGCCGATGGAAGCATGAGTTTCGATAGGCCGTGGTGCCTCGGTGATGAGGTTCAGTTTTG
>NZ_JAWOTW010000572.1:0-586 GCF_033339075.1 Vibrio sp. 970
TATTAATTAATGGGAAATATGTTTCGTTACCTGTGTTTTTCTGTACGAAAAGGCGAAAAATCCATGTCATTTGTCGTACTTGAAGTGGCAACGAAGGATAAGATGAGTAGATAAGAAAAAGGCCAGTTTTCACTGACCTTTTTTGATGGAACTGGCGTTGGTTTACGTTACGCGATGTTCGTCACTTCCAGCAGTAGCTCGGCTTTCTTCGGTAAATAGATGCTGAATGTACTTCCTTTACCCCACTCCGATTCGGCTTTCAGCTCGCCACCCGTTTGACTGAGAATACTTTGCGAAACCGACAAGCCTAATCCGGTACCATCACGTTTCGTCGTGTAAAACGGTGAGAAAATTCGATTTAAGTTTTCTGGTTTGATACCACAACCATCGTCGATAACATGAATCGCTGCGCCCTTTATTTCACCTTCTTCAATCCAATCTTCACTCATTACGATCAGTTTTCCTTTGCCGTTCATCGCATGAATGGCGTTCATTTGCAGGTTAACCAAAATTTGTAGCAAGTGATGGCGATTAATTTCAACTGGCGTATGCGCTTGTAAATCGGTAACAAATTCGACGTCGCGCT
>NZ_JAWOTW010000573.1:0-586 GCF_033339075.1 Vibrio sp. 970
TCAATTAACACCCAGCATTTCTACAGAATACTCACAAAAAACTGTGGATAACTACTCGTCACTGTCAAAGAAATAGGATATTCGCGAGCGTGGGTTTAGGTACTCTTTTATCTTATCTGGCAATTTAGATGGATGAATCGCATTTACGATCCTCAAATCTTTCGATGCAAGCTCAATGATGGGAGCTTGAGTTCTTGGCACTGATGGGTCGTAAACCAGAACATTTGGAAATAGCAGGTTTGAAGCGTTCACTGAGATGACCAATCCCACCATATTATTAGATAGCTGAACAACCGTGCCAGGAGGGAAGACGCCCATGAACTTGATCAGGATATTAAGGATCTCTTCTTTCTATAGGTGTTTACAGTTTTGATATAAATGAGAAAGGGCGGTGTATGGGATTTTCTGTTCGGATGCGATCGGAGTATGGCACAAGTTATCAAATGCATTCGCCACTATGACAATTTGAGCCAATTCATCAATTTCATCCCCTTTAAGACCCTCAGGATAACCGGAGCCATCTCTTAACTCATGATGCTGAGCAATCACGGTTTTAGCTGGTTCAGGAAAACCTTCGATCTGATTC
>NZ_JAWOTW010000574.1:0-586 GCF_033339075.1 Vibrio sp. 970
TTTGGGTCAGCCGCTATCGCGTAATAATGGCGCTCATTCCAAGGTGTATTGCTGACTTCAGCGAGAAGATATTGCCATCCACCTTTTTGGTCATACAGGTAGTAAAAATTCACTGGACTAAAATAGAGCCCGAGATAACGCAAATGACAGACAGCCAGCACCTTGCCGCTACAACGTACGCCCGTAAGTTCTGCGACTTTATCTTGCACCGCTTTCTTCAAACTCCCTTCACCGAGGTAATCATCGCGTTTGAATCGAGCCCAATGCCACCAGCGAGTCCCAAAGCCCCAAACTTTTTTCTCAAGTACACCAATTTCATCCAAATCAATCGCTGGCATAAACATTGAGTAATTCAGCTCGTGCTTAACGGGCGTAAAACGACGATGTCTTACATTGCCTATAAATAACTGACTGTGAGAAGGGATACTCATATTACGCAGCACCTTGTTCATAAAGAGTGTCGTTTTTCTCGTTATGTTTAGCGGCAATTCCTTTCACAACATCCAAAGCACTGCGCACGCCATCTTCATGGAATCCGTTGTACCAATAAGCGCCACAAAACCACGTATGTTGAGCTCCTTGTATT
>NZ_JAWOTW010000575.1:0-586 GCF_033339075.1 Vibrio sp. 970
TTTGGGGTTGGCTGCGTTGGAAAGTCAATGGCTCGATGGGATGGATGGCAGGTATAGAGCAGTATTTGCGGTATTCACCATTGCTGGTGCAATGTCTGCGAGTAATATGCACGTTTACAGTAGGTCAGTTCGCACTATCATCAGTTGGTCTGGTTGGATAGGAGCGATCTTGATGGTCTGCGACCCAGAGTTAAATCGAGTGTGGCTCGCATTAGGCTTTATCTTTGTCACCTTTTCTGGGATTGCGTTGAAAGAGTCGTTCTGTTTCAAAGTCCTTGGCTTGAAATTGCTACCTACGCTGTTGGTTGTGACGACATTTGCGTTGTGGTTCGAACAATCGACCATAGTTGCAATCTCTGCGTTTCTTGCGGGTTTGATCATGGCCTACTTATCTATAGCAAAATGGCGCATGCCACTGCACTTTGATATCGGCATCAAAGCGAATTATGAAGTCTAATGGGCGGGTTAGTTGAGCCCGTCATGCAAAGTGCGTTATTCCATTCTATGACGTAATGCCTGCGAAACCTTCGATGTTGGTTGGCGTTGCAGTTCATCGCTTATCATCCATCCTGCTTTGGCTAACAGC
>NZ_JAWOTW010000576.1:0-585 GCF_033339075.1 Vibrio sp. 970
ACATGTGCCCTAATTTGTTTGCTTTGGTTTTTAGATAGTGTTGGTTGCTTGGATTGCGACCTTCTTGCAGTGGCACACGCTCAACGACATTGATGTGCGCGTTTTTCAAAGCCGCAAGCTTACGGGGGTTGTTGGTCATCAGACGCACTTCGTCAATCCCTAAATGCTCTAACATCCCTTTGCAAAACGCATAGTCTCGCATATCAGCAGCAAACCCCAAACGCTCATTCGCCTCGACGGTATCCGCACCATCATCCTGCAAGTGATAGGCGCGAATTTTGTTGATTAAACCGATGCCACGTCCCTCCTGACGCAAATAGAGCAGCACGCCGCTGCCCTCTTCGACGATGTTTTGCAACGCACGATTTAACTGAAAACCGCAATCGCAGCGGGTGCTAAATAGTGCGTCCCCAGTGAGACATTCAGAATGGAGCCGAATCAATGGCGCAGGCTGAGACGTCGGGTCGCCATACACCAGCGCGAGATGCTCCTTCCCTGTAGCCGTCTCGATGAAGCCGTGCATCATGAATGTGCCCCACTGAGTTGGCAGCTTAGCTTTGTCGATGAACTTAACCAAATTGTAAG
>NZ_JAWOTW010000577.1:0-585 GCF_033339075.1 Vibrio sp. 970
CAATCCATCCTTGAGCTATTAAAAGAGATCAACCGCAAACTCAACATCACGATTCTACTGATCACCCACGAAATGGAAGTGGTAAAAAGCATCTGTCACGAAGTGGCGATCATCGGTGGTGGTGAATTGGTTGAGAAAGGCACGGTTGGCGATATTTTTGCGCACCCTAAAACGGAACTGGCTCACGAGTTCATTCGTTCCACATTGGATCTTTCCATTCCAGAAGATTACCAAGCGCGTTTGCAACCAAATCGCGTTGAAGGCAGCTACCCTCTTGTCCGTATGGAATTTACTGGCGCAACCGTAGATGCACCGTTGATGTCGCAGATTTCGCGTAAGTACAACATCGACGTCAGCATTCTGAGTTCCGATCTTGATTACGCCGGCGGTGTGAAGTTCGGCATGATGGTCGCAGAGCTGTTTGGTAATGAACAAGACGACAGTGCAGCAATTGAATATCTGCGCGAGCACAACGTAAAAGTAGAGGTACTTGGTTATGTCCTTTAATACGATTTTTGAATGGCTAAGTTTAAACAGCAAACTACTTTTAGGTGCTACGTGGGAAACCATCTATATGGTCGCGAT
>NZ_JAWOTW010000578.1:0-585 GCF_033339075.1 Vibrio sp. 970
ATTTGTTCTGCAGAGGCCTGAATAGCGCCGTAAGGCCATAATTGTTGAGCGTTTAGCCAAGTAGGATCTTGGATTTGGATACTCAATCCAGTTACGGAAAAGCGCGGACCCGCGTAATCAATATTTTTCAGCGCAATCTGGTGGAACTGGATCGACTCTAAGTTAGGCTGTGTCGGTATGCCTTTTTTTAGACTCACCCCATCAATCAGCAAGCTATCGATAATCCATTTCCCATCTCGTCGTATGTCAGGGTTCAACCACACGTCGACTTGTTCAATATAAGGCAGTTGAGCGTCTTGGGAGCGAACGTTTTGCAGCGAAAGGTGGTAAGGGAAGTCGTAATGAACGCGCTCCGCTTGGATCGGTAAGCCAAGGTAGGGTGAAACCCATTGCCATGTAGAATTGGCGTATGAGGTGGTTAACAGCGCAATAATGGTCGCCGGAAGGGCAATCAATACCACCAGTAAGAGAATTAGAATTCGACGCGCTGTTTTCATCCCTGCCAGAACCTGTAAGTGAAGTGTCGGAAAACTGATGAGGTCAGTTATACAAATAACCCAGTTAGGCTTTAGCTTGTATCAATCT
>NZ_JAWOTW010000579.1:0-585 GCF_033339075.1 Vibrio sp. 970
AGGCGCACGTGCTGACTTTGTTAAGGCAAACAATGGTGAATCACCAATGCCGGGTCATAAAGCGATCAATATGCACCAGAAACTGGGCTTCTCAAAAATCTTCACTATGGCAAAACGAGCGGTATCGACAAAATGAGTAATAGAGTATTTATGCCAGGATGCAGTTTGCCATCCTATTCACCAGAAGGCGTAGCGGCCATTGCGAGCTACCTAAAAGAAGTATTCCCAGAAATGGGCGCAGTACAGAAATGCTGTGGCAAACCGACCGCGGCTATCGGTCAAACAGAGAAGTTCAAAGAACGCTACGGCCAGCTTCAAGCAGACTTCGACAAACTAGATGCACAAGAAGTCATCGTGGCGTGCCAAAGTTGCTACGGCATGATCAAAAAATCTGGCGGCACACAAAAACCAGTATCTTTGTGGAAGCTACTTCCTGAAATTGGTTTACCGGAAGAACTACGCGGCAAAGCAAAAAACAGTGACGTGGTGTTTACCATTCATGATTCTTGTTCGACTCGCTACGAGAAAGAACTGCAAGACGGCATTCGCTGGATCTTAAACGAGCTTGGCTACAAAACCTCTGAA
>NZ_JAWOTW010000580.1:0-585 GCF_033339075.1 Vibrio sp. 970
ATCTGGCTGGTATCGGTTCAGACCAAAACGACCCAGTTTCAATTGATGGCCAGTTTACGACCACTGAAGGTGCAGACAGAGTTGTGAGTTACCAGCTTGACTCGAATGCGACACTTGTTGATGGATTAACCTCACAAGGCGTAGCTGTCACAATGACAGAAACGGCTAATTCTAATGGCAGCTTCACCTATACGGCAACAGCAGGGACAAATCCGGTTTTCACATTAACCGTCAATCCCGACGGCAGCTACAACTTTACCCTTGAAGGCGCGATTGACCACGCAGCAAACAGTGACAGCTTAACGTTCAACTTCCCGATCACAGTGACCGATTTTGATGGAGACACGACTTCCGCCGTTATTCCTGTCACGATTACCGATGACCAACCGACTATCACAAATGTTGAAGCCATCAGTGTTGATGAAGACGACTTAGTGAACATCGGTTCGGACCAAAATGATTCACTTTCGATTGATGGTCAGTTCACGACAACGCAAGGTTCTGACCGTGTCGTGAGTTACCAGTTAGATACCTCTGTAGATGTGGTTGCAGGGCTCACCTCGCAAGGCAATCCAGTGACGTTGA
>NZ_JAWOTW010000581.1:0-585 GCF_033339075.1 Vibrio sp. 970
ATGTCCACGTATTAAAAATAATAAAGATGCTTTCTTCGGAAAATTCTGTCTTTTATCCCTAGTTTTTATAAGCTAATATCCGCGCCGAATTTTCGACCTAATACTTTCTAACTAGAGGTTTTGATGAAAAAGGCAATTGCTAAAATTGGCGCATTGACTGCTGTGGCAGTTTCACTTTCAGGTTGTGTTGGCAGCAACGCGGTAACTGGCTATGTTATGGGTTTCAACTTGAAAGCGGTAGATAACCGTTACGCTCGTGGTGGTCTAAACATGCTTATGGCACCAGTTTACGGTGTGGCAATCGCAGCTGACTACATCGTATTTAACTCTCTAGAGTTCTGGACTGGTAAAAACCCGCTAAACGGCAAACCACACATCTTCGATACTAAGATGGACACTTACATTGATGTAAACCACCAGCTAGATAAGTCGCTTACAACAGCGCCGATTGGCCCACCTACAAACAACCGCGTTATCGAGCAAGGTCAAATGCACCAAATCGATGAAAATACGGTTCAGATGAACATCACATACAACAACGGCGAAAAAGCGACATTAATGGGTGTACGTGAGGGTGAGTTTGTT
>NZ_JAWOTW010000582.1:0-584 GCF_033339075.1 Vibrio sp. 970
CGGCATTGGTTCTGTACTCATTAGCCCAATATCAGAAATCACCGACGTGAGTTATGGCGGTCCGCGAATCAGCGGTTACGTAAGCTACCCTTTGGGTGCTGGTTTTGAGCTTTACGGTAAAGGCGGTATCACTTACTACACGTTAAGTTACACGCTTAAAAACAATGGCCAGAATAAAGAATATGACGAGTCTAGCCTTGGCGGAGAAGCCGCAGCAGGTGTCGCTTGGGGCTATAAACACTTTGGTTTGAACTTAGAATACAATTACGCCAAAAACAGCGATTTTGATTCTGGTGGCGTGATGTTTGGCGCACAAATGCGTTTCTAACTCATCCCTCTTTTCTAAGGCACCTTAATTCCGGTGCCTTTAGTTTATGTGCTTCAAGCACCTTCTAAAGACAACACAATGCCTGCAAGGATGAAAGCTACACCGATACCTCGGGTGAGATACCATTTTTCCGCAAGCAACCAAATGCCCATCAATAAACCAAATACGATACTGATCTGGCGCAGCGCGACAACTAAGCTCACGTTGTCTGTCATCGTCATCGCAAACAGAACCAATCCATAAGTCGATGCCATCA
>NZ_JAWOTW010000583.1:0-584 GCF_033339075.1 Vibrio sp. 970
TTCGCTTCGCCTGTTAGCGCTGCTTCTCCGCCATAGATGTGTGACGCTAGGATAACGGAAACGGCACTATCGGTGTCTGGGCTCAAATGTCCAACCCATACAAGGTTGTCGGTATTATTGTTTGAAAGCGTGGTGAGATCCAAAGCGCCCTCAGCCAAACAGCTGAAAGAGGCAATCATGGTTAATCCAAGTAGTGAACGTTTCATTTGAGTCCTTAATGGTGAGTGGTAAGTTACTATTGGTACTGCATAGACCATTGATTCAAATGTAATTTTTTCGAGTTGCCAATTCACCCGATATTCTTGGAATCGCAAACGTTTTTCGAGTCGATACACACTTTTTTATCGAATCCGCTTACAACTTAAACAGGACATTTAGACAAGCGAAAGGCGATTTTCCAAAAACAAAAAGGAAACGATTGGTGCCAACCGTTTCCTTTACTTGTTATTGCTATTTAAAAGCGAGTGAATTACGCCACTTCAAGAATCACTTTTTCCAACTTATCTAAGCCTTCACTAAGCACTTCAGGCTCAATGGTTAACGGCGGCAACAAGCGAATCACGTTCGCTTTTACCCCACAAGAA
>NZ_JAWOTW010000584.1:0-584 GCF_033339075.1 Vibrio sp. 970
GTTCAGCAACAGTGGCCAAAGCATGTCGGATGAAATTGAAGGTTGTTCGAATTTCGTAATTGTTGCGCCTTGGTGAAGCGTGTTCCACCACTCAACAGAGAAGTGGATGATTGGCAGGTTCACTACGCCAACAATCGCCAAAATACCCGCTGCTTTTGCAGCCGTTTTTTGGTCATCAAACGCGTGGTAAAGTGCTATCACACCAAGGTAAAGGAACAGAAGAATAAGTTCAGAAGTAAGACGAGCATCCCATACCCACCAAGTGCCCCACATCGGTTTGCCCCAAACGGCACCGGTCAGAAGAGCAATAAAGGTGAATACTGCGCCGATCGGAGCCATCGCAAGAGCTGCCATATCTGATAAGCGAACTTGCCAAACCAAACCGATAAAGGCAGCAATCGCCATCGACATGTACACGCCCATAGACCAAATAGCAGATGGAACATGAATATAAATAATTCGGAAACTGTCACCTTGTTGGTAATCAGAAGGCGCAAACGCCAGTCCCCAAACGGTACCTACCGCTAGGCATACGAGGGCCAATACAGAAAACCAAGGTAAGAACTTACCACTCAAACGGTAAG
>NZ_JAWOTW010000585.1:0-584 GCF_033339075.1 Vibrio sp. 970
TTCGTTCAAACCGATAATATTAGTGATCTCAGTTTTAACTTGGGTCGTTTTGCTGGTGATGAGTTTTTCTGTCTCACCCAATTCATACAATGACGCCGTGTGTTTGCGAACGGTCAAGCCCTCACCACGGGCTTTCGGAGCTTCTTGCTCCGGCGCGCGAGTCATTCGGTAAAGTTTGCCATGCAAAGAGAAATCTAGAGTTACTTCCGTTAGTAGCTGTGGCGATGCTAAATCACAGCGCATTTGGATCCCTTGACGTTCATTGCTAGTGGTTTCGCCATATAGCGCAAAGCAAATCGCGTCTAAGATCGAGGTTTTACCTGAGCCAGTAGGTCCATTAATTAAAAATAAAGCATTACTTCCAAGCTTTTCAAAATCAATAGTTTCTGTTTTCGCAAACGGACCAAAGGCTTGCATCGTGAGTTTGATTGGTTTCATATTTGGCCCTTACTGCTGTGAAAGTTGCTTAATGATGTCGCTGATTGCTTGCTCTTGCTCATTGGATAATTCACTATCCTGCGCTTCAGCAAAGAAATCTTTGAACATGTCAATTTCACTGCGAGCGAGCTTAGCTTGCGCCATTT
>NZ_JAWOTW010000586.1:0-583 GCF_033339075.1 Vibrio sp. 970
GCGTGATATGGACAAAAATGCAAGTGAAAACAAAGAAAAAACAGCGAGAGGCTGCAATGGCCCAAACATGGGTCTCTTAGACGAACTTTTCATATTTATTTTGTGATGGACTTAGTCGTGATGTTGTGTCGTTTCTAGCAAAGCGAGCGTGAAATAAACGTGAATTATAATGAAAATCTATGGACTGAATTGTAAGTATTCGTATGTCTATGTAAGAGTGGGAGGCGTCTCATGTCTGGGGCGAAACAAGGCGATAGAAGTGTGCTCCATATCGCCTTTTTAGTCGTCTTTTTTCGCTAGTACTTTGGGAATGCGACGACAAACGTGTTCTTGCCATTTTCTCTCGTAATCAGCTCTATCGTTGCGCTGTGTAGCGTGGCGATATCTTTGCAAATGGACATGCCCAACCCTGCACCATCGCCTTTTTCTGAGTGACCTCGGTAGAATTGTTCAAAGATCCTTTCTCGCGTTTCTTGTGGAATCTCCGGGCCAGTGTCGGAAATCAAGATTTTGATCGCATTTCTATTTTCTTGCACACTAACTTGGATTTCGCTGTGTGCGCCTGAATAGCGAATGGCATTGT
>NZ_JAWOTW010000587.1:0-583 GCF_033339075.1 Vibrio sp. 970
GAGTTTATTAATTCGATCTGCTTTGGCTACGGATGTGTGATCTTTCCAGAGGACGAACATTGCATTTGGGTTGTGCTCAAACTCAGGAAGCAGCGCCAAAACAGTGCCGTTTTCATCTATTGGAGCCGGTGTTGAGCCTGTTGTGTCGACGCCTATGCCGACAACAGAATCGGCCAGAGTCCGTGGCACTGTAGCCAGTACCTCTTGGATTGCGCTGGTCATTGCATCCAAATAATCTTGCGGGTGATGTCTGAATTGCGATTGCGCGGGTTGGCAATATAGCCCCTTCATCCATCGTGAGTAGTACACCACAGACGAGGAAACTTCCTGGCCTGTTTCGGCATTAACAATAAGCGCACGTACGGAGTCCGATCCGAAGTCCAAACCAATTACATGCTGCTGATGTGTATTTATTGTGTCCATGACAACTCCAACTTTTTGGTCAGCAAACTAAATCTACTTGTTGTTATAGCTAGAGCAGGTGGGTTATCCCATAAATAGGGTTGCTAAGTTTATGGACAAAAACGTCACTGGGTGTTTTTTGTGTCCGTTTTAACACCTTTCTATATTGCTCAAAAATTAA
>NZ_JAWOTW010000588.1:0-583 GCF_033339075.1 Vibrio sp. 970
ATATTGCTTGGCTCATAACGCAATGCTTCGGTATAAGCAGAAAGCGCCGTTTCCATATCGTTCGCATCAATGGCTTTTTCTGCTCGACTGATCGCTTTCAACGATAACTGACGGTGTGAAAGTTCAACTTGCTCAATGCGCATTGAACTCTCTTCAACCAAATTGGTGGTCGTATTGCTCGGTGCATTCGCTACTTGCGCGATCAGCATCGGAGCGTCTGAACTCATATCCGCATCCGCACGTGAACCAAATACGCCCTCACTAGGTTGAGGTGTTGGTAATGCTGCAACAGCTTGCGGTTTTTCTACAGGTTTAGAATAAACCACGTTGCTGGTTTCTGGCGTCATCTTATTGGTAGGAGAAGATGCCAGACGGTCAGCATTAGTGGTGTCTAAAGGTTGCGTTGCGCTTGGTTGGAACGATGTGATCTCATCCGAAGGTGCAGGGCCTTGGGACACAGCCCAGCCGCCTACGGCAAGACTTAATGAAAAACCAGCAACCAACCACAGCCAAGGCTTACTGCGTGAGACATTAGGAATCTCAGCACGAGTAAGTTCACTCGGTGATGTTTTTTCAGCAAGTT
>NZ_JAWOTW010000589.1:0-582 GCF_033339075.1 Vibrio sp. 970
GAACTTTGCTGATAATGTGTTAGACCGTCTAGCCGAGTTGGTGAACGGCGATGCTCGCATGTCGCTTAACTACCTTGAACTTCTCTACGATATGGCAGAGGACAATGCGCAGGGTGAAAAAGAGATAACACTCAAACTGCTTGCTGAAGTAGCCGGGGAGAAAGTCTCTCGCTTCGATAATAAAGGCGACATTTGGTACGATTTGATCTCCGCTGTGCACAAATCTATTCGTGGATCAAACCCAGATGCCGCTTTGTATTGGGCTGCTCGTATGATAGCTGCAGGTTGTGATCCACTTTACATTGCCCGCCGATTACTTGCGATAGCATCGGAAGATGTCGGCAATGCGGACCCTAGAGCCATGCAAGTGGCACTCTCCGCGTGGGACTGTTTTACACGCGTTGGTCCAGCAGAAGGTGAGCGTGCGATTGCTCAAGCAATTGTTTATCTCGCGTGCGCTCCAAAGAGTAATGCCGTTTATGTTGCTTGGAAACAAGCGCTCACTGACGCACATAACTTGCCTGAATATGAAGTGCCGCATCACTTGCGTAATGCACCCACCAGTCTGATGAAAGACATGGG
>NZ_JAWOTW010000590.1:0-582 GCF_033339075.1 Vibrio sp. 970
GTACTTGCTTCAGTTATCGCATTAACACTTCTGATCAGAACCCTAATGCGCCCGCTAGATACACTAAACACGGCAATTAAAGACGTCGCATCTGGCAAAGGTGATTTAACGCAACGCCTAGAAACTGACACCGATCAGGAGTTTTCTGAGCTAGCGAAAAACTTCAACACCTTTATGGAAAATCTTCAGCAGCAGATCATTGAATCGAAATCTATCTCTGATCAGATTCTTACTGGTACTCAAATCACGGCGGAAGGCGCACGCGACTCCGCTGGTGCCATTCAAACTCAGCTTCAAGAATTGGAGCAACTGGCAACCGCAATGCACGAAATGTCTGTCACCGCGACAGAAGTTGCGAACAACGCACAAGGCGCCGCAAGCGCTGCGAAAGAAGCCGATCAAGCAACCATTGAAGGCTCATCAGTGGTGAGCGAATCAACACAAACCATTAATATGCTCTCAGACAGCATCGATTTGGCTGTTGAAGAAGTTCAAGTGTTAGAGTCAGCAACAGCAAACATCGAAACGATTCTTAAAGTTATCAACGATATTGCAGACCAAACCAACCTACTTGCATTGAAT
>NZ_JAWOTW010000591.1:0-582 GCF_033339075.1 Vibrio sp. 970
CCTGATTCCGTTTAACCCGTACCCAGGTTCTCCGTACAAGAAGCCAAGCAACGCACGTATTGACCGATTCCAAAAAACATTGATGCAATACGAGCATACGGTGACGGTTCGTAAAACACGTGGTGATGATATTGATGCGGCATGTGGTCAGTTAGTCGGTGACGTTATTGACCGTACTAAACGTACTGCGGCTTTAAAAGCTGCGCGCGGTGCAGAAACCATCGACGTAAAAGCGGTATAATTTGCCCCAAATTAAAAATAGCCAGAGCCTTTGCTCTGGCTATTTTGTTTGTTGTATTTGTAAAGTAACCCCTGAAATTCAATGGTTTTGGCGTTTATTTCAATTTACTGTGTCAAAGTTTGGACAAAAGCTTGAGCTATCTGTTAGTTTGAGTGGAAAGCGTTTTTGTCTTCGTTATACATTCGCTTATCATGGTGAAGAACATTCATGAAGACACCGATTATTCTCAACATTTTTTCTCATACGCTTTGCTGATTTTTGCAAAACGGGTATTCACACTCAATTGTTGAGAATTTCTTAAAAATATAATTTTGGTTAACGCGAACAGGCTAGCTATCTTT
>NZ_JAWOTW010000592.1:0-582 GCF_033339075.1 Vibrio sp. 970
GTCCGCTTCTGGCAAACGAGCCATAAATTCATCAACACTGCCTGAATCATCAAAGCCTGGTGGTAGCGCTTGGTCAACGACCACATCTTCAAGCTCTAATGACATACCTGCTTCGCGAGCTAGGATGAGCAGCTTACGCGCAACATCCATACCAGAAAGGTCATCACGAGGATCTGGCTCAGTGAAGCCATTTTCTTTCGCAATATTCGTCGCTTCGCTCAGGCTCATACCCTCGTCAAGTTTACCGAAGATGTAAGACAGTGAACCTGACAAAATGCCACTAAATCGTTCAAGCTCGTCGCCTGCTGCAATCAGGTTTTGTAAGTTTTCGATAACCGGTAGGCCTGCCCCTACGGTTGTTTCGTACATCAACTTGCGACGCGAGCTACGAGCGACATCTCGAAGCTGATGGTAGTACGCCATGCTTGCTGTGTTTGCTTTTTTGTTTGGCGTGACCACGTGGAAACCTGCTGCTAGAAAGTCTGCATATTGATTTGCAATGTCTTCACTAGACGTACAATCAACAAGTACAGGGTTGATGATGTGATTGCGCTGAACCAACGCGATTAAACGAGCTAGACT
>NZ_JAWOTW010000593.1:0-582 GCF_033339075.1 Vibrio sp. 970
TCAACACTAGTGCTTAAGATAGCGGGGTTGCCACTTTCTATCTGTATCTAATGAGTTCCAATCAGATGCGGACGAGAGTGCTCTGCATGCGCCGAGTTGTGGCATTCATTTGTCAGCCAAACAAGAGGACGTGTAATGAAATCATTCCCTAATAAATCGCTCGTTGCCTTTGCTATCGCAAGCATGAGCTCTGGTGTCTTAGTACACGGTTACGTATCGGAATCCAACGATGGCGTCGCAGCAAGTCGTGCAGCGCTGTGTAAGTACCCAACATCGGATACCAATGAAAGAAACACTAACTGTGGCGCAATTCAATATGAACCACAAAGCGTCGAAGGCCCTGATGGCTTCCCAGAGACAGGCCCTCGCGACGGGAAAATTGCCAGCGCAGAAACGGCTCTAGCAGCTGCACTAGCCGAACAAACCGCCGACCGCTGGGTAAAACGTCCGATAAAATCTGGTACACAAACGTTTGAATGGACTTTTACAGCAAACCACGTGACTCGTGATTGGAAATACTACATCACAAAACCGAATTGGAACCCGAACGCTTCATTGTCACGCGACTCGTTCGATCTCAAC
>NZ_JAWOTW010000594.1:0-581 GCF_033339075.1 Vibrio sp. 970
TGACCTTAATGAAACTGGGACAAGAAGGCGCAGCAGCCCGAGGCTTAGCAGTATTACCCGCGTTTGGGGCGTTAATGGTGATGGGTATTTGGCTGGTATCAGCCTCAATCACTGCGGTTGGTATCATCAGTTTTATCGGCTTGTTAACACCAAACATCGCCCGCGCAATGGGAGCGAGAACGCCACGCGATGAACTCATCAGTAGCATGTTGCTTGGCGCTGCGTTGCTGCTTATCACCGATTCTGCGGCGATTTATCTCAGTTTGTTGTTAGAAGAAACCATCCCAAGCGGTGTGGCGGCGGCGGCCATTGGTGCACCTGCGTTGATCTGGTTTACTCGCAAGAAACTGACAGCTACGGATCAGCTGAACTTGTCGATGAGCCAAGGAAAAACGGCCCTATCGAACGCAGCAGTTTGGGGCATTGCAGTAATGGGGATCATCGGCATTCTGGCGTACTCATTTGTTACGCACGGTATCAGTGGTATTGAGTTTGCGATTCCTGGCGAGTTCCAATGGCAACTGCGGTGGCCACGCATGATCAGTGCGATTTCAGTAGGCGTTGCCCTTTCCGTTGCTGGG
>NZ_JAWOTW010000595.1:0-581 GCF_033339075.1 Vibrio sp. 970
TTCCTCACATGGGCGAATCTCAACGCGAGGCGATTTTAAAAGATAATATCGACAACTCCGGTATTGCACTCTTCGAAACAGCGATGGCATGGTTTTGGTCAGATAAAAGAGTCAGTAAGCACGTTACGATTAAAGGAATGGAGCATTTAGAAGCGTTAGAAAAGTCCGGTAAAGGTGCCTTAATGTTGGCCGTCCATTCAATGAACTTGGAATTAGGTGCTCGCGCATTTGGCATTCAAAAATCTGGGACGGGTGTCTATCGACCAAACAACAATCCGTGTTTCGACTATTTCCAATACAAAGGTCGTTCTCGTTCTAACCGTACGTTGATCGATCGTAAAAATGTCAAAGCCATGCTTGAAGCACTCAACTCTGGCGAGCGTGTTTGGTATGCGCCGGATCATGATTACGGAAACAGACGTTCGACGTTTGCTCCGTTGTTCGCGGTTAAAAATGCCTGTACAACAACGGGCACTAGCTTGCTAGTCGATAATACAAATTGCGCAATTGTCCCATTTACGATGGTCAGAGGCGAAGATGGGCATTATACCTTGACGATTGATGCACCAGTGGATGGTTTT
>NZ_JAWOTW010000596.1:0-581 GCF_033339075.1 Vibrio sp. 970
ATTGCTTCCACCACCTTTTGAACCTAAGGAACCTGCTCATGCTGAATGAACAAAAATGCGAAGCTTGTAGCTTTGATGCCATTGCCCTGACGAAAGAAGAACAGCAATCTCTATTGCTGCAGCTGTCCGATTGGCATCTCATTGAAAGGGACGACATTCCGCAACTTGAGAAGACATATAAGTTTAAGAACTTTAAACAAGCGTGGGCGTTCAGCAATAAGATTGCGGAATTGGCAGAAGAAGAATTTCATCACCCATCAATTTTGCTTGAGTGGGGCAAAGTCACCGTGACTTGGTGGAGCCATTCCATTAAAGGTTTGCATAAGAACGATTTCATCTGTGCGTCTAAGTGTGATGCGTTGGTGTTGAGCGAATAAACACGAATGGGCAGCCGTTGTTTGCTATTCATGCTCTGAAAAGCATTAACACACTTAACCGTGAATAAAAAACGCCCGAACTGATATTCGGGCGTTTCCTATTTAGCACTTCTGTTTTATGGCCACGGTTTTAGCGCCACAGTTGTAGACACTTTGAGATACTACTGTTTTTAGAGTTCGATACGAAAAACTGAGGTTGTGCCT
>NZ_JAWOTW010000597.1:0-580 GCF_033339075.1 Vibrio sp. 970
CTACGTCAAATTCATCTTCACCAATCACCACTTTGTCGACACCTTTTAGTCCCGTACCCATAAACCTTGCCAGACCAGCCGAGGTAGGAATGTTGTGGCGCATCAACTGAGCTTTGCCAAGCTTACGGCTTTGATCTTCTTCACCATCATTCTTGTCGATGTCGACTTCAGAATCGGGGTCAACAAGATCGATCACGCCGACGCTTGTCACGTCCATGTTGCCGTCTTTATCAAACGCTTTTAAGCGAAACAGAAGCTGCGTGTTGGATTCAAATTGGTAGTCTTGATCGGTCTTGCCATCCCAAACGATGTTGAAATCGTTGGCAAATTGCTGACCTTCCACCACCGCCAGCGGAGACACCAAACCACGATCGCCACCGCGATACACTTCTAATTGGTAATGATCCACGTAGTAACTGAAGTTGGTGGTGATAGCAAAACTCATCTCTTGCAGAGGTTTGCCGTTTCTAACTTCCACATTGCTGCTGATGCTCAGATCCAACACTGGGTCAAAGCGCATGATGTCACGGCTAACCCAAATCGCACCTTGTTCCAGATAAATACGAGAATTGTCGGTTTA
>NZ_JAWOTW010000598.1:0-580 GCF_033339075.1 Vibrio sp. 970
GTCTCTGTCTGGTCTGCTGACGTTTGGTGGTGTGGGTGGCTTAATCGTAGGTCTTGCTGCAAAAGATTTGCTGTCGAACTTCTTCGGTGGTTTGATGATTTACTTCGATCGTCCATTCAAAGTAGGCGATTGGATTCGCTCTCCAGATCGTCAAATCGAAGGCACCGTTGAGCGCATTGGCTGGCGCATGACCAGCATCCGCACGTTTGATAAACGCCCACTTTATGTGCCGAACTCCGTGTTTAGCAACATCGTGGTTGAAAACCCTTCCCGAATGCTAAACCGTCGAATCTACGAAGTGGTGGGCTTGCGTTATGATGATGCCGACAAAGTGCCAGAAATCATCACCGCAGTGCGCGAAATGTTAAAGAACCACAAAGATATCGATACGCGCCAAACCTTGATTGTGAATTTTGATACCTTTGGCCCATCATCGTTGAACTTCTTTATCTACACCTTCACGAAAACCGTGAACTGGGTGAGATACCACGAAGTGAAACAAGACGTCTTATTGAAAGTCGTCGGCATCATTAAAGAGCACAACGCAGATATAGCGTTCCCAACTCAAACACTGAAGCTC
>NZ_JAWOTW010000599.1:0-579 GCF_033339075.1 Vibrio sp. 970
CTTCCACGCGGGTACAGGCAATCAAGATGGCGACATCGTGACAAATGGTGGTCGCGTATTGTGTGCAACTGCATTGGGCAACAGCGTATCAGAAGCACAGCAACGCGCATACGAGCTAGCAAAACAGATCAGTTGGGATGGCATGTTCCATCGTAATGACATCGGCTACCGTGCTATCGCTCGCGAGCAAGAAAAATAATAACAACTTCAGTTGGCTAAAAAGACAAAAGGCGCATTCAGCGCCTTTTTTATTGCTCTGTCGCATCCAGCGTAAAAACGTAGAAGCCTTACTCAGAGATAAACTTTGGTCGTGATACACAATCAAAGTCGTCATCATTGAGCATCAAGAGGCTGTCTACCACCACTTCATTACGAGATTCTTTACCAACAAAGGCAATGTAGCTATCGACCGATGATAAACGGTCGACGACAAATTTCGGCAGGGTTTGGTTGAACTCTAGCGTCGAGAACTCTTTCCCTTTGCAGGTTTCAAATGCTTGACCATTCCAATAGCCTTGTACGAGGTTCTGCCCGTTGCGAGACTGCTCTTTGATGGCAACAACGACATCATTAGCTTCG
>NZ_JAWOTW010000600.1:0-579 GCF_033339075.1 Vibrio sp. 970
GCTCTAAGTGGGAGCATAATGCGCACTCTGTACTAAGGTGTCAGCTGAGTGCTCATGATTCAGAGTCCTCTATCAATTCCATGGGTATCGATTGTTTGCGTTTGTACTTAAATGGACAGACGCAATTAACACTCAAGCTATATCAAATGTTATTCCAAAGTTTGATTGGTCTTTCAATCGTATTGGATGGTAAAGAAATCATGCCTCTAACTAAGAGGCATCTTCAATCGGTTGGTTTTGGGGACGAGGAACAAGTCGTCCCTTACAGTAAGAGAAGTTTTTCGGGATCTCGTTTATTGGTCGAGTACCTTCATTTCCCAGAAAAATTCATGTTCTTTGACTTGATCGAGCTCGGCTTAGATAAGTTAGAGATTCAAGGGCAGGTCGAGATTTGCTTTTACTTCGATACAAGCGATGACTGGCTACCAAAGCAAGTCGACGAGGAAAGTGTCATGGTTGGCTGTGTTCCCATTGTAAATCTGTTCAAATCAACCATGGAACCTAAACGTCTCCTTCCAACAGAGTACGAGTATCAATTATCTCCTCAGTACCAAGATGCAGAGAGTAATGAAGTTGTCT
>NZ_JAWOTW010000601.1:0-579 GCF_033339075.1 Vibrio sp. 970
AAATTGATTGGAGCAGCCGCGGGCTAGGTAGAAAGCACGATAAGCGTTTTTGGCGTAAAGTGCAAAAGCAGTTCGTTTTGGATAAACGAACGACTTACATGAACATTGGTACAACAGGCTCAATGCCGAAACATGTTCTTGAAGGCTATGAAGACAACAACAAATTAGTGGCGAAGTTCCCATGGGACATGAAAGGTAAGTTTGGTAAGTTCCCTTACGTTTCAGACATGATCGCAGAGATTGCACCAGCTTTTGGCGCAAATGCTGACGAAATCATCTTAAGCCGCAACACGACTGACGGTCTATGTTCGATCATTAATGGTCTGCATTTCGAGCCGGGAGACGTGATTCTTACTACGCACCACGAACACATTGCAGCGACATCTCCGCTGAATGTTGTAAAACACCGCTTTGGTGTAGAAGTCGTGGAAATTCAGTTACCAGTGTTTACAGGTACTGAAGACGTTTCTGAACAAGATTACATTCAAGCGTTCCGCGAAGCGATTGAAGCCCACCACAACGTTCGTCTTATCGTTTTCTCGCACATTACCTACAAAACTGGTACCACACTTCCAGCCA
>NZ_JAWOTW010000602.1:0-578 GCF_033339075.1 Vibrio sp. 970
ACAAAATGTGACGGTCAGACTGGAGTTCGATAAAGCGCTGCAAGCAGCAAGCGCAGAGCTGGGTGGTTCCGCCGTCACACTGACTAAGACAGTGGATGCGAAAGTCTGGACCGGTGATGTTGTCGTGCCAGTGTCGTCAGAGCTAACCGTAGGCTTGGTGGTGAAAGACTACCAAGACCTTTCGGGGAATACGGGTGCAGAAGACCGTAGCCACTCGATGCCGATCACACCAACCTTGGCGATCACGCCAGTAGGCAATGTGGATAGCAGTAACGCCGCCGCATTGCAGATCACTGGCACTTCAAGCCGCTTTGATGGCCAAACCGTGAGCGTAGAAATCAAAGCGCAAGGCAGTGACACGGTTATCGCCAGCGGCAGTGCCACGGTACAAAGTGGTGGCGCTTGGACGAGCAACGCGATGGACATCAGTGGTGAGGCAAATGGCACGTACACCGTCGTTGTCACGGGCACCAATGCCTCAAACGTGGAAGCAACAGAAAGCACAAACTTCACGTTGGCACAGGCGTTGCCAACACTGACTAACGCGACCTTTAACCCAACGCACCAAGCGGAAGGAC
>NZ_JAWOTW010000603.1:0-578 GCF_033339075.1 Vibrio sp. 970
AGCGGATCGGTATCCACCAATTTCCACATATTGTCTTCTAGCTGAATACGAACAACGGAAACGCCGTGAGCGTTAATCTCTTTGCGAACTTCATCAACTATTGTGCGAACGCCATTCGCAACTGTTGGACCGTTTGGATGCAGTGCTGATGTATCAATGTATTCATGGTTGATGCAAAGCAGGCCGTCGGTCGTACTGTCATTTAATGGGAAAAAGTGCATGCCATCATGGTGCATGCCCAACGCGTTAAGTTGGTCTGAGCTGGTATTGCTGCCATCATTTTTCCACGCGCTGCCTTGAGCATTCAGCGGTGTACCCCAAGGTACCAGTACCTGAGCGATATAACCCTGTGGAATAGAAACGGCATCAGTCAACGAGCCAGGAATTGAGTCAAAGTTAAGTACCGCTTTCGAAACGCCAGAACCGTTACTTGCCGACGTGCCAGAGCTCGAAGAGTTACAACCCGCCAATCCAAAAGCACCAAATGCAGTCATTGCGCTGATACCAAGGCCACCTTTTAAGATGCTACGACGAGATAGACTCGCTTCTAGTACTTCTTCAAAAGGCTTGTTATCGCT
>NZ_JAWOTW010000604.1:0-577 GCF_033339075.1 Vibrio sp. 970
AAAGTGAACTAATGTATGCGTTTCATGCATAGATTGGTTCTAGGGATTAATTGCAATGCACGGCTTGTTCTATACGTTGACAGATCTGCTCTGCAAGCTGGTGGCTCGCTATGTTGCGTTGCACTGTGCTTGTAGCCAGCTTGCCTGATTCAACAACCTTAAACCAATCGAATAGCATAGCGTGAAAACCTTTACTCGTGAGCATTGGTGTCCAATCTTTTAAGTTCAACTTACGTTCTTGATTGTCCTGCCACAATTTACCTTCCACAAACGAATCAAACTCAAATGCTTGGTTGGCATAACATGCCTGAACGCGTTCGTTTGTGATGCCAAAATGACGATTCATTGAAGCGTGTAGTAGGGTATCACCATGTTGCCATTGCACATCCAGACGTGCGAGTTGTTGGCCGTCAAATTGGTGAGTGATGTAGACGTCTTGCAAATCGGCTTTTGCTACAACATTTACGCTGTCTAGCGGGTGAATAAAATCGTCAAAGATGAACGTTCGGAGTTCTCCCGGCAGATTGTGGCGATTTTTCTCCCAACGCAGTGACTTCAAATTAGCGACATCGCCTTT
>NZ_JAWOTW010000605.1:0-577 GCF_033339075.1 Vibrio sp. 970
ATTGGCACGTACTTTAAGCGTCCTTCATATCGGAATTGAAGATGCTCAATCAGGTATTTGTAGACCAAATCTTTTTCATAGCGAACACCATGCACCAGCACGATACGATCATTGTGAGGAAGCAGGTTAATGTCATCCAGCAAAGATAAAAACGGGCCAATGCCAGTCCCCGTCGAAAGCAACCATAGATCACTCGCTTGCTTAGGAATGGTGTCGTGAATGAGATCGCCATGCGCGGTTTCACCCACATAAATCGGGTCACCCGCTTTTAGCTTTTGCAACCTTGGAGAAAGTTGCCCTTGAGGATCTGCCACAATGAGGAATTCGAGCCACTCATGTTGCTCGCTTGGCGCATTAACCACAGAGTAAGCACGGCTGATAGGCTTGCCCTCATCATCGAGCAAAGCAAGCTTGGTGAACTGGCCGGCTTTAAAGGTAAGAGGCGCGCCTGAGACCCTTAAACTGAACAGCTCGCCAGTCCAGTCAATGCGTTTTTCCACCTTGGCTAGATTGAAACCTTTCAGCTCAGTCATGAGACACCTCCTATTTGGTTACTCTTAGTTAAACTTACGCCTTC
>NZ_JAWOTW010000606.1:0-576 GCF_033339075.1 Vibrio sp. 970
TGTGAAAAGCCAATGGCTTCGAACTACGCATTGGCACAACAGATGTTTGCCTGTGCTGAGGAAAACAACGTTGTGTTGTTTGAAGCGTTTATGTCGCCTTACACACCAAACTTCCAAGTATTGAAAGAGAGCGTACCGTTTAGCGCTCCGTTACGACATGCGACGATCAGCTATTGCCAGTATTCATCGAGATACCAAAAATACCTAAATGGAGAAAATCCAAACACATTCAATCCTGCGTTTTCCAATGGCTCCATCATGGACATCGGTTATTACTGCGTGGGTTCTGCGATTGAGTTGTTTGGTGAGCCGAACTCTGTTCAAGCCAGTGCGCATGTGCTTCCATCAGGCGTTGACGGATGCGGCAGCGTAACGCTGGCTTATGATGGCTTTAACGTAAATCTTCTGCACTCGAAAGTCAGTGATTCTCTTATCCCAAGCGAGTTTCAAGGTGAGCAAGGCAGTGTGTTGGTCGATATGATCGCCACAGGCCGTGGTGTAGAGCGTATTCTTCGTGGTGAAGAAAAAGAGACCCTAACTTTGCCTCAAACCGAGAATCATATGTTCTACGAAGCA
>NZ_JAWOTW010000607.1:0-576 GCF_033339075.1 Vibrio sp. 970
CAGTAATCACAGCTCTTGACCTAAAAACTCCTGGTCGTGAAGATGAAACTGAAGAAGCTGCGGCGACTTCTAGTTCAGACATGGCAGGTGAGCTTGTTGCAGCATTCGGCGGCAAAGCAAACATCACTGGTCTAGACGCATGTATCACTCGTCTACGTGTTGCTGTTGCAGATACTGCTGCGGTTGACCAAGACAAACTGAAACAACTAGGCGCTGCTGGTGTTGTAGTTGTTGCAGGTGGTGTTCAGGCTATCTTCGGTACTAAGTCTGACAACCTAAAAACTGAAATGGATGAGTGGATCCGTAACCACGGTTAATCCCCAACATTCATTGTTTTGAAAGGAGGCTAAGGCCTCCTTTTTTGTGTTTTGGATATCGCTGAATAACTTATTATCTATTGCCTGCCTACCTGACTTTCTTGCCTATATTTTTTGCCTATTGGTTTCATGAGTACGACCTAGGCTCACCTTATTGAACCTTGTGATCTCAAACTCATCTTTACTTTTGTCGGCTTTTTCGTACAAACCGTTTACTCACTGATGACATAACAAATATTGAACATGTTTGAATTATGCA
>NZ_JAWOTW010000608.1:0-576 GCF_033339075.1 Vibrio sp. 970
ATCAGGGCTCTCGTAGGCCATTTTCTGTCATTTTTAATGAGGATGGGTGAATGAAAAACGTATTCTTGCTCAGCTCTGTACTATTTTCTTTGGGTTTATCTTTTAGCTTGTTTGCCTCTCAAGACAAACTCGAAACTCAATATCAATCCTTAGTAGAGCTCTTTTTTGATGCTGCGCGCATTGGTAACAATGAAGTGGTTGAAACCTTTGTATCGCAAGGTTTCCCGATTGATCAGCGCAACAACGAAAGTTACACCGCGCTAATGGTGGCGGCATATCAGGGTAATAAAGACACGGTACGGTTACTGCTCGACTCTGGAGCGAATGCCTGTTTACAAGACAAGCGTGGTAACACGGCCCTGATGGGGGCGCTGATTAAGCGCGAAATTAGTATAGCGAAAGACTTGTAGCAAGCGGAATGTTCGCCCGATTTGCGCAACAAAGCCGGACTCGACTTGAAGACGTTTGCAGAGATTTATGGCCAGTCGGAAGTGTTGAAATCTCTTCAGAATAAATAGAGCAAAAACAGATCAAGAAAAACCAAGCAAGCAAATGATGAGTAAGACGCGATCCCAA
>NZ_JAWOTW010000609.1:0-575 GCF_033339075.1 Vibrio sp. 970
GACTACTCAATCAGCAGCAATTATCCAGCTCGCACTCAAATGATTGCGCAAGACAACGGCGCACAATACATTATTGGCGGCGTGATCACTGACTTAACGGCAACGATTGAATCTCAACTCTTAAAAGACGACATCATTAACCGTCAGTTTGCTTTAGAGATGAAAGTCTTCGATGGCAAGACAGGCCATGAAGTCTTCAACAAAGCCTACCGCGAAGTCGCGCGTTGGCCATTCGCCAAAACCAGCCAAGTTGATACTCGCAGCGCACGTTTCTGGGCATCGACCTATGGCGAAATGATGCTACGCGTCAGCCGCAACATCATGTTAGACCTCGAGTCCGAACTGTCTTGCAAGATTACCCTACCGGAAGTGGTGGCCGTTTTTGGCAACACCGTCACGATGGATCTGGGCCGCATGCACGGCGTAAAAGAAGGTGACAAACTGCAACTGTGGCACACGGCATCATTCATCGATCAAAAGGGTTTACCACGTAATAAAGTGTCGCAAAGCGAGATCACTTTGACGGTCTCCCGCATCTATGAACAAGAAGCAGAATTGACGATTGATCAGCCGAA
>NZ_JAWOTW010000610.1:0-575 GCF_033339075.1 Vibrio sp. 970
CCTGAATGTTGTGCCAACTGCGAAAGCGACCAAGCTCACCATGAACCGTGAAGGCATTCGTCGCTTAGCCGCAGAAGAACTAGACCTATCCACCTCCCCTTACCGATTTGCAGACAACTACGATGACTTTAAAGCCGCAGTAGAGCACGTAGGTATCCCATGTGTGGTCAAACCTGTCATGAGTTCATCTGGCAAGGGACAGAGTGTCATCAAAACGGAAGACGATATTGAAAAAGCATGGGACTACGCACAAGAAGGCGGCCGAACTGGCGCAGGTCGAGTCATCGTTGAAGGCTTTATCGATTTTGATTACGAGATTACTTTGTTGACCGTTAGAGCAGTGGACGGTGTTCACTTCTGTGCGCCAATTGGTCACCGTCAAGAAGATGGTGATTACCGTGAATCATGGCAGCCACAAGCGATGTCAGAAAATGCAATCAAAGCAGCAGAGTACACGGCAGAGAAAGTCGTAAACGCTTTAGGTGGGTACGGTATTTTCGGCGTAGAGCTCTTTGTTAAAGGTGATAAGGTTATTTTCAATGAAGTCTCTCCTCGCCCGCACGACACTGGCATGG
>NZ_JAWOTW010000611.1:0-575 GCF_033339075.1 Vibrio sp. 970
GACAGAGTGGACATTCCGCGCAGGCTTGGCTTATGACGAGCAAGCGGGTGAAGCAACATTGAGTATCCCTGATAGTGACCGTATGTGGTACAGCGCGGGTCTAACGTATGCAATGAATGAAAACCTATCGTTTGATGCTGGTTTTGCATTGGTACAAAGTGAGTCGGGCTCTTTCACTGAGACTAACGCAGCAGGTCAAGAAATTAAGTTTGATTCAGAAGGTACGGCATACATCAGTGCAGTACAGATGAACTACACCTTCAAATAATAGGATTCTCGGAGTAACCCAATGAAACATACGTTTAAACTATCACTGCTTTGTTCTGCGATCCTACTTGCAGGTTGTGGCGACAACACATCAAGCTCAGGCACAACAGATAAAGTAACGTTTGAATCGGAAGTTCAAGCATTGCTAGATCGTGGCACTTCAATTAGCTTTACTATCCAAGGTGCAAACGCAGACGTACCTGCCCCTTCTTACCTACTTATGGATACGTCAGATGGTACGCTTGGTCTGCCAACTAACGGTGATGATGCCCTTACTAATCCACGCGCATCAATGAACACAATGGACG
>NZ_JAWOTW010000612.1:0-283 GCF_033339075.1 Vibrio sp. 970
ACTGAGTCACTGAAGATAAAAGGTTTTTCCTGCATCGTGATGTGATTGCTAAGGTAACTATAAATATATGACATTGAATAAACAGCAACTGACATTAAATTGCGATATGGGCGAGAGCTTTGGTTCTTGGAAGATGGGCGCTGACGATAGCGTGATGCCTCATGTCGATATGGCGAACATTGCTTGTGGCTTTCACGCTTCCGATCCGAACGTGATGCACGACACGATTACCTTAGCGAATCTTCACGATGTTGATATTGGTGCGCATCCCGGTTATCCCGAC
>NZ_JAWOTW010000612.1:293-574 GCF_033339075.1 Vibrio sp. 970
AAGGTTTTGGTCGACGCAGCCTCAGTATGAGCAGCGATGAAATTACTAACATGGTGATCTATCAAGTAGGCGCGTTGCAGGCATTGTGCCGTGCGCAGTATACCGATATCGGTTATATCAAGCCTCATGGTGCCCTTTACAACGATATGATGAAAAGCGATGCGGTTTTTCGAGCGGTCGTTAAAGCAGCCGCACTGTTTAAAGTACCGTTGATGATCCTTGCATCACAAGAGAACGAAAAATATTTAGAAATCGCGGACGATTATGATGTGCCATTGTTG
>NZ_JAWOTW010000613.1:0-574 GCF_033339075.1 Vibrio sp. 970
AAGTTGTACCGCAGGAAGGATTGTGTCCTCGTTTTTGCCCATTGGACGCTGTACGCGAGTCCAACCATCAAACTTAAGGATACGACCTTTCGCTTTTAGCGTGTATTCCGCCGCTTTTACGCTGATTGTGGTTGAATCATATTCTGCAGGTGTCATTTGACACGCAACGAACTGATTCCAGATCAGTGAGTAAAGCTTGTGAGCATCCGCATCTACACCTTGCAAGTCTTCTGCTTTCACTGACACATCAGATGGACGAATCGCTTCGTGCGCTTCTTGAGCACCTTCTTTGCTGCCGTACGTTAGTGGCTTAGCTGGAAGATACTTGTCACCAAACTCTGAATCAATGAAGTCACGAACAGCATCAACTGCTTCCGCACTCAAGTTAGTCGAGTCGGTACGCATATAAGTGATGTAACCCGCTTCATACAGACGCTGAGCTAACATCATGGTTTTCTTAACGCCGTAACCTAAACGGGTACTTGCCGCTTGCTGCAATGTTGATGTGATGTATGGCGCAGAAGGCTTGCTCTTCGTCGGGCGGTCTTCGCGCTTACACACTTCGTAGCTTGCG
>NZ_JAWOTW010000614.1:0-574 GCF_033339075.1 Vibrio sp. 970
TTTGAAGCCATGGTTTGAGCCAAGCAACCGCGTTGTAAGAACCAGGAGAACCTGGAATCTCCTTAACTTGTACGCGAGCGTCGGCAAGAGGGTATTTCGCACGAATTTCTTGACCACCACCTTCAGAAGCGTTCACATAGCCAAGAATCCAACGGTTCAACCAAGATTCAACGTCTTCTGCTTCCATAAAGCTACCGATCTTGTCTCGAGCCATTACTTTCAAATAATGTGCAAAACGAGAGGTTGCCATCATGTAAGGAAGTCTTGCTGAAATTGCCGCGTTTGCTGCCACTTCTGGAGATTCATGATTTGCTGGTTTTTGACAAGTTTGAGCACCAAAGAACACGGCATAGTTTGTATTTTTGTAGTGACACAACGGTAAGAAACCCAGTTTACCCAATTCCGCTTCACGGCGGTCTGTAATGCCAATTTCCGTTGGGCACTTCATATCTGGGTCACCATCATCACTCATGAAGAAGTGTGTTGGTAGGTTATCAACTCGCCCACCACCCTCTGCGCCACGAATAGCAGTACAGAAACCATACTTAGAAAATGCATCCGTCAGTTTGACGCC
>NZ_JAWOTW010000615.1:0-574 GCF_033339075.1 Vibrio sp. 970
GCCGTTGACAAATCTCTAGTGGCTGATCAAAATTCGCCACACAGAACTGATCACCGGCAAGACATGAACACGAACCAATCACGTACTCGTGCTCGCCGTTGTCAGATGCCTCTAGAATGGGAGGTGGGTCATTGTAAATCAGCGTATCAAGACGGTGTGCTTCAGTTGCAGAGTCGACAATTGCTGTCGTCTTCACGTTCTCAACGATATCGACCACAGTAACCACTAAGTCTGTCGTCTTAGTGATGATGGCTTCACCCGGCTCTAGGTACATTTGCACGCCGTGCTTCTCAGAGAATGCTTTTAGCGCTAGACCTAGCTTCTCAATATCGTAACCCGGCCACGTGAAGAATACACCGCCGCCCATGCTCACCCAATCCAGCTTGTTTAGGTATTCGCCAAACTGCTCTGAAATCGCATCTAATAGGCCGATAAACGCCTCCCCATCTTTGTTTTCACAATTCATATGGAACATCACGCCATCAATACCTTCAAATACTTCAGGTTTGATGTGATCAGCTTGTACACCTAAGCGAGAGAATTTGCGCGCAGGGTTTGCGAGGTCTTGACCCGC
>NZ_JAWOTW010000616.1:0-573 GCF_033339075.1 Vibrio sp. 970
AACGGCTCTGCATGTTGATGGTACTCTTCTCGACTGGCAAACAACACCGCATTTTCCGGCGTGAGCACCAGCTTCACTCCTTGATTGGCCGCCAAAGCACATTGCTGGTCAATAAAGTCCAAATTCGCCTGAATATCAGGCCCCGAAGTCATTTGAATGATGCCAACACGTTCCATGTGTTCTCTTCCTTCTACCACTTAGTCGGGCGATCTATTTAGCCTGCTCACGCAGTTTTTCTGGCAGCTTGTATTCGCCTTTACTACGTGAAATCTCTTTTACGGTTGGTGAATCTAACGGGCCTTTGACCTCGTAATTCACTTGGGTGAACACCTCTACAACAGGAGAAATCACCGTGGAAATCGCCAGCACGTACAGAGCAGTTTGAGGGGCCACCGCAAACGCCGTCAACATTGGTAACCCTGACGTAATATCCGGCGTAAACTTCACTTCCGCATCCACCATTCTGCTGGTCATGTTTGCAATACCACGAATTTGCATTTCACCAGCTAGCGCATCCATCACAATATCATTAGTGATGAACACACCATCTTGGATTTTGCCTGTACCCGTGAT
>NZ_JAWOTW010000617.1:0-573 GCF_033339075.1 Vibrio sp. 970
CGTAACTCTGTTACCTCGCTCTTCTTTCCGCTTAAACGCACAAGAAGCGGCGCTGAACAATCACGCCGGATTTAAAGTGCTAAAACACGTAGCATGGCGTCAAGGTGATCGAGGGAAAGCAAGCGCGCCAATCTTTCGAATTGTAGGTGGTCGTGATTTCTCTGGCTCTTACAATGCAGATGGTAGCCCGATTAATGGCAATAACAGCTACTCTAGTGACGGCTATAACGAAGAAACCATCAACGGCCCACTGTATGAGTTAGATGGCAAATTCCAAATTTACGTGCAGCATTACTTGTTTGCAGAAACCACGCTGGATTTGCGTGAACCAAGCGTTCGTGAAGTTCGCTTTGAGTCTAAATCAACTGACCAGTTGAATGATGAACTCGGTGATGTTGACGGCAACGTTCAAGTGGGTAACCTCGCAGAAATCTCACCAACGGTGACTGAAGAAACCTTCTTAAAGAGCTACCGATTGGATCAAAAACGCCGCATGAAAAGCAGCGAAACGCACTACTTAGACAACCCTCTAATGGGAATGATCATCCAAGTGCGTCGAGTTAACTAAACTTC
>NZ_JAWOTW010000618.1:0-573 GCF_033339075.1 Vibrio sp. 970
TGTAGCTCACATGATTGCACACAATCAATGCACCACCATGCTCAGGTAAGTTGTGCAGATTTTTGTGTTTAACACGATAGATGGTGTGCGTGAGCATCCACATTGCAAAGCGAACCACAAAAATCGGGATTTGTAGAAAGATATATGCCGCGACTAAGAAGTTAAGCACTGCAAGAAGCGCAAACAATTGTGGAATACTCATCTCTACTACGCTTAGGCATATAATGCCAAGGATCGCGCTGCCCACCATAAATAGTGAGTTAAAGATATTCAGACCTGCTATCACTTGCGCTCGTTCAGTCTCCTTCGCTCGATGCTGCATTAAGGCATACAGTGGGACGATAAATAATCCGCCCGATGCTCCTATCATGAGCAGATAGAAAAACAGAGGCCAGAAAGGCTCGAAACGAACAAATTCAATGAAGTTTGCGAACTCAGGTAGCTCAGTTGGTACTGATGTCGCCATTAAGTAACCGAAGATGGTGATGCCTAAGGCACCGATTGGCACGATGCCCACTTCGATTCGATGATTTGAGATCCAGTTGCAAGCCAGTGAGCCTAGAGCAATCCCTA
>NZ_JAWOTW010000619.1:0-573 GCF_033339075.1 Vibrio sp. 970
TTACGTTGCTTTTAATGCAAATGACCCTGAAGCGATCTCTGGTTGGGCAATTCCTGCGGCGACAGACATTGCATTTGCTCTGGGTATCATGGCGTTACTTGGTAAGCGTGTACCAGTGAGCCTAAAAGTATTTTTGTTGGCTCTTGCGATCATTGACGACTTAGGTGTTGTAGTCATCATTGCTCTGTTCTACCCCGGTGATCTTTCTTCAACGGCATTGCTTGTCGGCTTCGTCATGACAGGTGTACTGTTCATGCTGAACGCGAAAGAAGTCACCAAGCTAACACCGTACATGATTGTAGGTGCGATTCTGTGGTTTGCTGTACTTAAGTCTGGTGTGCACGCAACATTGGCAGGTGTAGTGATCGGTTTCGCGATTCCGCTGAAAGGAAAGCAGGGCGAACACTCTCCATTGAAACACATGGAGCATGCTCTTCACCCTTATGTTGCATTTGGTATTCTTCCTCTGTTTGCATTTGCGAACGCAGGTATCTCGCTAGAAGGCGTATCGATGTCAGGCCTAACTTCAATGCTGCCTCTAGGTATTGCACTAGGTCTATTGATTGGTAAACC
>NZ_JAWOTW010000620.1:0-572 GCF_033339075.1 Vibrio sp. 970
CAGTTGATGAAAGGAGGCGCGAAGGTTTTTATCTTCTTAGCGGTCGCGTCTTTCTATATCATCATTCAAAACGGTGTCGGCGTGTCACTTGCGGCGGCATTGGGTTTAGACCCATTAATGGGGTTAATCGCGGGTTCGATTACTCTGTCTGGTGGTCACGGCACGGGGGCGGCGTGGTCACAAACTTTCCAAGACGTGTACGGATTAAATAACGTTCTGGAAATCGCGATGGCATCGGCCACTTTTGGTTTGATCATCGGCGGTATCATTGGTAGCCCAGTGGCTCAACGCCTAGTGGAAAAACATGGTATCGAATCTGAGTACGGTCGTGGTGGTAGAGATGCCAAAACCCACGAGAAGTTCCCAGAGCTGGTGACGTACAACGAGTACGAAGAAGACAAAGTAACGGCGAAAAAGGTCGTGGAAAAACTCTTCTTCTTACTGATTTGTGTGACGGGTGCGAAGTACGTTGAACAGTGGGTGAGTACCTACGAAATCTCTTGGTTGATGATTCCTGATTTCGTTTACGCGCTGTTCATTGGTGTGATTATTACGAACTTCTTAGAGGTGAC
>NZ_JAWOTW010000621.1:0-571 GCF_033339075.1 Vibrio sp. 970
AACCTCAAGGTAACCTTGAATGGGCATTATTGGCCGATGGCATTAAACCTGACGAAGTTTACCGCCTACTAGAAACTGAAGAGGGGCGAGCACGCGCCTTTGCCAAACTCGACACCATCAAACCGCAAGTGCTTTGGTGGACGACAGGTGCGCAGCCACCACAAATGTTGGCAGATAAAGAAGTGGTAATCGCGTCTGCTTTCAATGGCCGGATACACAACGCGCGTAAAGATGAAGGCCAACCATTTCGCATCATTTGGGATCACCAAATGGGTTACATGAACGGCTGGGCCATTCCTAAAGGAAGCGCGAATACCAAACTTGCCCTCGATTTCATTGCTTTTTCTTCGGGTACTACGCCTTTGGCAGATAAAGCTAAATACGTCGCGTATGGCCCAACTCGTAAGTCTTCTTCCGCAGAAGTAAGCCCAGAGATTCTGGCGAACCTGCCGACCGCGCCTCAGAACTTTAAAACGGCGTTTTTGATTAACGACGAATGGTGGTCTGATTATGCCGATGAGTTGAATGAAGAGTTCAATACTTGGCTGCTTAATTAGGCGTTAACTGTAGG
>NZ_JAWOTW010000622.1:0-571 GCF_033339075.1 Vibrio sp. 970
ATTATATCTCGTCAAAATTGCCAGTGGAGAGAGACTCCATCACTCAGGATCACGTATCAAAAACTTACTGGCAGCTAAATGAGCTTAAAAGTGCTCCAGGTGATGCGAGTAACGGCAGTCAAAACTACAACCTAAGCCAAATTACGCAATCTGTGGTCGATGTGTGGCGAGACGATTTCGCCAAAGCGGGGATCTCTGTGGAGTTAGAGGATGAGAACAAGTCTAGCCGTATTGCTCTAGAGAGTTTTAATCTGGACGTTATCTTCAACAGTATCTTTGCCAACATCATCAAGCGCTCTTTCCGAGGTCAAGCCGTTAAAGTGATGTTAGAAGAGGGGCGGGACATTGTCTCACTCAGCTTTTTGGATTACGGAACACAATTGCCAAATAAACTTTCTCTAAGTCGTCCTGCTAATAACAATGTGGACTTGAGTATCGACAATCTTTCGCAACTGGTTACGGTGAGTGGAGGGCACTTAGCGGTGTTCACTTCTGATGCGCAAAATAAAATTGAGATTACTTGGCCGATGGCAAAAGAGTTGAGCCATGTCGAGGAAGTTTTACCAGAATT
>NZ_JAWOTW010000623.1:0-571 GCF_033339075.1 Vibrio sp. 970
GCCTGCACAAATGTTCGCCGTAATCATCGATTCTTCAACAAGACGGTTTGCACTGCGGCGCATATCAGCGTGAATAGCGATAACGTCATTGTCTTCACTTAGCTCAAAACGGTAGTCAGGACGGTCTGGGAATACGACTGCGTTTTTCTCACGCCATTCTGCGCGAGCTAGAGAAAACTCGTATAGATCACGTACGATAGTTGCGATTTCTTCTGAAGGTTGCCATGCGTCAGAGTTGCCGTTTTCTAGCCAATCAGAAACGTGATCGTATGCTAGGCGCGCGTGTGACTTGATGTTTGCAGCGAAGAATTTGATATCGTCACCAATCACACCGTCTTTGCTCACTGTTACGGTGCAGCAGATTGCTGGGCGGATTTCTCCTTCAATTAGAGAGCATAGGTTGTCCGCTAGGTCGCGAGGTAACATCGGGATGTTACGGCCTGGTAGATAAATGGTGTAACCACGCTCACGCGCGACTTTATCCATTTCGTCTTCAGGTGTGATGTACGCAGTTGGGTCAGCAATCGCGATAGTTAACTCAAAATCACCAGATTCTGTTTTCTTCGCGTAC
>NZ_JAWOTW010000624.1:0-570 GCF_033339075.1 Vibrio sp. 970
TCGAATTCTTCGTGCTGCAAACATTTTGATTGCCAACAACCCGCACGTGTATGAAAAATCATTGTTCTCAGAAATTCCTGACGGCGAAAAACTGAAAGTGTTGCTAGCCAAGAACGAAGAGCACGAAGCAGAAAGGGTCACGGGTGAGTTGATTGCGCACAAGTTCTTAAATCGCACGGAATATCGAGATTATGCGATTTTGTATCGTGGTAACCATCAATCGCGTTTGATTGAAAAATCACTGATGCAAAACCGCGTACCCTACAAACTGTCCGGCGGTACGTCGTTTTTCGCGCGTGCCGAAATCAAAGACATCATGGCGTATCTTCGAGTGTTGGTGAACCCGGACGATGACAACGCATTTCTGCGCATTGTGAACACGCCGCGACGCGAAATTGGCCCGGTAACGTTAGAAAAATTGGGCAGTTACGCCAATATGCGCGGCAAAAGCCTATTTGAAGCAAGCTTTGAAATGGGATTAGAACAACACCTATCGGGGCGTGGTCTCGAAAATCTGCGTCGCTTTACACAATGGTTGGTGGCGATTGCCGATCAAGCTGAGCGAGGTAA
>NZ_JAWOTW010000625.1:0-570 GCF_033339075.1 Vibrio sp. 970
TTTTTCCCAGCATGCTCTATCGCGACAAGTGCTCGAACGGTTTTCTTTGCTTGGCAGCGGCACAAATGGAGTTGACTAGACGTAGCATGGCCACCGGGCAGCACAAAACCTTTAAAACCACCGTCTATGCGCGCTTTTATGGCCTCATAGTCTGCTTTAAGCTCTTCAACTTCCGATTCTGTAATCGCTAACTTGCCACGCACCGAACCATTGAGATGGTAAACATTAGGCTGAAGGCGCGTGAGAATATCTCGACTGAAGTCGTCCAATTCCATCGACAGCACCAACCCAATCCGGCTGCACAACTCGTCTGCGGTGATCTCGAAATCGCACACAGGGCTGTCTTCGTAGATAAAGGGATAACAGATCTCGCTCAGTTCCTTGCTTACAGGTCTCATGCTGTTGTTCCAATGTAAAAAAGGGAGTCAGTATAACCTAACTCCCTCTTAGTAATCATAAAAACGACGTCCGCATTAGGCGTTTTCGATTTTCTTGTGGCCTTCTTGTAGATGCACAAAATCAACCAAGTCATCGCCTGAGACTTGATACGCTTGACCGAACCCTTTTACG
>NZ_JAWOTW010000626.1:0-570 GCF_033339075.1 Vibrio sp. 970
CTCAATACAGTGCGGATATGGACGCAACGTGGCAGACGAATCCTCTGACATTGCTTCAAGTTTGGAGCGATGACGATTTTGTTCGTTTACAAGAGAACATTTTGGGTCACTTGGTGACGCAGCGTCGTCTAAAGCTAAAACCGACGGTGTTTATTGCAGCGACGGATGCAGAATTGGACGTAATTTCAATTTGTAACTTAACGGGCAATGTGATCTTAGAGCGTTTAGGAACAGATAAGCGCGAAGTGCTCGCAGAGAATGTTGTGGAGTTTTTGGCCAAAATTGAGGCTGCGGTGTAAGCATGTACGTTGTTGAGTTGCAATTTGAGTGTTTTGATAACACCACCGTCAGTGCGGTAGATAAAGCCATTAACGGTTTGATGGATGCGTTGCGTTACAACGGCCAAGTGCTAGGTCGTGAATTCCCGATAGTGATGGGCGATGGTGAATTTTTTGTGCGCGTGGTTTGCCCGGAACAAGACAGTTTGCATCCGCGTTATCATTCAGATTTCGTTAAAGTGTGCATGAATCGTTTGTCGGATGCGTCTTTGCTTGCGCCGAAAATGCGCAT
>NZ_JAWOTW010000627.1:0-570 GCF_033339075.1 Vibrio sp. 970
GTTCGAGGCGTTGAGGATCGGCCGAAACGGCTTTAAGGTCGGCTGGTACTTGGTTGATGATGCGAATGGTCTTATTGCCTAGCAGGTGATTAGAAAGCTCAAGCACCAAGCGTGTTGCACTAGCTAAGCTTACTGCCGATTTTTGGATATCCATGCTGCCATAGCGCATTTTGTGGTAATCCAATAAATCGTCTACGAGGTTAGCTAAGCGTTGACCACTTTTGATAATGATATCAAGTTGGTATTTTTGACTGGCGGGAATGACTCCATTTGCTCCTGACACGAGGGTTTCTGCAATCCCAACCATGCCATGTAGCGGTGTACGCAATTCGTGCGAGGTTGTTGCGAGGAACTCATCTTTCAGTTTATCAGCCAGTTGCAACTCATCATTTTGCTTCTGAATCAGCTTGATGTTGCTTTCAAGTTCTTCGTTTTGCTGTTTAATGGTTTGGATTTTTTCTCGAATCGAGCGCTGCATACGTTCGAAGCTGATAGCCAAGCGACCGATTTCATCTTTACGTTCGGTATTGAATGTCGTTTCGTCGAGGTCGCCAGCGGATACTTTCTCCG
>NZ_JAWOTW010000628.1:0-568 GCF_033339075.1 Vibrio sp. 970
TTCAACAACGCAGGCGCAAGTAACGACAACAGTTATGGTCGTAAAAAAGACGGCAAAGATGAAGTTGGCACGTTCCACGGCGGTGACCTTAAAGGTGTAATTGAGAAATTGGATTACATCAAGAGCCTAGGTACAGACGCGATTTGGTTGTCGCCAATCGTTGAACAAGTGCACGGCTTTGTCGGTGGTGGCGATAGTGGCTCATTCCCGTTTTATGCTTACCATGGCTACTGGACGCGCGATTTCACCAAGATTGATGAGAACTTCGGTAACGAAGAAGATTTAAAAACGCTGGTGGAAGAGGCGCACAAGCGTGGCCTCAAAGTCTTGATGGATGCGGTTATCAACCATTCTGGTTACTCAACATTGGCGGATCTACAGTTTGATGGTATCGATGTGTTGAAGCCTAATGCCGAACTGCCCAAGAAATGGGGCGACTGGCAACCAAAAGCAGGCGAAAATTGGCATAGCTACCACCAGAATATTGATTATCAGAGTCCGAACTGGGCGAAGTGGTGGGGCGGCGATTGGGTAAGAACTGGCTTGCCGGGTTACCCAGCTCCGGGCA
>NZ_JAWOTW010000629.1:0-568 GCF_033339075.1 Vibrio sp. 970
TAAGAAAACGCCACCAAACTTCACTGAAATTGATATAGCAATATTTATACCCGAACGGTCATACCCAATGAAAAAAATATTATTTAGCCTACTTTCAATCACTTTCGTTATGCTTCTGCCATTTCGTGCAGTGGCGTCTTGGTACGAAGTGACAGGCGTTGCCACGATCGTTTCTTCTGAAGATGCGGCAAGGCTCCATGCGTTGGAAGACGCTCTATTCAAAGCCGTCAACTTTTCGGGCGCAGACATTGGCAGCATCAGTAATTTGATGCCGCTATTGGAAGAAAACCGCAAAGAATATCAGTTTACTAACCATGAGGTGCGCTACATTCTCGTGGAATCTGAGCGCAAACGCGGTGGCAAAATGGAAATGAAGATCCGAGTGGACATTTATCCATCGGCAACGGGTTGCCACACGGATCAATACAAAAAGACTATTTTGGTCGGTAACATTGACGTTGCCTCCCCCCAACAAGCAGTCATGGGGCAAATCTACCAAGTAGGTGACGATTTCAGCAAAGTCGTTAATCGCCAATTGGATCAAACCTCGCGCAGCTTCGTTTCTGTT
>NZ_JAWOTW010000630.1:0-568 GCF_033339075.1 Vibrio sp. 970
GAGCTGTTTTATCGTGGCACTCTGCTGATTGATCTCTAATTGGTTCGCTAGAATCATGCTCCCTTGCCACCAAATCACGCTTGAGCACGCCACTATCACGAGAAAGATAGTCAACCCTAGCCACGCCCAACTTTTCAGCACTAACACGCTCATGCGTCGATTCTGGGCGTTTATATCGCCTTTGATTTTCTGCTCGCTTGATCTCAACGCCTGTTCGATAACCCTCACGTGCCTCTCGAATTCGCTCTTGAGATGCTGCTCTGTATCGAGCGCTTGCTGCTTCGATTTCTTCTCGAAGTCCTGCGCCAAATTTAAAATCTTGCTCATAAATCTGCCCTTTCAATCGAATATTCCGTCCACCATCAGGATCGGCAATCGAGAGACTTTTTGAGGTCTGCCTTGCCACGGTGAAACCTGCGCCCTCAAGGGCATTTACCACATCTTGTCGAGTGCGTAACTCGCCGTTGCCTGCGAGAGATAACAATCCGTCTGTGATAGCTCTCGCGGCTTCTTGTTTGGAGGCTGGGAGATTGCGTGGAGTGGTCAATTCACGTTTGTTAATCGGATC
>NZ_JAWOTW010000631.1:0-567 GCF_033339075.1 Vibrio sp. 970
CCAAGAAGAGCTCAAACTGTCAGAATAATAAGTTCTTCGGTATCAAGTAAAAAGCCTCGCAATTCGCGAGGCTTTTTGTGTTTTAGGCGCTTACTTCTGTAACGCTACTTTTATTAAAGCAACTCTTATAAATCGAGCTCTAAGCGTTAAGAACAAATTTCTCAATTGCTTTCGCTACGCCGTGGTCGTCGTTACTTTCAGTGATGTAATCTGCGATTTTCTTGGTTTCTTCCATCGCATTTGCCATCGCGATACCAAGACCGGCGTACTTCAGCATATGGTGGTCATTTTCAGCATCACCCATACAGATCACTTCTTCTGGTTGAATTCCTAAGTACTCAGCAATCGCTGCAACTCCGATGCCTTTGTTGCTCGCTGGGTTAAGAAACTCTAGGAAGAATGGGGCACTTTGAACAACAGTAAACTCTTCACGCATTTCAGACGGAAGCGCAGCGATGACCTCGGTGAGTTTACTTGGCTCGGCAACCATCATTGCTTTGATGATTGGATGATCATCTTCTAGCGATTCAAAATTCATCTCTGTCACGTCTAAGCCATTAATGTTGG
>NZ_JAWOTW010000632.1:0-567 GCF_033339075.1 Vibrio sp. 970
GATCCGCAATAACCGTAATGCACTGTATTGCGGTGTTACCAATGACATCGAAAGGCGATTTAAACAGCACCAACTTGGCAAAGGCGCAAAAGCGCTCAAGGGTAAAGGGCCTCTTGTTTTAGAGTGGTCGACTAGTTTCGACTCAAAAGTAACAGCAATGCGCGCTGAGTATTTCATCAAACAACTAACCAAGAGCAAGAAAGAGCAGTTGGTTGAACTCAAAGCTCTGATTGCCGTGGATGACAATCAGCAAGTGATGTTTGAGTCTTGCTCTCAAAGTTAACGGTTCATCGTTACGGTTTGAGTGCCTGTTTTTCGGATTCTTAAATTTCAATTGTCTTTTATAAGCCGCCAACATTGGCGGCTTATTTATATTTATTGATACAGCTGACTAATACGGCCGAGCCCGATACATCCAAGCTTCTTGAGATAAAAGCAGAATACCATATGGACTTTGGGTATATCATGTATGGCTATTCTGACGCATAATGGCCCGATGTTCTGTTCCAAGTAGACAAATTTACTATTGAAACAAACACTCAGTGGAAGGTAGATTACAAGAGTAAA
>NZ_JAWOTW010000633.1:0-567 GCF_033339075.1 Vibrio sp. 970
CGTTGAGCGTATTTGGCCACAGTTCTGTCTCTATAATCAGCATTTTCTTTGGCTGTATTGCCTTTAGGAAGCTTTTTACAGCAAAGCCAAAGTCTATTGGCATATAGCGGTGTTCAACTAAATCACCCAACTTAGCTATTTGTTCCGCACCAGTGCTCGTGGTTGTTGTGACAACGATAGGTTGCTCTGGATATTGCTGTTTGAGTTCCTTGATTAGAGGTGTTGCCGCGATGCTTTCGCCTACAGAAACAGCATGAATCCAAATTGGACGCTGATGTGTTTTTAACTGTGGAGTTATTCCAAAGTGTTCTTTCCATCGCCCACCAAATTTGGGTTTATTGGGTTTGCTTTTATATAAGCCCAATAAAAGAAATGGTGAGGCAAGCGCTAACAGTGCCGTATAAATAATTCGAATTAACATGAACTAGTCGCAATGGCTTCGAGCTTCTGGATGCTATCTAGGACTTGTTTTGGCGATAGCTCAGTCAAGCATTTCAAATGTTGGTATTGGCACTCACGCTTGAAACATGGTCGGCAGTCGATATCGGTATGAACCATTTCAACTTT
>NZ_JAWOTW010000634.1:0-566 GCF_033339075.1 Vibrio sp. 970
CTAGTCTCATTAATAGACTCCACGTAGATAGCTCTCAATAGAATATCTTGCGCCTGGGAAATTGGTGACTCACCTTTTTCCCATCTAGCAATTGTTTGTCTATCACAGAACAACAAACTACCTAAAGCCGATTGTGAAAGGTTCATCTCTTTTCTGAGGAACTTAAATTGCTCTCTAGACAACCATGAACTTTGCTCACAGATAGCTTTTGCTATTGCTCTATGGATACCTTCAAAATCATCGAAGCTAACAAACTCTTCACCATCTTCGTATTCTACTGTGTATCCATTCTCAAGATAGACATTATCTAAGCCACACTCGTTATAATGGTACATATTATTCGTCTCTCAAGTCATATAGACCGTAATCGTGTTGGCTGACGGTTCTACGTCAACCGATTTCAAACGAAGAACAACCGTGATCGACTCTCCAGAACTTACTCCTCTAAGTTTACAGGAGTAATCACCTTGCTGAGCCTCTTCATTCGGCCCCTCAATCATGACTGTTCTGCTACTCTTCAACACGTTAAATATGTCTCGAGTCGTGATCCCTCTTTCGCGCATTCT
>NZ_JAWOTW010000635.1:0-565 GCF_033339075.1 Vibrio sp. 970
TGGTGATCCACCAACTTCTCTTGCACTTGCTTTTTCGTTAAACCAACAGCAGCTAAATGCGACAATTGAGAATCCAACCAAGCAATCAGCTTCGGATTTTCCGAATGGCTACCCAGCTCATCGTCACCTTTCAGGTAAGCAATAGGCCATTTATCTAAATGCTTTTGCCAACGTTTGAAATTTGTTGGTGTCATCCAGTGCTTTTTCAACCAGTCGACACACCAAGCCGTGCGTTGGTTATCGTCTAATGCAAGAGGGCTAATTTCGACAGGCTGCTGCTCGACTTGATTAAGAATGTACAAGCCGAGTTGATGAAAGGTATTGACTCTTACGCCTTCTGCCGCCAAGCCGACTTTATCAACCAAACGCTCTTTCATTTCTTTCGCGGCATCTCGGCCAAACGCAAGCATCAAAAGTTCTTCCGCTTGAGCTTGATGGCTTTGAAGTAAGTAAGCCACTCTTGCAGTCAATACGCTGGTTTTACCCGAGCCTGCCCCAGCCAAAACAAGGTTGTGATCATCATTGAGCAACACTGCGTATTGTTGCGACAAGTTCAGTGGAGACG
>NZ_JAWOTW010000636.1:0-565 GCF_033339075.1 Vibrio sp. 970
ATATCGCCATTTGGCACCAATCTGTATTTGTCTATGTACTGGCGTTTAGATGCGGGTATGGCGGCAGCGATGGGACTGAGTTTGGTCGTGGGTATTGCTGCAGTCGAAGCACTGGAAAGTATCGGTATCCAAGGTGTTAAGCTTAAGTGGCCAAACGACATCTACTATCAAGATAAAAAACTAGCCGGTATTTTAGTGGAGATGTCTGGTCAAGCAGGAGGCGCAGCTCACTTAGTGATTGGAATGGGATTAAATATTGGCATGCCTGATGTGCAGCCCGGTATTGATCAACCTTGGACAACACTCAACCAAATTTCCAATGAAGTGAGTATCGATAGAACTCAATTGGCGATACGTCTTATCGATCATTGGAAAGCCGCGTTAGAAGAATATGAACTGACTGGACTGGGTGGTTTTGTTGAACGTTGGAATCGTTTGGACAACTTTATCGGCCGACCGGTTAAGCTTCTTATGGGACCGAGAGAAATACACGGAGTGGTACAAGGTATCGACCAACAGGGTGGGGTGGTGCTCAAAACTGAAAATGGTTTGGAAACCTACATTG
>NZ_JAWOTW010000637.1:0-565 GCF_033339075.1 Vibrio sp. 970
AACCAATGCCACAGGATTTTTGCCCTCAAAACACCAACAGTTACCGAGATAAAATCACCGAACGTCATAGTGATTCACGCGTGGAAAACATTGTCAGCTATATCGAAACGCACCTTGAACAAGAGTTGAGCCTCGAACACATTGCAGAGGTATTCTCGATGAGTGTGTCAAACCTACAACGCCGCTTTAAACAGTCACTCAATATGACGGTGAATGGTTATATCCGTTATCGTCGTCTTGAGATCGCAAGAGTACATTTGGAGCGTGGTTTAGTGTCGATCACTGAAGCCGCGTACGAAGCGGGCTATCACCATCCTTCTAATTTCACTAATGCGTTTAAAAAAGTGTTCGGTGTGCCTCCCCATGAGATCGTAAAAGAGTGACGGGAGCGCTCAACAATGCGTCTATCCAGCCTACTTAGGTACTTTGGGGGTATATATCGTCAGCGACATGAGTATATACTCGCGTTAAACATCAAGCCAATGCCATCGGGTTGCAAATCAAACGCTGCGTAGAAACCAATATGTTTAACGCGCTGATACACAACAACAATTAACGGCATCGG
>NZ_JAWOTW010000638.1:0-565 GCF_033339075.1 Vibrio sp. 970
GGGCGATGATCTCATTGCTGAGGTGGTAAATGATGCCAATGATTTTTACAACAAACGTTTAGCTGGGAAGATGCATGTAGCAACAGCTACAGGCGCAACGCTAAAAAACCTACGTGATAAAGTGGATGGACTGTCATTTTTGAACAGCGCATTCACTCCGCTCGTTAGCCTGCTCGATCAAACACTAGCAGGGTACGAAAAGCACGGAGCTGGAAAGCGTAATATTGAAGGTATGTTCGTCTTTCAAATTATGGCCGCTGTATTAATCATGTATGATCGCAAACGTATTCAAGAATACGCTGGGGGGTCGCTTAGTGTTGATGATGTAGCCAAAACCTTGACCAGAGATGAACTCAGCTCATTAGAGTCTGGAGCTTCTGATCAAGAAGATGAAAGTGAAGGTGTTGAGAGTGATGAGGCACTGGAACAACCATACGTTCAAACGCAAAGCCAAGAAGTTAACCAAGAAGATGGTGAACAAGTTAATAACTTAGAACCTGAAACTATTTTGGATGACTTCGAAGCGTTTTTAGCCAACCGCACATCCAGTGCAAACCAAGATGAC
>NZ_JAWOTW010000639.1:0-564 GCF_033339075.1 Vibrio sp. 970
CACCAATCTTCACCAACTCGTGTTCGAGGATTTCACGTCCCGCTTCGAGGTTTTTCTCACGACTCTGTTTACGGAACCAAGCGTTGATCTTCGCACGAGCACGACCTGAGTGAACAAAGCCTAGTGATGGGTTTAACCAGTCTCGCGATGGGTTTGGCTCTTTTGCTGTGATGATTTCGACCTGATCGCCCATGTGGAGTTTGTGGGTGAACGGCACGATTCGGCCACCAACTTTGGCGCCAATACAACGGTGCCCGACTTCTGAGTGAATGTGGTAGGCAAAGTCTAGTGGAGTTGCCCCCATTGGTAAGTCGACAACATCGCCACGTGGTGTAAATGCGTAGACGCGGTCATCGAAGACTTGGCTTCGGAGTTCATCCAACATCTCACCAGAATCGGACATTTCTTCTTGCCAATCCAATAGTTTACGCAGCCAGGTAATTTTCTCATCGTAACCACTGCGACTGCTCGCACCTTCTTTGTATTTCCAGTGTGCGGCAACGCCCAGCTCAGATTCTTCGTGCATTTGCTTGGTACGAATTTGAATCTCGATGGTTTTGCCTT
>NZ_JAWOTW010000640.1:0-564 GCF_033339075.1 Vibrio sp. 970
ATCGGCACCGCTAGCAGAAAAAGACGCACCGAAAAAGGATGCTGAATCTAAAAAGGAAGCCTCTAAACCGGTTGAGCCAGCAAAACCAGCAGAACCAACAAAGGTTGAATTTGAAGAGAAGCAAGGCAAACGTGGTGTCAAGCTCGGCACCGTAGCGATCATTCTTTCAATCATCTTCGGTGGCGGTCTCGCTTATAAACTTCATGAGCAACAAGCCGATTACCAAGCCCAAATAGCTCAGCTACAAAACCAACTAGAAAAAGCGCAAGCTTCGATGACGCAAGAGCTAAACCAAGTTAAAGAAGAAACCATCGAGAAAGCGACCACAGTAACGCACAAAGCAGAAGTGGTGCTTGGTCAACAACAAAAGAGCATTGAAAGTTTACAACTCGCCGTCGCAGATGTGAAAGGCCGACGTCCAAACGACTGGCTATTGGCAGAGGCCGATTACCTTGTGAAGTTGGCTGGTCGTAAACTGTTCTTAGAGCATGACGTAGAAAGCGCAACTCAACTGATGGAGAGCGGGGACCAACGTATTGCCGCGCTAAACGGTCCAAGCTTAGT
>NZ_JAWOTW010000641.1:0-564 GCF_033339075.1 Vibrio sp. 970
GCAGAAACAGCACTAGAGCAATTAACTAATGGCTGATAACGAATTCGATATCGATGCGTTTTTCGCATCACATGGTGAGGTGAGCTCACCGGAAAACCAGCATTGTGGTTTCATTGCCATTGTTGGTCGTCCTAACGTGGGTAAATCGACGCTTCTGAACAAAATTCTAGGTCAGAAGATTTCGATCACGTCACGTAAGCCACAAACGACGCGTCACCGCATCATGGGCGTCGACACAGATGGCGATTACCAAGCGATTTACGTTGATACACCAGGACTTCACATTGAAGAAAAGCGTGCGATCAACCGTTTGATGAACCGCGCTGCAAACTCATCGTTGAGTGACGTGAACCTAGTTTTCTTCTTGGTCGATGGTACCCATTGGACTAAAGACGACGAGATGGTGTTGACCAAGCTTCAGAAATCGAACTTCCCTGTTGTACTTTGTGTTAACAAAGTCGATAACGTGCAAGATCGTAATGAAGTGATGCTACACATGGCTGAAATGTCTAAAAAAATGGACTTTGTCGATGTAGTGCCAATCTCTGCGAAGCAAGGTAAGAA
>NZ_JAWOTW010000642.1:0-563 GCF_033339075.1 Vibrio sp. 970
GCCCAGTTTGCCTATAGATATCAAAAGGCTCTACAAGACCATCCGCATTTTGTGGTGCCAAAAATCTACCCGGAAATGTCATCCCAATCCGTTCTGGCTATGTCGTTCATTCAAGGGACGCCCATAGAGAAAATCGCAAACTACGACCAAGAAACTCGCGACTTTGTAATGCACAATTTGTTGGAACTGCTGTTTAAAGAACTGTTCGAATTCAAAATGGTGCAAACCGATCCAAACTTCGCAAACTATCTCTATCTTGAACAAAGTAAACAAATCGGGCTGTTAGATTTTGGCGCAACCCGCGAATACAGTGAACGTTTTAGTTCCGGTTATCGCCAAGCCTTTTCATCTGTCGTGAACGATGACGAACAAGGGCTCAACGATGCTTTAGAGCAAATAGGCTTTTTCGCCCAAAGCATCAAACCAGAACAGAGAATGGCGATTTTAGATTTGGTCAAAATGGCATGCGAACCCATGCTAATTGATGAAGCTTATGACTTTAAAGCCAGCGGACTGGCGCAAAAACTGCGAGAAGCTGGAACAATTCTAAGTATGGAGCAAGA
>NZ_JAWOTW010000643.1:0-563 GCF_033339075.1 Vibrio sp. 970
AGGTAATAGCAGAACAGTTCGCCGCTGACGGGCAGACTTTCTTTCTGCATCAGTTCGTACAGACTTTGAGTTTGCTTTTTCATGATTGGACCAAGCTCAGGAATTGTCCCTGAACCTTGCAAACCAACGTAATGAATCAAATCTTGATGACGAGTGCCGATTTCGCTCAACTGCGACAATATTTGCCCAGTTTCTAACTGGCTTTTTAGCATCTTGAGTCCACGATCGTAATCCATTTCAACCATGGATTTGAACATCGTTTTCAGAAAAAACAGATACCAAGGAACACGAGACTGCATTTGCCACTCTACGGTACAACCATCTTGTGACGGCGTCACGATGAGCGTCACCTTTCCGTGGCTTTTGATGGGGCGAAAAAAATGCAGCTCCATGTCTAAGCGATGTTCTTGTGTGCTTTCCAGAACAACCGCCCCCGTTCCAATTCGTTGCCCATTCCATTGGTAACCAGCACCAACGTGGCCTTGATTGTCACTGTAAGTCAGCTCGCAGCTTGGCTCCAAAATGATCCAAGGAGACCACTCAGGCCAGTTTTTAAAATCCTT
>NZ_JAWOTW010000644.1:0-563 GCF_033339075.1 Vibrio sp. 970
CAGTGATCTTAGGTGCACTTGAAGAGTTGGTGAAACACCAGCCGAATCACTTCTCGTTCATCTACATCACTAGTAAGAGCCTCAAGCAAATCGCTGAAGTGTACGGACACCTGATCTTTGATGAGGCGATCAAGTACATCTCGACTTTGTTGCGCGACCATTTGGGCACTCACCAAATTGGTCGGATTAGTGAGCATGAGTTCATCGTCATTCTTCCCAACGCAAGCGGTCACAGCGACGCATTGGAAGCGGCAAACCGACTGTTAAATCAGCTCTCTTACAAACTCGAACTCTCTGGGATTATGTTGTCGCTCGACAGCAAAGCCGTGATGGTTGACCCTAAAATCACCCACCAATCCCTTGAGCACCTATTGCTTGTTGCTCGTTACTCAGCGCAGTCAATGAGCGGTCGTCACATGCATGAAGTGTTGGTCGCTGATGGTGAATTATCTGAGCAGGCAGAGACGTCGATGATCATCCATCGCGACTTAGAAGTAGCGATTCGACAAGACAACATCATTCCTTATTTTCAACCAATCGTGAACGCGAAATCAGGTGAAATC
>NZ_JAWOTW010000645.1:0-562 GCF_033339075.1 Vibrio sp. 970
CCACGGCTGCAATAATGATGATCAGTAGCTTGCTTTTACCTTTTGGTGCATCGGCACCTTGTAGCTGTTCTTCTGCCATTGTTTTCTCTAGTTATTTGTTCTTGTTCAAGATGGTTGAGGTTACAACATTAGGAGTAAAAACTAATTCCATCACGCTTTGAAACCACATTCAAATCAAGATTCACATCGGCATCAAAGTTTTCGTCTGACTGGCCAGAAAAACCGCGTCCAGACGTGCCTTGGCCATTTTGTTCAGCCGCTGCGTAACCACTTTGCTGTTGTCCACTGCTTTGCTGCTGAACCGAGGAATCCGCCAGTTGCATCCCTTGTTGAGCCAACATTTCACGTAGACGAGGCAACGTTTGTTCAATAACGTCACGCGCTTGTGGGTTGGTAACCGTAAAATGCACGTTGGCCAAATCGTTGTTCATCGTCATGCGAATTTGCATACGGCCAAGCTCTGGTGGGTCAAGTCGGATGTCGAGGTTCTTCAAGTTCTTCGACATCATCATTTGTACTTTTTCCGCCACTTGCTCATTAGCGAGTTCTTTTGTTAATTGCA
>NZ_JAWOTW010000646.1:0-562 GCF_033339075.1 Vibrio sp. 970
AAATCCATGAATTCGTAGAAGGTACGATCGTTGTTTGCCGCAAGCGACATTAACGTGGTGATCTCTTCTTCAAGCTCTTCAATACGCTGACGCTGGCGATTCATTTGAATATGCACCAACGAAACCGTACCTAAATCCGAATGTGGAAAAGACAGACGATCCACCAGCTCAGGGCGCTCAACAAAAAAGTCAGGGTGATCTTTTAGGTATTCAGCCACCACTTCTGCCGTTAATGCGTCAGCTTCAACTTGAGACAAACCGTTTCCTTTTTCTTTGACTAGCACGACAGTTGACCATCAAATACGTGAGTAGCAGGACCTGTCATAAAGAGTGGTTTACCCGGGCCTTGCCAAGAAATATGCAGCTCACCACCAGGTAGCGATACTTTCACACTCTCATCCAAAAGTCCTTGCAAAATACCCACAGCCACCGCGCCACATGCGCCGCTACCACAAGCTTGTGTTTCACCTGCGCCGCGCTCGTAAACTCGAAGACGAATGTGGTCACGACTCACCACTTGCATAAAGCCAGCGTTCACACGTTCAGGGAAGCGTTCGTGTGA
>NZ_JAWOTW010000647.1:0-561 GCF_033339075.1 Vibrio sp. 970
ATGACCAAGTCGTAGAAACCGTTATCCTCACACTTCACGATGCGGTTTACTCGAGCAAACATTGGCACAAGTAAGCCTAAGTGATTTTGCTCAATCACTTCCCCTTGCCACACGCCATAGTTTTCAATGGATTCAATGATACTCGGCATCATTTCTTGTAATTTTCGCCAACGAATAGTTTGAATGAAAGACTGACCAACTAACTGGTCGATTTCTAAACCCACAAGCTTGGTGACTGCTGGGTTAACCATGGTGATGACGCCTTTGTGATTAAGCACAATAAGGCCGTCTTGACTGGCTTCAAACACTCGACCAGCTACGCGCTGGCGATTCATCGCCTCTTCAATCTCTGTGATGTCTTGAATGGCGAAGAGAAGATAACCGTGGTTAGACAAACGACGAGTCGTTAGGCTTAGCTGCTGTTCGTTATCAATGTTTTGAAGGTGGATATCATCACACTCTAAGCATCGACTAAGAATTTGGCTAGGCTCGTTCGGCATTTTTGTTTTTATCAGATCGCGGATATTCGCATTTTCTAGTGCTTCCGGTGTTTTCTGAAAT
>NZ_JAWOTW010000648.1:0-561 GCF_033339075.1 Vibrio sp. 970
GTAACCGCAAAAAACCTCACCAAACGTTTTGGTGATAATACGGTATTTGAAGACATTCAATTCGCTATCGAACAAGGCGAGTTCATCACGCTTTTAGGGCCTAGTGGCTGTGGTAAATCCACCCTACTTCGCAGTCTTGCGGGTTTAAATCCGGTTGATGGTGGTGAAATTTGGGTAAATGGCGAAGAGATCACCCACCAAGTGCCACAAGAAAGAGGCATCGGTATGGTTTTTCAGTCTTACGCGCTGTTTCCAAACATGACGGTTGAGGGCAACATCGCCTTTGGCTTGAAAATGAAGAAACTCGCCTCTGATGAAATTCAACGCGAAGTGAAAAAAGTCATAGAGTTAGTTGACTTAAAAGGCAAAGAAAAACACTACCCACACCAACTTTCTGGAGGCCAACGTCAGCGTGTGGCGTTAGCCCGAGCGCTCGTGGTTAAACCTCGTATTCTTTTACTTGATGAGCCGCTTTCGGCACTGGATGCAAAGATCCGTAAGCATCTTCGCCAACAGATCCGAGACATACAAAAAGAGATGAACCTAACTACCATCTTTGTG
>NZ_JAWOTW010000649.1:0-561 GCF_033339075.1 Vibrio sp. 970
AACTTCAATGACGATGAGTGTGTGCCTACATTAGGGCGGATTATTTCAGAGCGTTAATTTGGAGTGTATATGTTCAATATGAAATGGATTTTAACCTTGTGTTTAGTGGTGTTCGCACCACTCAGTTTGGCCGCTGATACCAAGGCTGATAAATATGAAGGAATTGAAATTACGGTCAATATCAATACTGCTTCTGCAGAAGAGATAGCAACGATGCTGAAAGGTATTGGCGAAAAGAAAGCGCAAAGCATAGTTGACTACCGTACCGAGCACGGCCCATTTAAAACAGCAGCTGATTTAACCAATGTAAAAGGAATTGGTGAAGCAACAATCAAGAAAAACGAAGACCGCATTCTTCTATAAACGCGGGCTTCGACCATTGTATTCTTACTGAGTTTTCGTTTCCGGTTACTGCTTTCCCGAACCAAACCCTCTTTCGTGGTTCGGGATTTTTTATCCAAATATACGGCGATGGAATCCTTTCTCTACTAATGCCATACCTAAGCCTCCCATTGCACCCAACAGGTGTGCATCAACAGCACCACGAGCGCCTATCATTGC
>NZ_JAWOTW010000650.1:0-560 GCF_033339075.1 Vibrio sp. 970
TCGCGGCGCACGCGCATCTATCTATGGCTCAGAGGCGATTTCCGGCGTAATCAACATTATTACTCGAGCAAGTATTGATGATGATGCAAGCCGAGTGTCGGCGGGTTATGGCTCCAACAATCATAAAAAAGGCACGTTTGCCGTATCTAAACCTGTAGGTGAAGGTAAGCACATCAAAGGGGTATTAGGTTACGAGAAAACGGATGGTTTTAACGTTAAACCTTTGCCGGGTTTGAATGATGGCGATGAGCACGGATTTGAAACGTTGAACCTTAAATTAGGTTACCAGCAAAACTTTTCTGATAATTTTTCTGGTTACGTTGGCTTTAGTACATACAGCAACGAATACGACTATGACAACAGCAGTTATGGCAATCCTGGGTGGGGAACAGTAGATAAGCACGAAAAGAAAACGGGTGAAGTGGAATACGTAGGTGCAGATTTGTCACTTGAGTATTCTAAAGATGTTTACACTTCTGAGTTGAAGTTAGCTTACGGTCAACAAGACAACTATGACCTTAAATCGGGCCAAAGTAAGTCGACCGGCGATCACGTGGCCA
>NZ_JAWOTW010000651.1:0-560 GCF_033339075.1 Vibrio sp. 970
TTCAAGTTTTTCAATATCGTTTAGTCACTGATGGTAAACGTCTCGACATCTGGATCACTATCATCTTGTGTCTGTGTCTGTGTCTGTGTTGTCACACCGTCGCTAGGTAAATCGACTTTAACTGGTTCTGCGTCTCCGTATTGGAACCCTTTGATCACCTGTTTTACGCCAGAGATATTGCGCGAAATCTCCGTCGCGCGTTCACCTTGCTGAGCGGTTACATAGCCAAACAAAAATACGTCACCATCCTCTGTAATGACTTTGACTTTAACGCCATTGAGGTCTGAGTCGGTTAATAGAGCCGATTTTACCTTGGTTGTGATCCAGCTGTCGTTGCTGATTTGCGTCACGCTCAATGGCTCTTTAGCCTTAATTTGATTATGAATGGTTTTGACGCCATCAATAGCTCTAGCTCGTTGCTCAATTTGATTAATCAAATCTTGAGTTGGAGCTTGGCCCATTAAAACAACCGTACCATTGTACGAGCTCGCAACAACTCGAACATGCCCTTTAAATGGTTCTTTATTACCGATCGCTGCGACTTCAAATTCAATATTGTT
>NZ_JAWOTW010000652.1:0-560 GCF_033339075.1 Vibrio sp. 970
ATGGCTGGTTTTTTTGTTTTTGATTATCAATGGTTTAATATTGATTGATTTTGTAAATGCAGGGACCGGATATTTATGGCTGTGTGGCTAGTAGTTAAAAAGTGGCTTAGTTCGCACCTATTTAAATTAAGCAACCGAAACCTTCTTGTTATTAGTATTTTGTACATCAGTTTATCGTGGGGGCTTTTGGCTCTTGCGGGTGAAAAAGCGCTAACGGACAACTTCTCCAACTTCATTTATTACCTCATGGTCACCGCTAGTACGGTGGGCTATGGAGATCACTCTCCGGTCACAGACTTAGGGAAGTGGGTTGTTGTGTTGTTTGTTATTCCCGGTGGCTTGAGTTTGTTTGCTGCGTTACTGGGGCGTGTAGCTGGTTCTGCAATCGATTATTGGCGAGCGGGTATTTTGGGTAAACGGAGAGTGAGAGTGGAAAATCATATCGTATTGCTTGGGTGGAACGGGTCGAGAACAATGCACTTGATTCGTATGTTGCAACACGAAGAAGAAGGCAAGCGCCCTATCGTGTTGTGTAGTCGCTCTGATATTGAAAACCCATT
>NZ_JAWOTW010000653.1:0-560 GCF_033339075.1 Vibrio sp. 970
TGGCGGTTTCATCTGCTGGCTTTCCGGTTAGGCGACTTTTTTCTACGGCAATACCCGCCGAAGAAATCTGTTTATCTGGGAGTAGTTGCTGTAGTAACCGCTCTCCTGTGGGGGAACGACAAATATTACCTACACACACGACAAGAATGTTCGAAAACATGTTTTGCTCCTTATAGACAACGTTTGAATGACTTGTTTGTGTTCAAACAAGCCCTTCAGAATGCTTTTTCTATGGCCAAGTCCTGACTCGAAGGACGCCTTCTGTAAGTTCATTGAAGCCAGAGATGGTAGGTACTAGCTGTGCAATAACGCGATTCCAACGACTGATAGGCGCCGCAGTGACATAAACGATGTCATACGGTTTGAGAGCAAATTCAGTACCAATAACGAGCGCTGCCGCATCGGAGACATCAAGTTGATATATGTCGCCCAGTGAACCAGCGTCTTGTGACTTCCTAATTACGAATACACCTGTCGCATCCGCTGATATCTGATTAATACCGCCAACGTTACTTAAAGCTTCCGTAAGGCTCATGCCAGCGCGATCTATTTTCAGTAGT
>NZ_JAWOTW010000654.1:0-559 GCF_033339075.1 Vibrio sp. 970
CGGTATCCCACTAGTTGTTAACCAAGTGGGCGGCATGTTCGGCTTCTTCTTCACTGACCAAGAAACAGTAACTTGCTACGAAGACGTAACTAAGTGCGACATCGAACGATTCAAGCGTTTCTTCCACTTAATGCTAGATCACGGCGTATACCTTGCGCCATCAGCATTCGAAGCAAGCTTTACGTCTCTAGCGCACGGTTCAAAAGAGATCGACGCGACACTAGAAGCGGCGGATCGCTGTTTTGCAATCATTGCGGCAGAAGCAAAATAAGCCCTATACGCAAGTTATAAGAAAAGGACCGGAAGGTCCTTTTTTATTGCCGGTTCAAAATTACCAAGACAGCTAACACGCCTAGAACAATGCCAAACCACGGAATACGTTTGGTTTTCTTCTCAGATTTACATTTCTTATCGCCGTTACAACAACCCATTTTTCATCTCTTGATTGATAACCGACTGATTTGTAGTCATTATAACAAGGTCATTTACCCCTTCCCAATTCAGCTGTGTCATAAGGCTGAAAGGAAAGCCGGTGCAAAGTAATAAAGGGTTCGTGCTG
>NZ_JAWOTW010000655.1:0-558 GCF_033339075.1 Vibrio sp. 970
CTAGGTGACACGGCGAAAATATCTTCAATTTATGAGTGGTTTGCCGTTGATTTTGGTGGTGAGAAAGAGGTGTTTAACCACATCAGAAAGTACGCGCCACAATACAACCATTTTTCAGGTCGGGTGAAGCACGACTACGATTGGAACTTGAACCAAGCCGACTGATTTATCCAGCCTTGTTCAGCTTGAGATGCTTTTAACCACCGATAACCCAAAAGCTAAAAAGGGCACCAAGTGCCCTTTTTACTTTCTAGTTTGCTTGCTAGATTTTGGCTTACTTAAAGCCTTTTACCTTTTTAATTAAATCGTAAGCGTTTTGAATTTCTTGCGATTTTTCTTTTGCGACGTTCATCATTTCTGGCGGTAAACCTTTGGCCATCAATTTATCAGGGTGGTGCTCATTCATTAACTTACGGTAAGCTCGTTTAACAGTTTTACCGTCCGCCTCTGGTGACACATCCAAAATTTTGTACGCATCGGCCAATTGATCCGCCTGTGAGGCTTGCTGCCAACCTGACGACTGGTATTGGCCTTGTTGCTGACCATGGAAACCACCTT
>NZ_JAWOTW010000656.1:0-558 GCF_033339075.1 Vibrio sp. 970
GAGAAAAAGAGCGTTTAGCCGAAATGCTTGATATTAAGACGGTTGAACTAAACCGCATGGCCGAGTTAGACCCTCTGACGCAATTGTTGAACCGTCGAGTGTTTAACGACAACTTGCTCAATCAAATTAATAGCGGCAAACCGTTCTCTTTGGTTGGTTTCGATATTGACCATTTCAAAGTGATTAATGATAAGTACGGTCATTTGGCGGGTGATGAAGCTTTACTTCATGTCACGAGATTGGTTAATGCCAACTTAAATGCGGGTGACCGATTCTATCGCGCAGGTGGAGATGAGTTTTGTATTCTTTCCACGGTGACGGACACAGAAGAGCTAGAAGCGTATCTTGAAAAATTACGCGGCATCGTGGCGAGCTCGTCATTTGACTATGAAGAGGCGTCTATAATTTGCACATTGAGTATTGGTGCGGTAGTTCATCACGACGAAGATCCGGAAAACTTGTACCACAAAATGGATGCTCAACTGTACTTAAGTAAGGAAAATGGCCGCAATACCGTGTCGATCGGTGATTAAATCAGCGCGCAAATTCGAGTTTTTC
>NZ_JAWOTW010000657.1:0-557 GCF_033339075.1 Vibrio sp. 970
AGAATAGTGCCTTGAAGATTAAGTTGCAATCGAGTTCACCGATAAAGATTTGAACTGACGCAAACTTTAAGTAAATAAATTGTTAATAAAAATTATTCTCAGACCACTACATATTTGGGTAGTTGGGACCACCACCGCCTTCAGGAGGCGTCCAGGTGATGTTTTGACTTGGGTCTTTGATATCGCAGGTTTTACAGTGAATACAGTTCGCCGCATTAATCTGTAATTCGGCTTGCTCTGCACCTTCTACAATTTCATACACCCCAGCAGGACAGTAGCGTTGAGCGGGCTCGGCATAGAGCGCCAAGTTCTGTTCGATAGGAATGCGCTGGCTGGCAAGCTGCAAATGACACGGTTGGTCTTCTTCATGGAAAATATTGGATAAATAGACGGAAGAAAGACGGTCGAAACTCAACACGCCATCAGGCTTCGGATAGAGGATCTCATCGCTGTTTTCCGCCAGAATCAAAGACTGATGATCGGGATGTTCACAACGTACATTCCACTTTGCTTTGCCTTTTAACACGTTGTGTTCCAACATCGCTAAACCACCACCT
>NZ_JAWOTW010000658.1:0-557 GCF_033339075.1 Vibrio sp. 970
GCAATCCTTACTTGAGGGGTGTGCCGAGGTATGTGGTCAGCATCGTCGCAATCTTTATCAAACTCCGAAGCGAAGAACGGTTGAAAAACCTGGTCGAGATCTACAAGACATCATTGGCCAGCAACAAGGCAAGCGTGCTCTAGAAATTGCGGCGGCTGGAAACCACAACCTACTTTTCCTTGGTCCTCCTGGTACAGGAAAAACCATGCTGGCATCGCGTTTATGCGACTTACTGCCGGAGATGAGCGACGAAGAAGCGATGGAAACGGCTTCAGTCGCATCACTGACGCAAAGTGAGATTAATGAGCACAACTGGAAGTCGCGTCCGTTTCGTGCGCCGCACCATTCCAGTTCGATGGCGGAATTAGTTGGTGGTGGCTCGGTGCCAAGACCGGGCGAGATTTCTTTGGCTCACAATGGGTTATTGTTCCTTGATGAAATGCCGGAGTTTGACCGTAAAGTGTTGGACTCGTTACGAGAGCCACTGGAATCGGGTGAGATCATCATTTCGCGCGCACAAGGAAAAACGCGTTTTCCTGCTCGTTTTCAGCTGGTGG
>NZ_JAWOTW010000659.1:0-557 GCF_033339075.1 Vibrio sp. 970
GATAAGTTAGTTTTAGGGCGGGTCGAAAGTGTGTATTACAGCGAAATTCCTGAGCTAAGTGACGTCCCTTTCATCGGTAAAATTGATACCGGCGCTGACACCACCTCCATGCATGCAGAAAATATTCACGTAAGCAGCAGCAATCCCAAATACAAAAATCTTAAAGATGAAAAACTGCTGTGGGCAACTGTCGATGATTTAGGTGGCACGCAAGCCAAATGGGAAGCCAACAGTTTTGAACCTTATCAAGTCACCGTCAGTTTCACGATTCAGCATCCTTATACTGGCAAAGAGATCACGGTAACCGACGATCTTGAGCGCATCAGTGCTATCCGCAGTCGCACCAGCAAAAAACCGATTTTGCGACCAACCGTAAAAATGCCGATGACGATTGCTGGGCATACGGTAGATACCGTGGTGAACCTTACCTCGCGCAAACAGTTCTCTGCGCCAATCCTGATTGGCAAAACTTACCTAGATGATAACGCGTGGGTGTTTGCTGGGTATGACTACCTGCAAGAACAACCCAACGCGAAAATGATTGGTAAGAAAGAGAC
>NZ_JAWOTW010000660.1:0-556 GCF_033339075.1 Vibrio sp. 970
TAGTGGCATATCGTGGTGATTTGCCCAACGAGTGACTTTCTTTTCAGCACCTTTCCAATCACCTTCAAGGAGCTTGATAATGCCTTCATTGGTGTAGCGACGAGAACGACGCATTTTACGTACGCTGAAGTAGTTCCAAGTGCTTGAGCTTGCGTAAACCAACTTTTTAATCAGGTATTCAAGGAGGAAAAGACCAGCTAGCGCAGCGATAACGAAGATCACCAAAGTGGTCACGCTCATTTCGATGGTCTTGTTTGCTATTGAGATCAGTACATATCCTTGTTGACCAGAAAACTGAGTACCGGCAAATAGACCTGCACCTAGAACGACAAATAGGAAAATAAGGCGAATCATTATTTATCCCCCGTACCTGTCATTGTTGTGACTTCACGACGTAGTCGCTCACGAATCACATCCGATAGCTGAGATTGGCTTTCCAGTTTTGCAGGGTACTCAACTTGAATATTTTGTTGGCTTAATTGGTTGAGTGCTTTGTTGAATTCTTTCACCGCATTGTCGTCTTGATTGAAGAAAGCCATCGCCCACTTGTCAGCTG
>NZ_JAWOTW010000661.1:0-556 GCF_033339075.1 Vibrio sp. 970
TTACCGTGATATCCGTTTCTGGAATCGCGCAACACGCCAATACCGTTCCCATTGCGCGTTCTTCATCCGTCAAGGCTGGTACATCTGGGTGATGAACTTGTCCTGATGTGAGCTGTACCTTACACGCACCGCACAAGCCAGCACGACAGCTATTGCTCACTACTTTCCCTGCATCTTCAATCTGATCCAAAAGCGTTTTTTGATTGTTGCCTTGGATCTTCAAGCCATTGAATTCAATCTCAACCTCTTTTTCTGGTCTTGCTTCCACAGCAGAAACACCAAAGGCTTCTTGATGATAATGTGCCTCTGGCAAACCTTTCTTCAACAATAAGTTTTTTGCTTTTTGCATGAAACCATCAGGCCCACAAACAAACACTTGTCGTTGTTCAACGTCTTTGATTTGCTTGATATGAGACAGACTTAAACGCCCTTTAAGACCAAACCAATCCACCGCTGGTTGCGTTAAACAGATTTTCACTTCCAGCCCTGAATGTTCGCGTTTTAATTGCTCTAACTCTGAGCGACATGGAATATCGTGCTCAGTACGGCATTGATG
>NZ_JAWOTW010000662.1:0-555 GCF_033339075.1 Vibrio sp. 970
TCCTTAACGTGTTGGAAGTGTACGGCTATGCAGTCGTAGAAATGGACAACGGCGTACTCAAAGTCATCAAAGCAAAAGACTCTAAGACCTCTGCAATCCCTGTTATGGGGGATGGTAGCGCAAAAGGCGATAGCGTCATCACTCGCGTGGTTGCTGTGCGAAATGTCTCTGTTCGTGAATTGTCACCGCTATTGCGCCAGCTGATTGATAACGCCGGGGCGGGTAACGTGGTTCATTACGATCCAGCTAATATCATCCTGATCACCGGTCGTGCAGCGGTAGTAAACCGTCTAGCAGAAATCATCAAACGCGTTGACCAAGCTGGTGACAAAGAGATCGAGCTAGTAGAGCTTCGCAATGCCTCGGCTGCTGAAATGGTTCGTATCGTAGAAGCCCTGAACAAAACGACCAACCAAAAGAGTACGCCTGAGTTTCTTGAGCCAAAAATCGTCGCGGATGAGCGTACGAACTCGATTCTGATTTCTGGCGATCCGAAAGTACGTGCACGCCTGAAACGTTTGATTCGTCAACTTGACGTAGAAATGGCAACGAAAG
>NZ_JAWOTW010000663.1:0-555 GCF_033339075.1 Vibrio sp. 970
CAAAATCGGGATCTGACGACGTAACCAGCTTGGCACATTGTATTCTTGGAATAACTTTTTCAGTTTACGACTGCGACTACGTGTTGTGGGGTGTGCCGACAAACCTTCGGGATTGAAAGTAACCCTCAATAACTCGGGGGGTGATGGCAGCGAAATATTTGGCTTATGAGAACCCGAACTAAGCGTTAACGTCCCCAAACTCTCAGGTAAAACCAGTGGCTCATCGATTTGGATATGGCCTTGCCAACTCGTCACATCGGCATAAGGCCTAACCCAGTACAATTTGTTTTGGAAGCGTCGGATCTCTCCTTGTTTGAGTTTAAGCTTTGGATTGGCATCTTGTTGTGCCAATGCCACTTCTTGCCAAATCAAGCGCAATTGAGTTTGACTCGGCATATTGGCATTCAATTTACTCAACCACATACGAATCAAACGCGCTTGAGCTAATTCACTATGGATAGCTAACTCATCAATACTTAAGCTCAAATCCGCCTGTAGAGCACGCGCAAACACCGAACCTAGGAGCTCATCCAATAACGATTCTTGCTGAGCACA
>NZ_JAWOTW010000664.1:0-555 GCF_033339075.1 Vibrio sp. 970
TTGAGAGTCTGGATGGATTATTTGAAAATGCAAACGCCGCATTAACAGAAGAAGGTTTCTTACACATCTTCCCTCAGGTTTATGACTGTGAAGGCTTCTTTGTTGCGCGTATTCGCAAACACCATTCTGTAGAGGCGCCACAAGTGAAAAAGCGCATGGGCAAATTCCCGTTCGTAAAAGCGTCGAAGAAAGAATCAGAAGAGATTTCAAAGCAACTACACAACGCATTGGATATTGAGTTACCTTCCGAAAGTACGGTTTGGCTCCGAGATAAAGACGTTTGGCTATTCCCAGATGCGCTTGAGCCTATGATTGGCGAATTACGTTTTTCTCGCATGGGCATTAAAATCGCTGAAGCACATAAAAATGGCTACCGTTGGCAACACCAAGTCGCTACCGCGCTGGCGACGGGTGCTGAAAGCAACGCTATTGAGCTAACGATTGAAGAAGCACGTGAATGGTACATGGGCCGTGATGTTCGTCCTCAAATCATTCCAGAAGGATTGAAAATGGGTAAAGGCGAAGTGCTAGTTAAGTACCAAGGTGCGATTATCG
>NZ_JAWOTW010000665.1:0-555 GCF_033339075.1 Vibrio sp. 970
CGTCTTGGATACATTGGTGCTACACACGAGCAGTTTGGTCGAGTTGTTGGCGGTACTCAATGGTCGCCATACTACGATGTAGCGGGTGTCGCGGATTTACCAATTGCTTATGCGAATGACTTCCTATACGAAAACCATAACAACCTAGGCTCTGGGCGAGCTGAAAAAATGCTGAGTTATCGTAAGAGCTTTGAATTTGGTGAAGGATTTGTCTTTAACTTAGGTCTTGGTTGGCAGGGCAAAAACGATGACATAAGTGAAGTTCTTGAGAAAGATAAAGATTCCGGTTTGCCAGTGTATGTTAAAAAAGGAGCTGAATACGATGCTCGTGGTCAAGTAGCGTTAAGTGCACAGTTTGCTGGCTTTGGTCTTGGTTACGTATACAGTGGCGGTGATGTTGAGATCTCTTCTTTAGGTACTAAGTCAGCTGAATCACACCTATTCTCTGTAAATTACGGTGAGTACGGTTCTGGTCTATACGCAGCTGTTGTTTACGGCATGAACGATTACTTCTACGAGATGCGTGAAGAGACATCTCAGCTTGAAGGTCTGTTG
>NZ_JAWOTW010000666.1:0-554 GCF_033339075.1 Vibrio sp. 970
ATGCCAATTTCAAGCTCTGCACATACGTCAGCGATCATTTGGTGTAGGTTTTCTGTCGTCCACTCTGTGATCGCTTCCACTTTCGCAAGTGCTACTTCTAGAGGTTCTTTCGCTACGCCACGCAGGTGCTTCTTCGCTGCGCCCGCTTCAAACTCAGAGAAATCTTCGTAGAAGTAACGAATTTGCTCAGCAAGCTCAACCAGTGTGTTGCAACGCTCACCCACTAGCTTGATCACGTCAGTGATCGCAGGGCCGTTTGTTACGTCCAGTTTTTGCTGATCTAGATGCCATTGTAGATGCTCAGCAACGTACGCAGGATCTGAATTCTTGATGTAGTGGTTGTTCAACCATTGCAGTTTATCCGTGTTGAAAGCAGACGCTGACTTAGATACTGCGTTTAGGCTGAACAAGTTGATCATCTCTTCTTGAGAGAAGATTTCTTGGTCGCCATGAGACCAACCTAGACGCACTAAGTAGTTGTTTAGTGCCGCAGGCAGGTAACCCATATCACGGTATTGCATTACTGATACTGCACCATGGCGCTTAGACAGTTT
>NZ_JAWOTW010000667.1:0-554 GCF_033339075.1 Vibrio sp. 970
TGAACAACCACGCGAAAGCCGTGGCTGAGCTTGAAAAAATTGCTTCTGCACTTGATGCAGACCCTGAACAGTTCGATGCGTTAGAAGCAGAATACAAAGCTGCGGACGAGCAACTTCAAGAATTGAAGAAGCAGATCTTTGCCTTGTCTGACCTCGTTGAGCGTCGTCACTACTTTGCCTATTCAGACTCTGTTGATTTGCTTAACCAAAGCAGTGAACTTAGTGAGCAGTTAAAAGCGAAGCTGGTTCAGGCTGAGCAAATGCGTACACGCTCTCGTGAAGAGTTGAAACAAGCGCAAGGTCAAATGAACCAATACAACCAAGTATTGGCATCATTGAAAAGCTCGCACCAAGCGAAATTGGAAACTGTTCAAGAGTTCAAACAAGAACTGCAAGAGTTTGGTGTTAACGCCGATGAAGGCGCAGAAGAGCGTGCGATCCGTCGCCGTGATGAGCTGCACGAGCGTCTGCACACATCTCGTAGTCGTAAGAGTGAATACGAGCGTACCATCACCTCTACTGAGCTAGAGATGAAAGGTCTGGCGAAACGTCTG
>NZ_JAWOTW010000668.1:0-554 GCF_033339075.1 Vibrio sp. 970
CACCTTGTTGTAGACCTGCTTGCAAAATCGCCACGGACTTGGTGAGTTCCGCAACACGATTTTGCGTTACATTAATGATATGTAAGGTACTTTTGAACTTCTTTGCCACTCGATTGAGTGGCTGAGCAAGGTGCGCACTGGCATTTGCATTATCGACGAAAAAGGTGATTTGGTATTCGTTCATCTGCAAATTTAGTCGCGGCAGTGGACGAGGAATACTTTGTCGACGTTCAGCAAGACCTCTTCAATGGGGATTTGAATTTTGCGCGTCCCTTCGAATCGGCCAGGTTGTTCTATCTCAATATCCGACACGATCAAAACCCGATCCGCTTGAGCGATATCGTGCGGAGTGAGCTGATTTTCTATCCCCATCGCACCTTGCGTTTCTACTTTAATTTGCACGTTATGTTTTGGCGCAGCTTTCATTAGTGCATCTGCCGCCATATAGGTATGAGCGATGCCTGTAGGGCATGCTGTCACCGCTACGATTTTCATGTTCTATCCATTTTATTTTTTGTGGATATTAACACAGCCACCGCAGATTGAATTGATTT
>NZ_JAWOTW010000669.1:0-554 GCF_033339075.1 Vibrio sp. 970
TATCAAGTGACGCAGGTGGCAACAAAACAACCGTTAGTCTTTCTGCGGTTAGGTCTGTATGTGGAATTAAAATCGGCTCAAACACAACCTCAATGTTCTGCTCCTTACATATTCTGTTGGCCAGCAAAAACATCTCTTCAAAGCCATAAACTGCCGACTTCAATACTGAGGGATACTCGCAGATTCCAATCTTTATTTTGATCATCTTTAATTTGTCGTTTTTGACTTCTTTTATGTCATTTTAGACTCTAAAAATAATGCAGCAAGTTACTCATAATTTGGCAAGACGAGAACCAAAATCAGCAGGAATTGAACATGAGCAACAGCGCATTACTTGTAATCGATATACAAAACGACTATTTCCCGAATGGCCGATTTCCTTTGTGGAATACCGATACCACTTTGGACAACATTAAGCAGTTGATGGGGAAAGCCAAAGCACAAGATATCCCGATATTCCTTGTTCAACATGTATCTTCGGCCCCTAAAGGGAAAGCCCCTTTCTTTGAGGAAGGCAGTGTTGGTGTGGAGATTCATCCCGACGTCATCTCAAT
>NZ_JAWOTW010000670.1:0-553 GCF_033339075.1 Vibrio sp. 970
AAATGGCGCAGCAGGAATAAAACCACTTTCCAAAAAGATTAATGTCGCCACGACAATATAAATAATCCCTGCACTTCCTGGCGCCATAAGTGCAGAAAAGTCTTGATGCCAAAAGGCAAGCAAGACGCCCATCATTGAATCAAACATAAAAAAGCTCCTAAACATCACTAAATAACAACAAGGTAGATGCTTAGAACTATCGAGCGTGAATAAACCGATAGATAAGATTAGAGCCTAACCCATCTCCAATTTGGTATTTTGAATGAGAGAAGTCTTTCGCAAGACCAAGAAAAGCCGTCAGACCCGCGTTCAAATATGGCGTTTCTGATAAAGCGCGGTTCCAATGAGGAGCCAACGTTTCGAACCAACCAATATCGAGCTCATCAAGATCTGATTTTGAATCATGAACTCGCAGTGCATTGCGATTTAACAGGCTAGCAAACGAATGAAAAGGTGGTGCTAGTGGCGTTTCGGAAACTTGTGCGTCTTCATCATAAAACACACTGCCGACGGTGTAGTGGTGAACAGTTTCAGGCGACGTTGATTCTTGGCC
>NZ_JAWOTW010000671.1:0-552 GCF_033339075.1 Vibrio sp. 970
GACATTAAACAAAGCCAACGCTAATCAGGTAAACGAAAAGGCACTGCAATTATTAATGCAAGTTGCGGTAAGCCAATTCCCAGTCTCTGCGAAAACACTCAGCGAACAATTGAACGTTCCATTAAGCAGTTTGTATCGACATCTAAAACTGCTGAAAGAATGGAACTTGATTGAAGAAAGTGTGCACGACAAGACGTTTGTTGTTGGACCAGCAGCCTTACTGTTGATGCACAGCTATGAAACCGCTCAGCACGGCCTTGATATGGTTGAAACCATCTTGGCGCGCTTGGTGCAGCAAACAGGGGAAATGGCGGCGTACATGGTGCCATCGGGTTATCGAGCGCTTTGTGTCAGACAAAAAGAAAGTATGCAGGCGCTACGATGCAGCTTCGTCCAGGGTCAAAGTCAACCCCTGCTTCGTGGCGCCTCATCTAAAGTGATGCTCGCTTTTATGCCTCAAAGTCGTTGCGAAAAGATCTTACGTTACTTTAGCCAAGATCATCGCTTAGACGAATGGGAAGAGGAGCTCGCCACAATCCGAAAGAACGGCTA
>NZ_JAWOTW010000672.1:0-551 GCF_033339075.1 Vibrio sp. 970
CAACGAGATTCCAGCCTAATTGCTCGTAAAATTGGCGAAGTAAAAGATATTTTGGTTGCCAGCCAAGACTATCTAGCAGCCAACCCTGCGCCAAACCACGCAGAAGAGCTCTCAAACCACTCTTTGCTAAAAGGCTACCCACTTATCAAGTGGACACTGATCAACAGCAAAGGTGAGTCTGTGGTGAACGTAGAGCGTGGTCGTTTCCAAGCCAACGCACTCAATGTTGTTCGCAGTGCTTGTTCAGAAGGTCTAGGTATTACATTAATGCCTGATGTGATGATTAAGGAATACATCGAAAGTGGTGAATTGTTGCGAGTATTGCCAGATTGGAGCGCAAACCCGCGCGACATCTACATGCTGTACAACCACAAAGATCACTTGCCAGAGAAAGTGCGTCTGTTCATCGACTTTGTGATTGCCTATAACATTCACTAAAAATGATACAAAAATAAAAACCAGAGCCTAGGCTCTGGTTTTTTTAATCCCGATAATGATGGCGCAGATTTACGCGCCTTCGTTGTGCAGCTCTAGGTTCGCTAGATCTTGCT
>NZ_JAWOTW010000673.1:0-551 GCF_033339075.1 Vibrio sp. 970
GATAAGCGCCCAAGCAAAAACAATCACTAAGATCGTAACTAAACGTTGAAAATCACTTTTAAGCGGCTCGTAACCTGCAACCGTGATCAGAGGACCCACAACCCAAATAAAAATGGAGCACGCGGCTACACCGACTAAACCAAGAAACCATCTTTGGGTAAATACTCTGCCTATTTCTTTAATACTCATTTCCTTGCCCAACCGTTAGTTGCCCACAATAAGATCGATTTCAATTCGACGATTCATTGCTCGGTTCTCTTCACTGTCATTTTCTACCAAAGGTCTCGCATCACCCAACCCTTCAGGAATTACTCTGCCTTTAAGTGCACTGTTGGCGATTAACTGTTCGGAAAGAGAAGTTGCCCGAGCTAAAGACAAGTGCCAATTGGATGGGTACTTGCTGGTAAATATCGGACGGTCATCGGTATGCCCGGTAATTATGATCTTCCCTTGTGTCGCTTCTAAGGTGCGTGCAACTTTAGAAATAACTGGCTGTATGTAAGCCACAACGCTCGCACTACCGGATTCAAATAGGTCTTGAGCTTTAAGAG
>NZ_JAWOTW010000674.1:0-551 GCF_033339075.1 Vibrio sp. 970
TTTAGCGGGGCGAAACGTAAATTACCGGTGCCCGCACCGCCGCGACCATCTGCGATTCGATAAGTCCCTGCCGCATGCCATGACATACGAATCATCAAGCCGCCATAATGTCCCCAGTCAGCAGGCCACCATTCTTGGCTATCGGTCATTAGTGCGATGAGGTCTTGTTTGAGTGCAGAGAAATCGAGTTTTTTGACTTCTTCTTGGTAATCAAAATCACTCGACATTGGATTTGTTTTAGCGTCGTGTTGATGCAAAATGTCGAGGTTGAGCGACTTCGGCCACCAGTTCTTTTCTGTTCTGTCATTGGTGGTCATGGAGCCATGCATTACGGGGCATTTGCCTGCGGAATGCGCTTTTTCTTGTGTCATGTTAATTCTCCCATTCTTGCGTTTTGCGAGTGCTAGTCGTTACAGCTGGTGAACAAACACGGGCATCCGTTATTAATTACTGATGTTTTAATACAGAGCATTATCCTTAGGTCGTTTCGCTCGGCGTTATTTCTGCAGCGATCGTAACATCCATGCTGTTTTTTCATGGATGCGCATTCT
>NZ_JAWOTW010000675.1:0-551 GCF_033339075.1 Vibrio sp. 970
GGAGCGTGGCTGAACCAACGGCCTATTTGACGGATTGGTGGGGTACGCCGCTAAACGCAGAAGCGTATTCAGCCGATGCCAAATCACTCGCGATGGGCGCGACCATGTTTCACTGGGGTGTTCACGGTTGGAGTATTTACGCCCTTGTTGCGTTGGCGCTTGCTTTTTTCGCCTTTAACAAAGGTTTACCGCTTTCATTGCGTGCGGCGTTTTACCCAATTTTTGGTGATCGTGCATGGGGCTGGTTAGGTCACGTTATCGATATCCTTGCTGTACTTTCGACGTTGTTCGGTCTTGCGACTTCTCTTGGTTTGGGTGCTCAGCAAGCAACCAGTGGTATTAACCATGTATTTGGTTTAAACGGCGGCATCGGTACACAAATGGTGGTGATTGCGTTTGTAACCTTTATTGCTGTGCTTTCTGTTGTTCGTGGTATTGACGGCGGTGTCAAACTCCTAAGTAACGTCAATATGATCGTTGCGTTTGCTCTGCTTATTTTTATTACGTTCATTACCTTTGATACTGCGATGGGTTCATTAGTCGACACGACA
>NZ_JAWOTW010000676.1:0-550 GCF_033339075.1 Vibrio sp. 970
CATCAACACGAGTACTGAAACGAATTTCACCACCTAGCTCGATGATGGTCGCACGCATTTTCTCGATCATCGTTACCAGCTTGAAAGTACCGATGTGAGGTTTACTTACGTATAGAATTTCTTCTGGTGCGCCAGCCTCAACAAATTCAGTGATCACTTTGCGACCGTAGAAGTTTGGATCTTTCACTTGGCTGTACAGCTTACCGTCAGAGAACGTACCCGCACCGCCCTCACCAAACTGTACGTTTGATTCTGGGTTTAGCGTGCGTTTACGCCAGAAACCGAAAGTATCTTTAGTACGTTCACGTACTTCTTTACCGCGTTCAACAATGATTGGGTTGAAACCCATTTGAGCCAACACCAAACCAGCAAACAGACCACATGGACCAAAACCGATGACGATTGGGCGCTCTGTTAGGTTCTCAGGTGCTTTCGCAACAAACTTGTATTCCATGTCTGGTGTTTGGCGAACGTGAGGATCGTTTGCGAACTTTGCTAGCAACGCGGTTTCATCGCCTTCAACGATGATGTCTAGCGTGTAAATAAGATG
>NZ_JAWOTW010000677.1:0-549 GCF_033339075.1 Vibrio sp. 970
TACTGGCAGCGTAACAACAAATGTGGTTCCTTGCCCTTTTTGACTGCGAACTTGTACATCCCCGTCGAGCATATCGACCAAGTTTTTCACGATGGTCAAACCAAGGCCACTGCCACCGTATTCGCGAGTTGTGGTCGCTTCTTCTTGAACAAAAGGTTCGAACATTTCATCCAACTTGTCGGACTCAATACCGATACCCGTATCGCTGATTTCAACCACTAGCACACTATTGTCTGCGCCATAAAACTGCTCTAACTCGGCATGTAAACGCACGCAGCCCGATGGCGTGAACTTCACCGCGTTACTGACTAAATTAAACAGAATTTGATTCAGACGAACTTGGTCGGTGAAAATCTCTACATTGCCATCAAGCTGGTTTTCAATGACAAGTTCAACCCCTTTATTTTCACAAATAGGGCGATAGATGTTTTCTAGCGTTCGCATGGTATCAGCGAAGGAGAAAGGATGTTTTTGGATATTGAACTTGCCTTGTTCAATCTTTGAGAAGTCCAAAATATCATTCAATACAGCCAGTAAGTGCTCACCACT
>NZ_JAWOTW010000678.1:0-549 GCF_033339075.1 Vibrio sp. 970
AGCACAGTACGTTCAACCACCGGCGTGGAAGACAGCACCTACGAATCGATGAAACCTTCGTATTTAGCGGCTAATGGTTGGATGGCAGACAAAACTGAACTGCGCGCGGTATATCAAGTGAGTGGTGAAATTTATCAAAAGATTGAGCCCTTGGTATGTGCGATCCCAAGTGATGATTGGCGTTTAAACGTCAACACGATAGAGGTGGAACAAGCGCCGATTTTAGTCGCTATGTTTTCACCGAACTTGAGCAGCAGCGACGCGGTTCAACTGATAGAAAAGCGTCCCTTCGATGGTTGGGACAGCGTAGATGAATTTCTAGCGGAGTCAGAATTAACTGGCTTGAGCGATGATGTAAAGAAAAACGCCAAAGGCTATTTAGGAGTGGATAGCTCCTTCTTCGAATTGGATGCACAAGTGTTGGTGGATGATTCACGAGTACGTATCCGAAGCCTTTTGCAAAGTACAAATAGAGAAACGGTGACGGTCGTTCGCCGTCGTTTTGGAGGGATCAGTGAGCGAGTTTCTGACCGTTCGGCTGAGTAGCGA
>NZ_JAWOTW010000679.1:0-549 GCF_033339075.1 Vibrio sp. 970
GATGTTCAAAGAATATGGCCCGGTGAACAAATACGACTCAGCTCGCCGCTGCTCTTTCTACTGGGGTAATTGCTTAAATGAGCCAAAACCATTCAATCAAGAAGAGTGGTTTAAGTCTTACACGGTAACCCTTGGTGAGCAGTCACTTACAGTAAAAAGTTTACCGGGCGTATTCAGTCATGGTGAATTTGACTTAGGCAGCCGTCTACTACTGGAAACCTTACCTAACTTGTCAGGCAAAGTGCTCGATTTTGGTTGTGGTGCCGGTGTTTTAGGCGCGTTCATGGCGAAAGCAAACCCAGAAATTGCGATTGAGATGTGTGACATCAACGCGTATGCCATCACCTCAAGCCAAGCAACGCTTGAAGCCAACGGTTTGTCTGGTCGCGTGTTTGCGTCTGACATTTACTCAGATACGGCCGAAGACTACCAATTTATCATCAGCAACCCACCATTCCACAGTGGTTTAGACACCAATTACAACGCGGCTGAAACTCTGTTAGGTCACGCGCCACAACATCTTTCAAACCATGGTGAGATGATCATTGT
>NZ_JAWOTW010000680.1:0-549 GCF_033339075.1 Vibrio sp. 970
ATTCGAATCAATCGCTCACCATCAACAGGAACTTTAGGCTGATCGTAAAGCTTCGTCGTGAACAGACGTTGCATTTGTTCGATGCAGCGTTCATGCGTGCCTTTTTCTTTCATTACTCGGTACAGAGCTAAAAGGTAAGGGCTCAGAGCAGGGATGAAAACACTAGCTTTGGTTACCAGCGCTTTACACACCGTGGCGTAAGCACCACCGTCGAAGTTAGCCAGTTTCAGATTCAATGCATGGCTGGTTTGGTGCAAATCAATTTTGGCTCGGCCTAAAGTACCATCGAGATAGATTGGGTGAGTAACTTCTGGGCCCATGTATGAGAATGCAATGGTTTTGCAACCTTGAGCGACGGATTCCGTGTTGATGAGAGTATCAATCCAGCTTTCCCAATCTTCACCCCCCATGACCTTAATGGTCGCTTCTGCTTCCTCTTCGGTGGCAGGCTCGAGCGTGGTTTCAACCCATTGATCATTTTCAAGTAAGATGGAAGCGCCAGTAACCGACTCACCAATAGGCTTAATCACACTGCGCCAGAACGTATCT
>NZ_JAWOTW010000681.1:0-549 GCF_033339075.1 Vibrio sp. 970
CGTTCGTTTTCTCAGAAAGTTTTTACCTGAAGTCACCATCGTAGATTACTCACCTCAACAAGAAGGCAAAGTCTTTTTTGGTGCTTGGGTCGAGATTGAAAACGAAGCTGGTGATGTGAAGAAGTTCCGCATTGTGGGGCCAGAAGAAATATATGGCGATGCCAAAGATTACATCTCCATTGATTCCCCTATGGCCAGAGCCATGTTGAAAAAGCAAGTGGATGAAGAATTTACCGTTCGAACGCCGGAAGGTGACAAAGAGTGGTTCATCAATTCGATTGAATACAACAAGCAAAGCGCAGAATCTTAACTTCCTCGACCTTGAAACATTCGGCGAGCGAAATGCGTTTGCCAATGATGTTGACCTATTTTTATGCGCCCCCATTTGAGGGCGCGAGCTGTATTTACTGGAGAGGTTTAAAATGAAAGCCGTGATTTGTGGTGCTGCGTTAACGATGGCTATTTCGCTTCCTACTGTCGCTCAAGAAGAGCTAAAAGGGTGTGATGCCAAAGCGTTTGCTCTTGAGCAGCAAATTGAATACGCCACAG
>NZ_JAWOTW010000682.1:0-549 GCF_033339075.1 Vibrio sp. 970
CGTACGCATAATCGAGAGACTGGCCTATTGCATTGCGCATACAAGCCATCTTGGTTTTTCCTGTCCAAAAGTAGTCGGGTAAATCACGTGATGCTTCGAGCTCATTTTTCTGCGGATACTGCGGCATATTCGCCCAGTACACACCCCGAATGAATTCCCGCCAACCTAAGATCTGACGAATGAATCCTTCTACCTGTGCAATATCGATGTGTTTGTTAGATTGGTATGCACTAAGTGCAGCATCGATTACCTCTTTGGGGTGCAGTAACTTGCTGTTCATCGAGAACGACAAACGACTGTGATACAAACTCCATTTGGCATCGTGCTCCGCCGTCATCGCATCTTGAAACCGACCAAAATGAGGGAGACAAACCTGACAAAAATGCGCGAGCAAAGATAGGCTTTGAGCGCGATTCACTGGCCATAACAAATCACCATTGAGTGAACCAATGGTCGAGATCTTGTGTCGCGTTAATCGCTCTACAATCTCGCCAACATTCAGGCTAAACATCAGCGGTTTGGGTAATTGCTCGATATCTTTCGCTTTCA
>NZ_JAWOTW010000683.1:0-548 GCF_033339075.1 Vibrio sp. 970
ATCAAAAAATGATTCAAAGCAAATTCTTATTGAACTAAGAGCGTAACATGGAGTGAGGTTTATTACGGGCACTAGGCGGCCTCGCATTTAAATAACATTAGGTAGCTGAACTCATCCAGAGTAATTGGAGTTCATTCGTCAGAGCTACCTATGTTCGGCAAACCTTAGTATTGCCGGTTTGTTTGAGTGCGATGCGTAGTCTGGTGTTGATCGCTTAGAACAATGAGAATAAATATGAAGCATTTAGTTGAAAGATTCCTTCGCTACGTCACGTTTGACACCCAATCAAATCCCCATGTTGCCCAATGCCCAAGTTCACCTGGCCAACTCGTTTTTGCAGAGTTGTTGAAACAAGAGATGCTAGATCTTGGTTTGAGCGATGTGACTTTAGATGAACACGGTTACTTGATGGCAAAACTGCCGTCGAATGTTGATTACGATGTTCCACCAATCGGCTTTATCGCCCACATGGATACTGCACCAGATGCGTCTGGTAAGAATGTAAATCCGCAATTTGTTGAAGACTATCAAGGTGGCGATATTGCTCT
>NZ_JAWOTW010000684.1:0-548 GCF_033339075.1 Vibrio sp. 970
AAAATTTTCAATACGTTCGGCGATCTTGCCGATGACGCTATCATCTTCGCCTCTGAATGATTTGCCCATTAGAATTGGTATTGCTTCATCAACGGTAGAAACCGACCAAATATGGAACTCACCATTCTTAATGCTTTCTATGACATCTTTATGTAAAGCAAGGTGCTTCAAGTTCGATTTAGGCATAATAACGCCTTGATGACCAGTGAAGCCTTGGTGTTTACAAACTTGATAAAAACCTTCGATCTTCTCATTTAAGCCGCCTACCGCTTGTACTCGGCCAAATTGGTCCACCGCGCCAGTCACCGCGATTTGTTGATTAACCGGGGATTCAGACAGTGCACTTACCAAACAGCATAACTCTGCCAATGAAGCACTATCACCATCCACTTCACTATAGGACTGCTCGAAAACAATAGACGCAGAGTATGGCAGTGGCTCATCCAAATTCAAAGCAGAGCTTAGAAACGCTTGCATGATCATCATGCCTTTCGCATGAAGATTTCCTCCAAGTTCAGCTTTGCGCTCAACATCGGAAATGTCACCAT
>NZ_JAWOTW010000685.1:0-547 GCF_033339075.1 Vibrio sp. 970
AGTGCTTTGATGTTCTGTGCAATAAGCTCGGCGGCAACGAGTTCGATCTTGTTTAACAATTCAGAGTAAGTCAGTTCAACCGTTTGATTCGCTTCGTAGCCGACAAGTGCTACTCGATCTGGTGTCGTTTTTGCCCATTTTGTAATGGCATCGAGGAGAATATTCATACATCACCTATATTCTGGCGTTGTGTTTAACCAAGTTGTTCTGGGTGTGTTTGCGGTTTTAACGACGTTTATTTTTCTATCTAGGCTTGTTTGCGTTTTCTTTCTTGGACTAATCGAAGACGCTCTAGTCCTTTTTGCAAATTGCCAGCTAACACACGCGGTTGATGTTCGTAGTACGACCCCCAAGTGGACTCGGCATCGGGGACTTTGTTTTGATCGGCCTGCGCGATGATATGAGGCTCCAATCCTAGGCGCGCCATCATGGCGTGAAGTGGGTCTGTCGCGGTGAAGATGCACCATTCAAAACCGAGATTGACCAGCATTTCTGCGATGAGGTAGAAGTGCAGAGACGACATGCCCTTAGCGAAAGATGCCAAGTG
>NZ_JAWOTW010000686.1:0-547 GCF_033339075.1 Vibrio sp. 970
TTATCGATTTTGATCTTCATAGTTGCAGAGTCGTAGTTCAGATCTAAGTCCGAGTAGACGAACATTGGACTGCTGGCTACGTCTGTCAGAACGTCACTTGCGATCGTAAACAAGCTTTCGAAGCTGTTTGGTGTCGTGATAACGAACTGAATTGGTAGACCTGAACCCGCACCAGGCAGTTCTGGCATCTGGAATGCCGTGATTGACATGCCTGGGACGCTTGCAACTAATCCACCAACACGTTTGGTGATCTCAGATTGGCTGGCTTCACGCTCACTCCAAGGTTTAAGTGTCGCTAGACCAAACGCTTGGTTCGAGTTAGGAACACCGTTAAATACCTGCGCGTATTCTACCTCTGGTTGATCCGACAGAATCTTGTTTACATCGTTCATGGTGTTTTGGATGTAATCCAAGTTCGCGTTCGAAGGCGCCGTACCCATTAGTACAACCACACCTTTATCTTCCGAAGGTGCAAGTTCACTAGGAATGAACTTGAACAAGACTGGTAAGCTTGCAAATACAATGATTGCAAACGCAATAACAACCG
>NZ_JAWOTW010000687.1:0-547 GCF_033339075.1 Vibrio sp. 970
TACTTTCGATTATTGGACAAATCAGAGCAACAGCTACTCATTCCGATCCTTTATTTCTTAAAGAAACGCTCGCGCAAAAACTTAGGGATTATGAGAATCGTCTGCGTCAACATGATGTTGACTTGGAAACCATTGATACCGCACGTTATTGTCTGTGCTGTTCTTTAGACGAAGCAGTATTGAATACCAATTGGGGGAGTCAATCGTTTTGGACACATGATTCTCTGTTGAGTTCTTTTTACGCGAGCAGCCAAGGTGGAGAGGCTTTTTTTAAGCATCTAGATAGCTGTTTGGCTCATCCGGAATCCCACCTAGATTTACTAGAGCTAATGTACGTATGCTTATCTTTGGGTTTTATAGGTCAGTATCGTTTAGAAAAAAATGGGCTTGAAGCTCACCGTAGATTGAGAAAACAAGTTGTATCAGTGCTTAAGTCACATGGTCGCGGAGTACAGCAAGAGCTTAGTAACAAAGTAGAACAACATATGTTGGCAGGTGCTCAGGTTTCGGAACGTGCTCCTCTATGGGTGGTTTGTTCGGTAACTTC
>NZ_JAWOTW010000688.1:0-547 GCF_033339075.1 Vibrio sp. 970
GCTTTGATTTCCTGTTTGTGGCCACTGATTCGATTGTTGAAATCGCAACCAATTCGTTTGTCTTCGCGTTTATCGTTAATGCGCTTTGCTGGAAGAGAGTTTTCTTGGCAAGCAGTGGCGGCATGTGCTTTCTGTGTAGCCGCGGTTGCGGTTTACCAAGCACCTAAAACGCAAGAGACGGGTTTTGCCATTATCGCATTGATGTTGGTGAGTGTGGCTCTATTCATGCCATTTTTGATGTGGCACATGTTCCAAAGCTTCTCATACACGTTACGCTGGGTTCGTGTGCGTTGGTTCTTTGCTGATGCGGCGGCAAGTATGAGCTATCGTGGTGTCGCAACGATGGCGTTTATGTTGGCGCTCGCTGCGAATATTGGTGTTGAGACCATGGTGGGTAGCTTTAGAGACACCACTGACAAATGGTTAAGCCAACGCTTGGCCGCAGATATCTATATTTATCCAACAAACAACTCGGCAGGGCGAATGAGCGCATGGTTACAAGATCAGCCAGAAGTTGAATCGGTTTGGTGGCGCTGGGAAAAAGACG
>NZ_JAWOTW010000689.1:0-547 GCF_033339075.1 Vibrio sp. 970
CGATGATAGTGGTGACATTAATGGAGCAACAGAACAAGCCGCTTAACCAAGCTTTAATTAGAGAAGCCCTGACTAAGTTCAGGGCTTTTTGTTGCGAGTAAACAATATAACGCATTCACAATTTTCTCTCCACTAACAGGGGTTTCCCCTAGTCGCCACCGAGGCCCACCCGCCGGACTTACCCCTTGCAATGCTAGGCCTCGTGCCTCGCCAAGTATTGCCGCTCAAGGCTGTTGTCCACCAGCGCTAGGACATTGCCAACCAACCCCCGTTGTCACCGTCCTAGCAGAATTCTGGTGGCCATATGATTCGCCTTCGGCGAGCTAAAAGCATTTGTATCGCTTTTCTTAACGGCTTCGCCTAAAAAGCTGACCCTCTATCGAGCCCTATTGTGTTGCCTTTGTCCGGTCCAAAGTCAATCAATATAGTTCAGTATATTTTACTATGTAAAATGTGTAAATGTGGTATTTTAGGGCGTGTTTTAGTATAATTTCCTTAGTTGCTTATGTAACTATCTATTTGAAAACAATTGCTTGGGGGCAATATG
>NZ_JAWOTW010000690.1:0-546 GCF_033339075.1 Vibrio sp. 970
TTGAAACTTAAAGCGTCACGCCAGGGCTCACTGTCGCAGGTAATTCCGTCTCCTGCCCTTCCATGGATGCCATAGGGTAAGCACAGTAATCCGCGGCGTAGTACGCGCTTGGACGAAGGTTGCCTGATGCACCTGGGCCACCAAACGGTGCGTCACCACTTGCGCCCGTCAATTGACGGTTGCGGTTTACGATGCCTGCGCGAATGTGGTCAACAAAGTATTCCCATTCTTGATCGTCTGTTGATACAAGACCTGCCGACAGGCCAAAGCGCGTGTCATTCGCCAGCTCTACGGCTTTATCCAAACCTTCATAGCGCACGACTTGCAGCAGCGGTCCGAAGTATTCTTCATCTGGCAACTCGGCAATGTTAGTCACATCGATGATGCCAGGAGAAACAAACGCCGCCTCTCCTGCTTTCGCTTCAATTAAGCTTTCACCGCCTAGAGATTGCAGGTTTGCTTGCGCATCAAGAATGAACTTCGCCGCAGCCACAGAGATTTGTGGGCCCATAAATGGCGCAGGTTCTGCGAATGGTTGATCCATGC
>NZ_JAWOTW010000691.1:0-546 GCF_033339075.1 Vibrio sp. 970
GTGGACTTTGGTTCTGAAGTTTCTGCGCACACCAATCCAACAATGGGTCTGATCAACTTCCTTTTACCGATGATCGTCCTCGTTGCAGCCAGCTGGTACTTTGGTATCGACCTACTGGCGGGGGTTTTCGTCGCGCTGATCTTCACCATTAGCTTCTACGGCGCACAAAAACTGATTTCGATGAACGATATGTTCGAAGCTGTTTATGATGGCATTAAAGTCATGCTACTGCCGCTTGCAACCGTAATAGGCGGCTTCATGCTGAAATCCGTCAATGACTCGCTAGGTGTCACGCAATACGTGATTGAGACCGTAAGCCCTTACTTATCGGCGTCTTACTTCCCTGCGATTATCTTTATGATTACTGGTGCGTTGGTCTTTGCTACGGCATCTTCTTGGGGAACATTCGCGGTAGCGATGCCAATCGTTCTGCCTTTGGGTGAACAGCTTGGCGTGCCACTACACTTAACCGTTGCGGCTCTACTTTCGGCATCAGCGGCCGGTAGCCACTCTTGCTTCTTTAGTGACTCTACCGTGTTGTCTGCA
>NZ_JAWOTW010000692.1:0-546 GCF_033339075.1 Vibrio sp. 970
TTCTCCCTCTCTTTCCAAAATACCTTTTACCATCAATATTTTTGAGGTGAGGTAAGCTTGCTTTTGCGCTCTTGCCGTCGCGCTCCATACCACAACGTTAATGTTGCCAGTGTCATCTTCTAAGGTGAAAAATGTAACGCCTGCTGCAGTGCCTGGAGACTGCCTTCCGGTGACGACACCTGCCACAGTCACAAGCGATTTATGCTCTTTATCAACCAATTGTTTCATACGCGTAAAGCGAGGAAGTATCCCCGCTTCTTCTAGCAGAGTAATTGGGTGCCGGTTCAGCGAAAGACCTGTACTGGCATAGTCTTCAATAAGGCTTTCATATTCAGATGGCTGTGCTTGATAGCTAACGCTTGGCTCTTCGATATGATGAAACAAAGGCAAATCGGACAGTGAATCCATCGCTGCCCAACGTGCGTTATAACGGTTACCCGATAAGATCTGAAAGGCATTTGCAGAAGCTAATAATTCGATATCACGACGACTTCTCAAGATTTGTTTGACCTCTTGTATTGAGTGATAGCCCGTTTTTGGTCGTAG
>NZ_JAWOTW010000693.1:0-546 GCF_033339075.1 Vibrio sp. 970
ACATCAACTGGATTGCTTACCGAACATGTCCGATGTGCTTAGGCGTCTCTTGCAAGAACTGCCTCATACCAATAGCGGTTTGAGCATGACTCAACAGCTTGCTTTAAATGTATTGAGTTCACCGCGTTCACCCATCTCTGTAACAGAGTGGTTCAAGCGGTATCAGCAAATTGAACCGCTACCTTTTTAGGTGATGTCATGTTTTACGCCCTACTGTTTCCACTGACTCAATCCGAAGTGCCGCTTTTCGCTATCGACTCATTAGAGAAAAATTGGTGGGAACAAAAAGTTACTCTGACCGAATTTGGCAAAGCGTGTTTAGCAGGCCAAAAGCGAGCAAAGCAATGTTACTGGGTGGGCGGAATGCAAATAAACGAACATAATCATTGGCGTTGGGATCACCAACGCATCTCCTCACTATCTCACTACAAACAATCGTAATTACGCAACCTTGAGCTGCGATGCTATTGACTGTAGTGAGCATTAGCATCGCCGTCTGGATCCAAATACTATTACGACCTATCACCTATTTCACACTGCATAAAC
>NZ_JAWOTW010000694.1:0-545 GCF_033339075.1 Vibrio sp. 970
ATACCGTAATGATTAATTTTTTCGTCCTGATGTTCAAAGCCTACCCCGTCATCGGAGACGGTTACTGTGACTTTCCCATCACAATCAAGACATTGAATATGTATATGGTCAGCTTGCGCATGCTTAATCGCATTCAGTGCCGCCTCTCTGATCAACTGTAGTAAATGGACTTGTTGATGCGCATCTAATTCCGTCGATGAAAGTCTATTTTTCAACGTAATTTCTGCCGTTGTTTGCTCATTAAGCGTTTCAACCATATCTTGCAGCGCTTGGCCAAAACTGCCTTCTTTGATCGTCAGGCGGAATGTCGTCAACAGCTCACGTAACTGGGTATAAGCAGCCGACAAACCCGTATCCAGCTCTGCAATCACTTGATTGGCTTGAGCGATGGCCTTTTCGTCAGGAAGATTTTTCACGCTTCTCTTTAATAAAGCGACCTGAATTTTCAAATAGGATAACGCTTGAGCCAAAGAGTCGTGAAGTTCGCGAGCAATGGTCGCGCGCTCTTCCATCAACAAAATTTGCTCTGCTTGACGCTGTGCGCG
>NZ_JAWOTW010000695.1:0-545 GCF_033339075.1 Vibrio sp. 970
CTTGCCACTTGGCGTGGGTCCATCCATTTCAATGAATCCAGACCTTTCGAACCGGTACCCAGCAGAATTTGATCAACCAAGTTGTTCGCTTTGTCTTCACCCAGCGCGGCCACCAAGGCATTACGCATAAAGTCTTCGCTGCCCATACCAATGTTGGTGTATTTCTGGATATCTTCCAAAAACGTACGGTGCACCGCCGATACTTTCTCTTGGCTTAAATCTTTTGCACGCGCCATTGCACTACCAACACGCTGTACTTGTTTCGGTTCTAAATGACGGATGATGCCAGCCGCATCTTGCTCATTCAGACTTAATAACAAAATGGCCGCTTTCTCTTCACCAGTAATGGTGGAGGCATCAAACTCAACTGGCATGCCTGCGCCGTTTTCATCTTGAGGTACGATATCGTTAGCCATTTTCGTTCATCCAGTTTTTCACAACTTGAGCCGCTAGCTCTGGTTCGTTCGCTACAAGTGCACGAACCGCTTTCAGTACGTCTTCATCTTTATGAAGGTTAGGCAGATCGATACTTGAACCAAATTCAA
>NZ_JAWOTW010000696.1:0-545 GCF_033339075.1 Vibrio sp. 970
AAACTTCGTCGTACGGGTTGTGATCCAGCGTCGCGATAGGTTCTTCATCCGAAGAGTAGTTCACGTGTTGGCAAAGAATGTAGCCCGAGTGCGCTTCACCAGACACGATCCAGTACACTCCATTATTGCTGTGTGGCTGCAAGGCAATGTAGCTGGAAGCCAACTCGTAGTGACTGGCGTGATTAACCCAACGAGCATCAATGGTCGCGAGCTTACGACGACAACGACTGGCGATGTGGTCAACGTGATCATAAAACGTTTTTGGGTTGATGCTGAGTTTGCGGCAAATTTCGCGCACGGAATAACCAGTGAACAAAAGCCCCATCAGGTTTTCTTGAAACTGCAGCTTTTTATTGGCGCCAGACCATTTATCGACAAAAGTGCTTTGGCACGCTTTACAACGGTAACGTTGACGATCGCCACTGTAACCGAAAGCGTGATAGAGGTGTTTATGAGTGTGGACAGAGAGTCCGAAGTTGTCACACGCGTCGTTGCGACAAGCAGGTAACCCGTCACTGTGGACGTGTCGGAGGCGATGAAGTTCG
>NZ_JAWOTW010000697.1:0-545 GCF_033339075.1 Vibrio sp. 970
GAAATCGTCACGCGTCACATAGTGGCCATAAACCATTGCGTCTACGTTTTCTGACAGCAAACCGTATAACGTTAATGAGCCTTGTTGATTGTCGTTAGATGCAAAACCACCGTATACACGCGCGCCAAAAGTTTCATCGTAACGAAGCAAATCGCGTGCATCTTTGGTTTCAAAATACACCGAACCACCCAACCCATTTTGCGTCACTGAGTTGTTACCCACTTGGATATCTGCCGACTTTAGAATATCTGGGTTCAGCGTTAAGTTACCGATGTGGTGGAACATACTCGCGTGTTGTGACGCGCCATCCAGACGGATATCCAAGTCAGTCTCACCCAAGCCGCGAATCGTGATGCGCTGGTTGACTGAGTGAGTGCCACCCACATCAACGCCCGGGATATCACGCAGTAGATCCGACATATGATCGGCCTGCTTTAATGACATATCGTCTGCGAACATCGATTCGGTATTGCTGGAAACTTTCGTTCCCCATACCACGACTTCTTCGAAATGAGAGTCAGGTTCTTGAGCTAAAACGGGATTTG
>NZ_JAWOTW010000698.1:0-545 GCF_033339075.1 Vibrio sp. 970
TAATTAGTAATAAACAATCGAAAACAAGGTGTTACCACATTCTGGTACATAGAGGTTGACCAATTGTTATTGGTCGTTATGATGGCGTGAGAAGTTAGATGGAATATAGTGATAATATCATCATGATGTCTTTTGAACCGAAAAGACCGTATCAAGAGATCGGTTTAGTCCTTAGACAAGAACTTATCAATGGCCGTTACGTGGTCGGAGATAGGCTGCCGCCTGAGCGCGATATCGCAGAACGTCTCGACGTTAGCCGCACAGTAGTGCGTGAAGCGATCATCATGCTGGAGCTGGAAAACCTTGTCGAAGTGAAGAAAGGTTCTGGGGTGTATGTCATCAATATTCCATCTCAACCGAACTCCCGTGAGAACGTGATCAGCGATGATGCCGGTCCGTTTGAAATGCTCCAAGCTCGCCAGTTGCTTGAAAGTAACATTGCGGAATTTGCAGCGATGCAAGTAACGCCTGGCGACATCGTGAAAATGCGTGCAGCCCTTGAGTTAGAACGAGAAGAACTTGCCAGTGGCACCGCAGATTGCAAC
>NZ_JAWOTW010000699.1:0-544 GCF_033339075.1 Vibrio sp. 970
GATTGCCGATTCTTTTAAGCAAGATGGTAAGGTGCTGTCGTGCGGTAATGGTGGTTCGCACTGTGATGCAATGCACTTCGCAGAAGAGCTAACAGGGCGTTACCGTGATAATCGCCCAGGATACGCTGGTATTGCGATTTCAGATCCAAGCCACCTTTCTTGTGTCAGTAACGATTTTGGTTACGACTTTGTTTTTTCTCGTTACGTTGAAGCGGTAGGCCGCAAAGGTGATGTTCTGTTTGGTTTGTCGACATCTGGCAACTCAGGCAATATTCTTAAAGCGATTGAAGCTGCGAAAGCGAAAGGCATGAAGACCGTCGCACTGACGGGTAAAGATGGCGGTAAAATGGCTGGTCTTGCTGATGTTGAAATTCGTGTACCACACTTTGGTTATGCAGACCGTATTCAAGAAGTACATATTAAGATTATTCACATCATCATTCAGTTGATTGAAAAAGAGATGGAATAATTTTCTGCAGCCACTTTTTCGGCTGTGGTTTAGGTAAGGAGTTCGTTAAACGATGTGTGAATTGCTCGGCATGAG
>NZ_JAWOTW010000700.1:0-544 GCF_033339075.1 Vibrio sp. 970
CAGACCGAACTTTGGCAAGCGCGTTTTGCCATGTTGGATCAAGATCTTTCAGCCACTTCAAATCATGAACAAAGTCATGTTCAACCACTGCGTGTGTAGGAGGGAGTTATGGTGAATACAACGCAAAAAATCAGTCAAAGCCCAGTACCCGATTTGGAACAGTTTCGTGCCATTGCCGCGCAAAAAGATGACCGAGTAATAAGCAAAAGAGGCGAAGTCAAAGAGCCATCTACGTTCCATAAAGGCCACAAGTTTGCTTCGGTTAGCGAAGGCGTATTAAGAAAAAAATACACCAAGTTCTTCCAAGAAAACATCAAAACGCACCTCGACTTGAAGCAGGCACTGCTTAAGGAAGAAAAACCAGAAACCGCGCTTTTGGCTTATTCATTAGTCAGTCCGTCAGGCTACCGAGGAGAACCATTAACCGAGCGAAAAATTTTGGAAGTGGTGAGCCTACTTGATGAAGTAAAAGTCGAAGGCGACACCTATCAGCAGCTCAAAAATACGTTTGATTCGATCAGCAAAGATCCGCGTATGCAGGTCA
>NZ_JAWOTW010000701.1:0-544 GCF_033339075.1 Vibrio sp. 970
GAAGCGCAGTTTCGCACGCTCTGCGGCTTCTGCTTCTTGAGTTCGAGTACGAATTTCTGCTTTTGCTTGGCGGTAATATTGCACCAGTGGAATTTCACTTGGACAAACAAACGCACAAGCGCCACACTCGATACAATCTTTTAGATTTAGTTCTTCTAGCTTGTCATATTCTTTGGCCTTAGCATGCCATTGAAGCTGCTGTGGCAGTAGAGATGCAGGACAAGCTTCCGCACATTGACCACAACGTATACATTCCATCTCGTATTGATGAGCTGAAATCTCGTGACGAGTCGGAGCTAAAATACAGTTCGCCGTTTTGGTGATAGGAACCTGTGAGTGGGGCAGGGTAAAGCCCATCATTGGTCCGCCCATGATCAAACGCTGAAGTTTTTTATCGGCTTTGTACCCGAATTCGTCGAGCAGTGCTTGAACTGGGGTACCCAAGAGCGCCCATACGTTTCGAGGCTGTTTAAAGGTTTTACCGGTTAACGTAACGACACGTTCGATCATTGGCTCGCCATCGATGATAGCGCGCTTAATCGAG
>NZ_JAWOTW010000702.1:0-544 GCF_033339075.1 Vibrio sp. 970
CATGTCTTCATTAGTCAGTCTTGAACAATTGTGCGTCGAGTTCGATGATCGCAGAGTTCTCGATAACATTAGTATGGAATTAGAAAAGGGCAAAATCACAACCCTAATCGGTCACAACGGAGCGGGAAAATCCACGTTAGTTAAAGTCATTTTAGGGCTTCAAAAGCCAACTAGCGGAAAATTGGTTAAAGCGAAAAGGCTAAAAATTGGTTATGTGCCTCAGAAACTGAAACTCAACGACTCTTTGCCGCTAAACGTTATCCGTTTCTTAAATTTAGCAGGAAAGTACAGCAAACAAGAATGCCTTGATGCATTAAGACTAGTTGGTGCAGAGCACTTAATTAAGAGCAACATGCACCGCCTCTCTGGTGGTGAAAACCAACGTGTCCTACTCGCCCGCGCGCTGCTACAACGCCCTGATTTGTTGGTTCTTGATGAACCAGCTCAAGGTGTTGATGTTCAGGGACAAATCGATCTATACGATTTGATTGAAAGCATCCGTCACCGCTTCGATTGCGCTGTGTTTATGGTATCTCATGATTTG
>NZ_JAWOTW010000703.1:0-544 GCF_033339075.1 Vibrio sp. 970
AACGGAAGTAACGAGTAAACATCTCAGTGATGATGCTGTTACCACGTGGATTCTTTTGGTGTTGCTCGAACGTTGGTGAAGTGATGTTCCAGTCTCGCTCGGGTACAAACTGCTTCACCTCCGCGAAAGACGGCCAAGATTGGAAACCAAATTCGGAGCAAAAACGTGGGTTAATGTTTAAATACGCGCTAAATGATTTACCCGAATGCCATACATCCCAAAAGTGCATGTCGCCTTTGCTATCGTCGTGCCATGCGTCACCAAAATCCAACTCGCCATTGCAGGGAGAGCTCGGCCAAAAGCGGCGCGAATCATCTTGCTGAGTAATCACGTGTTCAATCATGCGATCGAGGCGGTCATAATTGACGGTGTACTTTACTTGGTTGTGCTTAGATTCGTCATACCTACCAATGGCACCAATCACTTCGTTATCGCCACACCAAAGTGCAATGGAAGGATGCGCTTTAAGGCGCGGAATTTGGAATCGAAGTTCTTCTTCTACGTCTTTTAAAAACTCGTCGTTTGATGGGTACAACGAGCAGGC
>NZ_JAWOTW010000704.1:0-544 GCF_033339075.1 Vibrio sp. 970
CGAGTTTGTCGAACAGTGATTGACGACTCGCGCCATACTGTTTCATCTCACGTTGGTTTAACTCATTCATGAGTTCTCGGATAGCGAGATTCAGCGCCTTGAAGGTATGGAAGGTTTGGTGTCGCAGCCGCATCATGATCCAACGTTCCACTAGGAGCACGGCATTCTCTGCCTTGGCTTTGTCTTTCGGTTTGTAAGGGCGAGCAGGCATCACTGCGGTTTGATAGTGATTGGCCAGTTTCTGATAGCTGTCGTTCAGTCTTGGCTCATAACGATTGGCTTTGGTGACCGCGCTACGCAGATTGTCGGGAACCAAGAGCTGTGGTACTCCACCGAAGTGCTCGAACGCATTGGCATGCGCCTCTAACCAGTAAGACTTTCCTTGGCTGGGGAAGGCTTCCACATAGGTGTAGTTGGACGCGCCTAAGGTCGCGACGAACACTTCCGCTTCACGCACTTCTCCTGTGTCAGGGTTGACCACCTGAAGCCTCGGCCCACAGTAGTCGATAAACAGCTTATCACCCGCAACATGAAGCTGGCGCAT
>NZ_JAWOTW010000705.1:0-543 GCF_033339075.1 Vibrio sp. 970
CGTAGGATGATTTCGTCCAACTTCGCTTCCAGATCTTCAAGGTTGTCGCCTTTGTGATCTTGGTAAGCTTGGATAACTTCACCTAGAGGGTTGCCAGGGATAACTGTGTCTGATTTCGCCTGTTTACGCATTTTGCCACCGATGATCTGAAGGCGTAGGAAGCACAATAGCGCGATGATGACACCAACAGCGCCCATTGCTAGGATGACGTAACCAACGATACCGCCTTGGTCAATACGCTCCTGAACGGTAGGGCTCTGTACTAGTAGCGATAGAATTACGCCACGAGATGGATCAAGGAATAGCGGCTCATAAGTGCCTTTTGCTGATTCAAAACCAGCCACTTGGCTTGTGATGTTCTTGCTTGGCTGACGTGATAGTTCTTCGAACTTGCCAGTTTGAGGTACGTAAATGACGTATTTGCCATCTGCAATTGCGTTAAATTCACCTACTAGCGTTACGTCGCGAACGGCTTCTTTACCTTCACCGTAAACAACCGATGCTTGTGTTGTGGATGTATCACCAGATACGACAACTTGTTGA
>NZ_JAWOTW010000706.1:0-543 GCF_033339075.1 Vibrio sp. 970
GACTAAGCATCCTTTTAATTCGTAGCGATTGTCTGGGTGAGCAAGCAGGTCTAAATCGCAATGGCGGCTCTTTTGAATCGTCTTAGAAACGGTCTCGACCGAACTTTTAACACGAATAGGTTGATGCTCAGGCACATAGACTCGAGTCCCGCCATCTTTTTGCGTATAGATAGAAGCTTGGACACAGTTGTTGTTGAGTGTAATGCTAGAAGCCGGAGCGCTGTAGCAAACCCCCAGAATGTCCCACGGCCAACCCACCGCTCGGTCATACCCTGTAAAGGCACTGTTGTCTAACCACAAGTCACCGTTAATGCGCGTTAAACCATTTTTTTTCGCCAATGACAGCAACGCTTTCAAATCTTGGGTTTGTAGGGTGGGATCTCCGACAAAGTAGATAACGGCATCGGAACTCGAGGTTTCAAGTTTTGTTCGAAATGCAAAGCTGTCCCCTAACTCTAATTTAGCAGCTAAGGCTGTGACAATTTTTAAGGTGCTCGCAGGTGGAAATAGTTGGTCTGTTGGACGGATACCATCGAGCTTGGA
>NZ_JAWOTW010000707.1:0-543 GCF_033339075.1 Vibrio sp. 970
ACCCAGGTTGGTCGACTTGAGACCACCTCTCTTTCTATTCTTCCAAGAGCCATCAAAAAGGATGCCTGCCCGTAAGGATACAAGTAGATATTTGTACTTGGATGACCACCTAAGGCAGAGGATATCTCAAGCATGATTTTTTTCAGTAGCGTTTTGTCGCTGAGTTGGGGCAACAATACGCAAACACAACCAGATACTTCTGCTTGTTTTAAGCTTCTCTCATGTGACGCAATCAGCTTAAACAGTCGTTCTTCATAAACTTCATTGTTAACGTTTTGTGTTTTTTCACCGGAAAACCTAAATGAAGCATCGAGAATAGAGCTAACTTGCACTTCCTCATCGTCAATAAGACATAGAGGCATCTTAAAACCAATTCGCATCTATCCCCCGATGAGGACGGTCGGTACACCGACGAGAATTTTTCCACCATGAGATGTAGAGTCCCCTGATCTAGCAGCCGGTTTACCATTAATCTTAACGCTAGAAGACCCCGCAGATATGCTGTCAGGCGGTCCGATACAAACGAGTTTGTCACCTTTTCTC
>NZ_JAWOTW010000708.1:0-543 GCF_033339075.1 Vibrio sp. 970
ATATAACGTAATATGTCGCCGAACACGAACATTAAGGTCATGAAAATATGTTGCTAGCAACCGCAAGCATCGGTCGTAAACTTCTGTTGTCATTCATCGCGATGGCAATGCTGGTCATGTTATCAGCATTGATTGGCGTATCCGGCTTTTCGCTGGTGGCAAAAACAGAAAGGAATGTGGTAGATGCCGCGATCCCCGCCATGATAGAAGCGCGACAAGTCTCGGAATTGAGTACTCGAATCATTTCATCGGTGCAAATGCTCTCTAATGCGCAAAATGAGCAAGAGAGGAAAAAAGCCGGGCGAGTGTTGTTCGAACAACTTGAATCGCTGTTGACGCACATTAAAGAGTTAGGTGGTCAGTCATTTGATTCAAAACTGCTCGATGCACTTGAAAGCAATGTTCAGAATGTGATCAATAACCTCGCAGAGCTTGGTGTCACGGTTGAAAGAAAGTTGTGGCTCGCGAAAGAAATTGATACTCGTGTTGAAGAAATGCGCCTGCTGAGTGAAGAGTTAGAACAGCTCACTCGCACTCAAGTTC
>NZ_JAWOTW010000709.1:0-543 GCF_033339075.1 Vibrio sp. 970
AACGTTATCCATACGCCGGGCCATACACCAGGTCACGTAGTACTTTATAGTGAAGAAGCACGTTTAGCGTTTGTTGGTGATGTTCTGTTTAACGGTAGCATTGGTCGTACTGACTTCCCTCAAGGCGACTTCAATACGTTGATTAGTTCAATTAAAGAGAAACTTTGGCCTCTAGGTAACGATGTTACATTTGTACCGGGTCATGGTCCTCAATCTACCTTCGGTCACGAGCGCAAAACCAACCCGTTTGTTGCTGACGAGATGCCACTATACTAGCGCCTTGTCTGTACTCGTTACTATTCTGGCTCGGCGGCCGCTAAGTATCGCCGAGTCAGCCCTACAAATTCGTCGGCTTCCCTGTCTAAATCACTGGCAGAAATAAACACATCATAGCCGTAAAATTTTCTTTGATACTTCATTCTATTCGCCAGCATGGCTTGCAAACCGTCGTATTGTTTTCCCGCTTTGCTAGTGTACGGTTGTGGGTCGAGTACCATATCTTCAAATTTCTCTTCACAATGGTTCTGCCTTGCGCCCAGATAC
>NZ_JAWOTW010000710.1:0-543 GCF_033339075.1 Vibrio sp. 970
CCTGTTGAGGCGCTGCTTGGCTTGTACAGTTCGGTGGGTTTTGGGGAACTTTCTGGTTTGAATTTAGTTGGCGAAGTGACTGGTATCTTCCCAACTCGAACGCGTTGGTCTCCCATTGAACGTGCAACCATTGCGTTTGGTTATGGTCTGTCTATCACGCCGATTCAGCTTGCACATGCGTATGCAACGTTAGGGAACCTTGGCAAGTACGAGCCGATTCATATTATCGAGAGTAATGACCGTGATATGTCACGTCAGGTAGTAAGCAAGGAAAATGCGCGTCTTGTGCTTGATATGCTTGAGACCGTAACTCAAAAAGGCGGTTCGGCTCGTCGTGCAGCCGTTCCGGGGTATCGAGTTGGTGCTAAAACGGGTACGTCTCGAAAAGCATCGGCGGGTGGCTATAGTGATGAATACATCACTTATACCGCAGGTCTAGCACCTGTGAGCGACCCACGAATTGCGTTGGTGGTGATTGTGAATGAGCCGCAAGGTGATGATTACTACGGTGGTTCGGTCGCGTCTCCTGTCTTTTCTGAAATT
>NZ_JAWOTW010000711.1:0-543 GCF_033339075.1 Vibrio sp. 970
GGCAACAGGCTTCGTCTCGAAGAAGTCAGAAAACATATGCAGCGTTCTGCTGTGAAAGCCAAGACCATTGAGAATCATCGCCAAGACCGCATCGCCATGTGAAACGTTATGATCCGAGTACTTGGGAATGACGCGATCAATAATACCAGGTAAGCCGATTTCATGGCAGAAAGCAGCGATCAGCCCTAAGTGATCTAGGCGTTTAATGACAGGTTGAGCAGCAGACATAATAAAGTGACCGTTAAATAACAGTAATAGATCAAAACTGGGGATCGCGGTCAAGAGGTCTGCGGCACTAACATCTGTAAACGATCACTGGATCACATTGTTTTAATTCTGAAATTGGCTGCGGAATGACGGGTTTACTATATTAATAGTATTGATGAGAATAATTCCTATGCCTGTTTTTCTAGCCTTGTTTATTAGTTGCTAGTTTGCACTTAATTGTTTCCAAAATAGGTCTAATTAAACTACTCACCATTATTGGTTTGCTTTTAAGTTATTGATATTACATGGGTGTTGGTAAATTTAATTTAAGCTAAC
>NZ_JAWOTW010000712.1:0-542 GCF_033339075.1 Vibrio sp. 970
ATTCCCGTTCATGATTGTTAAATTTCACGCTCGTGGTGTCGGTAAAGGCTCTGGTCCGGTTGATTATTTACTTGGTAAGCAGAGAGATCGAGAGGGTGCCACACTCGATAGAGGCTCACCAAGTGAGGTTCAAGAGCTGATAGATTCGAGTCCTTATGCAAAAAAATACACGTCTGGTGTGCTGTCCTTTGAAGAATTCGATCTCCCTAGAGAGGCCAAAGATCACATCATGTCGAGTTTTGAAAAAGCGTTGTTACCAGGGCTGGAAGCGGATCAGTACTCTTGCCTTTGGGTAGAGCATCGAGACAAAGGACGGTTAGAGCTTAATTTTGTTGTTCCGAACGTGGAGCTACAAACGGGCAAGCGACTCCAACCTTATTTTGACCGAGCAGATAAACCTCGAATCAATGCTTGGAAAACGGGCATGAATGCCACGTTAAATCTGCATGATCCTGATGACCCTTTGCATAAAAGGGAGTTAGTGACCCCTCGTAATCTACCTGTTCAAAAACAAGAGGCAGCCAGAGCGATCACAGACGGTT
>NZ_JAWOTW010000713.1:0-542 GCF_033339075.1 Vibrio sp. 970
AGAGGTGAATACGCTAACAGTTGGACACCTTCATAATGGCTGATTTCAGACAAACCCACTTCGAAGCTGCGGTTGAGTAGATTGTATGGATTTTGAATTGAAACGATACGCGGTAAATCATGCTTCTCCGCTAAACGAAGCAAAGACATCACCCCCCAAGGTGTTTCGTTAGATACGCCGATGTAACGCACTTTACCCATCTTAACCAGTTCAGTTAATGCTTCTAGGGTTTCAATTAACGTCACTTCTTCTTGCTTGTCTGGGTAAGGGTAGTTGAGTTGGCCAAAGCAGTTAGTTTGACGCTGTGGCCAGTGAAGTTGGTACAAATCTACGTAATCGGTTTGGAGTCGTTGAAGGCTAGAGTCGATGGCATCATGGATATTGCGACGATTTAAACTCATGTTTTCACGGATGTGAGGCACATTGCGCGGCCCTGCCACTTTTGTCGCTAGAACGACTTTTTCTCGCTTGCCGGATTTTGTCAACCAGTTGCCGATGTATTGTTCTGTTAGGCCTTGTGTTTCTGCTTTTGGCGGAACAGG
>NZ_JAWOTW010000714.1:0-542 GCF_033339075.1 Vibrio sp. 970
TGGCGTGAAGCCAGTCGACCTAAAAGCAGGTAAATACACCTTCTTGCTAGGGGACTTGGGCAACCGCACTTCTATCAACATTACCGATTCATCAGGCAAACCTGTTGAAGAAGAGTTCTTGAAATCGCTGGTGCCAGTTCTTGGTGCGGTGGTGAAAGAGTAAGTTAGATAGTTGAAGTAAAAAGGGACCATTCGGTCCCTTTTTTGATCGTTTTTTGTTGCTCGGAGCACAGTCCAAATCACAGCATTCAGATGCTTAACTCAATTAGCAAGAGCGACTAGAAAGCCGCTTATTTTTGTTCGTGCTTGTTACTTTCATCGTCGCCGTAGCGTTCTTTATCTAGCTCATTTAAACGATCCAAATCGTTCTTGCGACCTTTATCCATCTGGTTGAACTTCATTTTGGCGGTGTACTTCAGAGCGGCAATGTTCCCGATGATCACACTCAAGACTACAATGATGATCACCCAAGGGTTGGTAAGAAATTCGATCATAACGCCTCCGGTGGTGGGGTGATATTGCGAATATAGGTAGATAAGATG
>NZ_JAWOTW010000715.1:0-542 GCF_033339075.1 Vibrio sp. 970
GGTTTATCGAACAGATCAATCGGTCACTCAATCAAGACTGTATTGTGACGATCGAGTACAAGATGTGCGCCGACAGCGTTCAGGGAATAGATGCGAATAGTGGGCCAAAAGGCGACCTCTATTACGAAGGGAAAATCTGTCCGCTCACTATAAACTATCAAGGTCGTCGCGTTGTTCTCATTCTTACCCGCAACATTTCCAACCGCCACCGAGTCGAAACCCTTCTTCGCCACCAAAGCCAAATTGACGCTCTCACAAACATCTACAATCGACGTGTTTTTTTCGAAAAGCTCACAGAAGAAGTCATTAAATCCCAAACTCCTGACTACCAATCTGCTCTATTATTGTTTGATTTGGATTTTTTTAAAGTTATCAATGATAAACGTGGCCACGATGCGGGAGATTATGTCTTAGAGACATTAGCCGATTTGGTTTCTCACTTGTTGGTTAAAGACGAGATTTTTGCAAGAGTCGGAGGGGAGGAGTTTGCGATTATCCTGCCAGAAACCTCTCTATCGGCGGCGAAAGAAGTGGGAGAGGAA
>NZ_JAWOTW010000716.1:0-541 GCF_033339075.1 Vibrio sp. 970
ATAACGCCTTGTTAAGGTGTGAGGCACGCAATACCTAAGTCTCCGCATACCACATTAACCACTAAAGCCAACGCATAGTAAAAATGCCACGCGTGCCGAATCACTCTTGAACAATTTGTTATACGAATTTCTTCAGTGCCAACACTTGCTGTTCAAATAACTCACAATCTGACTTTGAGTATGACTTAGCGACATTAACCCATTGAACGCCCGTTTCATCTATGTGACGAAACTCGACTTGAAGTGCATATTTAGAACAACGAAAAAGAGCAAAAACCAAACCTACAACCGTCAGACTAAGAACTAAAACTAGTAGCCATTGTGGCACCTCTTCCAACCTTGGAATAACTAACCAAACTGCCCCTGAAAAAACACATACCCAGAATAAAACTTGACCTAAATTATCAAGAAAACTTAACTTTTTAACCCTAACATTGTTTATCTTAGACAAAGGATATGAGTCTTTCTTAAACCTGAACTCTTTTGAATCCAAGTTAAAATCATTACTTTTGTACATAATTTCCCTCTATTCGTATAACGC
>NZ_JAWOTW010000717.1:0-541 GCF_033339075.1 Vibrio sp. 970
TAACCATCGATAGAAGTGATACCGGCTTTGATCATGTCGACCATCACGCTCACACTCGTGCCGGGCAGAATCTCTTGCTCTGGTTGAGGCATGGTTAAGTACATCTCATAAGTCTGTGTTTCTGAGTTTGGCTCGCTAGTGTGCTCTAAATAGTCCAGCGCATACGTTGTTGGAATACCAGAGAACGTCGCACGCGGCTTATAACTCATATTTTGTGCGGTTGGGTTCACCATCGCTAACACGTTGTCAGACAATTCGATGCGCACATAAACCACATCGTTTTGATACAAGTTCAGTACAGGTTCGCCAATCGCCACGCGCTCAAAACGCTCTTTGAAAACGTCAGAGACTTTTCCTGCAAACGGGGCAAATAAACGCGTATAGTTCAACTGGTTGGTGGCGTTATAGAAGTTTGCCTCTGCCAGTTCCTTGTTTGCGGTCAGCTCATCCAATTCTGCTTTGGATATCATTTGGCGACCGTGCAGTTCTTCACCACGTTTAAGCTGGCGAATCGCAAGCGTGTATTGCGCTTCAGCATCAT
>NZ_JAWOTW010000718.1:0-541 GCF_033339075.1 Vibrio sp. 970
CAGCTTCAACCGCATCAGCACCCGATGGTCCACAGAACTGAATAACACAGTTATCGCCCAGCTCTTGAGGAAGAAAAGACTTAACAGACTTAATAAAGTGAGTTTTAGCAGAAGTGGCAATATCAAGAGTTTGATAAGGCAGACCAGAGTCTAACTGCTCTTTTAACGCTTGGTTAATTTCAGGATGGTTGTAACCCAACGCTAAAGTACCAGCACCAGCTAGACAATCTAGGAAGACTTGACCACGAGTATCTTCTACCAAACAGCCATATGCTTGCTTAATCGCAATCGGTAGACGACGTGGATAAGAACGAACCTCAGATTCATGCTCCGCCTGTTCTAATAGAACTTGATCCGGCGTTAAGTCATACGTTCCCTCAACTAAAGGAACCTGAGAAGAAAAAATGTTTGCGATAGTGTTATCGACTTCAAAGGCAGTGCTCATACTACTTAATCCCTTGAATTGTAATAATTCTCGAACCTGTATTTATTTTCGTTTGAATTTAATTACAGGAGATATAGGTAAACCTCCGCCTCTGTC
>NZ_JAWOTW010000719.1:0-541 GCF_033339075.1 Vibrio sp. 970
AGCACGCGGGCAAACCATGTCGACTCACTGCCAGCCATTTGCACTACATCATCAAGCTACTTGTCGACCAACACCAGCTTCAAACGGACGATGGGAAGCCGCTCATGTTGAACGTCACTCGGTTGCGTCAGACGCTCCTGAATCGCGTGTGGGAGATGTCCGGCCAAGATCCGTTGATCACGGCCAGAACGGGACGACACACCGTTCAGACCGGCAATGCCCACTACTGGGAAGCACCACCAGAAGCGGAAACCAATATGCGTTTTTTAGGCGAGGCGCGTGTTCAAGAGCTTCTTAGCAAGCCGAATATCATCGCCAGTGATCGGACGCCCGTTGCGTCATGCCAGGATGTCCGCCGAGGGCACCGATCCCCGAAAAACGGCGAGCCCTGTCAGGACTATCTGGGCTGTTTCCGGTGCAAGAGCTTTGTGGTGACCGGCGATGACCTGTATCGACTGTTCAGCTTCTACTGGGCCGCCCTGCGCAACTACGACACCTTTGGGGGCAAGCGCTGGACGAAATACCTAAAGCAAGTCATCCG
>NZ_JAWOTW010000720.1:0-540 GCF_033339075.1 Vibrio sp. 970
CCTCGCCACTCCAATCATCCATCGCAAACAAGTATTAGGTGTATTAGTCATTCAGCAAAAGACGCCACGATTGTTTAGTGAGATGGAAGAATCTTTCTTAGTGACCTTATCTGCGCAGTTAGCCGTGATCATCGCTCACGCGCAAAGTTTAGGTCATTGGCAATTAGCCTCAAAACCGACGGTTCTTAAAGGCTTGCCTGCATCAACGGGTGTCGCCATCGGAGAGTTTTGGTTTGACAACACGCAGCCGAGTTTGTCGGACGTATTCCCGTCTTCCACGCTGGATAAAGAGCGAGAGCAAGAGCTGCTGCTGGTAGCGATTGAGCGTGCGCTGAATGATTTCCGCCGGATGCGGAAAAAGTTCGACAGCGAAATCAATAAAGATGCGTTAGCGATATTCGATTTGTTTACCCACTTGCTCAATGATCCAATGTTGCGCGGCGATCTTAAGAAACAGATTGAAAAAGGCGATCGAGCGGATTGGGCGCTGCGTCAGGTAGTCGAAACTTATTCAAACCGCTTTGCTCGTATGTCAGATGT
>NZ_JAWOTW010000721.1:0-540 GCF_033339075.1 Vibrio sp. 970
ACGTGTGCTTCACGTATTTCACCAGTTCTACACTCGATTCTTGGTTATCAATCGCGACGACCAACGCAGCCGCATGCTCGATACCTGCCGTGTGCAGCATATCTGGTCGGGTTGCGTCACCAAAATAGGCACGAGTGCCAATCTGGCGCATGTTATCGACTTGGTTGGCTTGATGGTCAAGCACTACCGTTGTTACGCCGTTTGATACTAATAGGCGATTCACAATCTGACCAAAGCGGCCAATACCAGCAATGATGACTGTGCCAGTTTCTTCAATCGTATCGCTTTCGCGTTCATTCGATTGGGTTTCAAAGCGAGGCAAAATCACCCGATCAAACAAAATGAACAAGCCCGGGGTCAGGAACATTGAAATCGCAACCACCAGTGCAAGAGTTTGCGAGAGTTCAAACGGAATGACGTGGTTTTGAACAGAGAAGCTTAGCAACACAAAACCAAATTCACCCGCTTGAGCCAAGCTTAGGGTAAACAGCCAGCGGTTGCTGCCTTTCACTCTAAATATCAGCGCGAGAATAAACAGCA
>NZ_JAWOTW010000722.1:0-540 GCF_033339075.1 Vibrio sp. 970
CTAACCCACATTATTCAGCAGTGGCAGTCTGGTAATAAACAAGCCGAAAGCGAGCTGTACCAATTCGCCTATTTGCAACTGCGTAAAATCGCCCAACAAGAACGTGAGCGCAACGCCGAAAAATACGGCACCGACAACATGGTATTGGCAGACAGCGTCAACAGCACCACCGCATTGATTCATGATGCTTACCTAAAGATGTCAAACTGCGACATGAGTGAAATCGCCACCAAGCGTGATTTTTTCTTAATGGCCGCTAAAGTCATGCGCCAAATATTGATCGACAACGCTCGCTCACACCAAGCGCAAAAACGCCAACACATCACATTGATGAAGGACGAAGAAGACCGCTTTGAGCAGTTGATCATCATGGACAAAGCCTTAGATAGCTTTAGCACACGCTACCCACGTCAATCGAGCGCTTTAAAACTCAAATACTTGATGGGCATGAAGAACCAGGAGATCAGCGAACTGCTAGAGTGCAGCGCAAGCCTGATCGAAAAAGACCTCAAGTTCTCGCGCAGCTGGCTGCAATCAAGA
>NZ_JAWOTW010000723.1:0-540 GCF_033339075.1 Vibrio sp. 970
TCGGTTTGATGTAACCGTTATCCAGCAGTTCTTGAAAAGGCAGGCACAACGAGTTTGGAATATGGCCACTGTGCAATCCTTCTCTTGGCTCAGGCACTTCACCAAAAAAGCGCGCTCGTGAGCGAGCATCAACAATATGCGCACTGCAATTGTTTGAGTACTCTAATACTGCATTTGCGTCCAAAAATGCATTTTTATTTAATTTTCCCGAAAAATTTCCTAATTGTTCAGGTTTTGCGAGCGAATCTACGACGGGCAATCCCGCTTCTATCCAAGCTGGAAGTCCACCATTAAGTACTTTGACGTTCTCGTGTCCCATCGCTTTGAGCATCCACCATGCGCGTGGTGAAGCAAGCGTACCTGAGTTGTCATAAACGATGATCAAGTCTTCGTTATTTAGCCCAAGCTTTTGTGCGCTTACATTAAATCCTGCTTCGGTTGGCATCATGTGCGGCAAAGAGGTATCAGGCAGACAAAAATCATTGTCGTAATCAAAACGGTAAGTGTTTGGAATCCATTTATCGGTGATTTTTTTGCTTT
>NZ_JAWOTW010000724.1:0-540 GCF_033339075.1 Vibrio sp. 970
AACCATCAAAACTAGCGTTACGGCTGCCCACCATGGCAATTTGTGGTTGCGATAAAAAGGTAGGATTCCCCTCGACAAACAACAACGGAGGCGGAGCGACAACTTGCTTGAGTAAAGAGGGATATAAAGGATCGGCCAGCGTCAGGATGTGATGATTTGTAGAAGTGGCTAGCCACGTTAAACAAGCATCGACCTCTTTATCGGCCGAAGCCCAAGCTTGCAACTGTTTGTTCGTCAAACCCAATTGATAGAGCTGTTCAGAAGAGGAACTGATGATATTGCGAGGCGTATCTTTGGCGAGCAGCTTATTCATTTTGACCCCACCGATGCCTGGCAAGCAACTCAGCTTAAGCCAGGCAGCAAGGTCACTGTCGTTATTGCGTGGTTTCATTGGTGGTCGACTCTTGCGTCAGAGGCGAAACCACAGAGACCTCTTTATTGATGGGTTTAGTGCTGGTTGTGATCAACGCCAAGCTAAAGTACTCATAAGGACGAATGACCAGCAACTCGCCAACCTTGCTTTGAGGTAAGGTTATTTTC
>NZ_JAWOTW010000725.1:0-539 GCF_033339075.1 Vibrio sp. 970
AAGTTCACCGTTTGGCTAACGCTCTCGCCGCTTGGATCGGTAGCCGTAAAGGTCAATGCTTCTGAGCCGTTCCAGTCCGCGGTTGGAGTGAACGTAGCAATGCCATTGACGATCGCCACTTGAATGTTGCTATTACCAGAAACGCTGAAGCTCAGCTCGCCATCCACATTATCCACATCGCTGAAAGCGGTATTTAGATCGATGCTGTATGGCGTGAAATCTTCCGCCAAGGTTTGGTCTGCAATGTTGCTCTCAACCACAGGCGTGTCGTTCACCGCATTCACGGTGACGTTGACCGTGGCTTGGTCAGTCAGCGAACCATCGGTGACGGTATAAGTGATTTCGACATCACCATTGAAGTTCTCGGCCGGTGTGAACACCAACTTGCCGTCAACAATCTCAACTGTACCTTGTGTTTCAGGTACGGAAGCTGATTGAATAGACAGCGTATCGCCATCAATATCAGTATCGTTTGGCAGGACATCAATCGTCACTGGCGTGTCTTCGTCAGTAACGGCATTGTCATTGGTCGCCACTGG
>NZ_JAWOTW010000726.1:0-539 GCF_033339075.1 Vibrio sp. 970
TAATTTTGTGGAAACGTTTACACAATTTGAATTCGATCACGGATCTGGATCGAGATTGGTTGCTAGACTTTTAGCCAGTTAAGAAATGGGCGTACTGATTCGATGCAATAGCGATTGGCTTTTAGCGCATCAGAGTGAGGTATGAACAGAAAGCAGCAAACGTGGAGAAGCAAAAAGTGAAAGTTCTTGTCACAGGCGGTATGGGATACATCGGTAGTCACACTTGCGTTCAGATGATTGAAGCGGGAATGGAACCTATCATCGTTGATAACTTGTGTAACGCCAAACTGGAAGTGTTAAACCGTATTGAAGCGCTGACTGGCAAACAGCCTGCGTTCCACCAAGGTGACATCCGTGACGAAGCCTTTTTGGATACGGTATTCGCGCAGCACGACATCCAAGCCGTGATCCACTTTGCTGGCCTTAAAGCGGTTGGCGAATCGGTGGCAAAACCACTTGAGTACTACGACAACAACGTCAATGGCTCATTGGTGTTAGCGCGCAGCATGCGTAAAGCGGGCGTGAAAAGCATCGTATTC
>NZ_JAWOTW010000727.1:0-539 GCF_033339075.1 Vibrio sp. 970
CGCGGGGCCACGTTCCTGTCCTTGAAGCGCCATCCAAGCCAGCATGGTGCTGTGCCACTGTTGTTGTACTGGTTCCACGTCATTTTTCGGCGCCGAACAAAAATCAGCAAAGCTCTGTTCTAACTGCGAAGCTTGGCTTAAAAATGACTGTGCGGCATGAAACTCCACTTCGTAAACAGCTTGAGAAATATGGCTAGTTTGCTCTGGTTGTGCATCCGACGAGCCCGTTGTCGATTGGCAACCAACTAAGCTTAGCGTTGCAACAACAGCGCTCATTAATGTTGTTTTCTTCATGGTTGCATCCTTACAGAGAGTTCAGAAACGCGATCAATGCGTCACGTTCTTTTTGGTTCAGCGATAACACGTTTTGTTTCGCTTGTTCCGCTTCACCACCATGCCAAAGCACCGCTTCCATCAAGTTACGAGCTCGACCATCATGTAAGAAATACGTGTGACCGTTCACTTCTTCCGTGTAACCAATCCCCCAAAGTGGTGGCGTACGCCATTCACGGCCATTGGCAAGATATTCAGGTCGATGA
>NZ_JAWOTW010000728.1:0-538 GCF_033339075.1 Vibrio sp. 970
GGGTGGCGGAAGCTGGGCAAGTAAACAAGGTGATACGTATGCAGGGGAAACGCCGGTCAATATGTTGGCATGGAGTAAGGAAGCTGCTGGTTTCATCAAGCCGAAAGTGATTGAAGCGTCGGGTTCTAGCACGATCGAGACTCGTCAAGGCGAGGGTGTGGTGTATCTCGATCCGTACTTGAAACAGCAAGGTCCAAGAGCTTACTTCGAGAACAGAAGAAAAACGGAATATGACCGTGCGTTGTCAGGTGAAGGTCTTTTGATCACGGCCGTAAGTATCGACAACCGTTTCAATGACACAGGGCCAATGCAAGTTCAGGTATTCCAAGCGGACGGTCTGGATGAACTGCAAACTCGTGGCTGGTCAGATCAAGGTGATGTGTTCCCGGGTTCAAGCAATGTGGTAACTATTTCGGACGATACAACTCCTTCTTTAAAACTCATCACCGGTGGCCGGGAAACCAACATCTCGATTAATGATATCGCCAGTACAGATCAAAGCGGCACGTTACGAGCGTCTATTCCTTCATCGACGAAT
>NZ_JAWOTW010000729.1:0-538 GCF_033339075.1 Vibrio sp. 970
TGCCGCAGCGGTCGGCGGAACTATGTCACCACTGCAAAAGAAAGATGGCTACGATGAAAACTTTTCTGCCGCGGTAAACATCACTTCTTGTCCATCTGGTTTGTTGATCCCGCCAAGTAACACCTTGATCGTGTTCTCGTTAGTCTCTGGTGGTACCTCTATCGCGGCGCTGTTCCTCGCTGGTTACATTCCGGGTATTTTGATGGGTCTGAGCATCATGGTGGTGGCTGGGATCATCGCCAAACGTCGTGGTTACCCAATTGCTGCTCGCCCAACGCTAGCGATGGTTTGGGATACATTTCTAAATGCGGCGCCTTCACTGGCTCTGATTGTGGTCATCATGGGTGGCATCATCGGCGGTATCTTTACGGCTACCGAAGCCTCTGCCATCGCCGTGGTCTACACCTTTGTTTTAGCGGTGTTGGTGTATCGCGAAGTGAAATGGCGAGATCTTCCTAAGATCATTTTGGAATCTGCCGTCACCACATCGATTGTTTTGCTGTTGGTTGGCGCGTCTATGGGCATGTCTTGGGCGATG
>NZ_JAWOTW010000730.1:0-538 GCF_033339075.1 Vibrio sp. 970
GGCGAAACGGCGAATGCGAAAGTAAACAACTTGGTATCAAGCCTTGGCATCTCTCTTCTAACGGGCGTGGTGTTTGTCGGTTTGTGCTTGATCTGGCGACGCGCAGTGGTGGTTGGTATCGCGATTCCGATTAGCTATGGTGCCGCGCTCGGGATGGACTTGGCATTTGGCTATTCCATCAACCGAGTCACACTCTTTGCATTGATTTTGGCGCTAGGTTTGATCGTGGACGATCCGATCGCGAGTATCGACAACATTGAACGCTACCTCAAACGAAAAAATCTAACACGAACCAATGCGATTGTTCTCGCCATGGCAGAAATTCGTAGCGCCTTGTTAATGTCGACGCTCGCGATTGTTATCGTGTTTACGCCGATGTTTTTTATCACTGGGATGATGGGGCCTTACATGGCGCCACTGGCGTTCAACGTTCCGATCAGCGTTATCTTTAGTACCGTTGTCGCGTTTATGATCACGCCTTGGCTTGCCAAGAAGCTACTCAAAGGTGCTGAGGAAAACGGCCACTATGACATGCAAT
>NZ_JAWOTW010000731.1:0-537 GCF_033339075.1 Vibrio sp. 970
TGAGTATTCAGAGCTTTTTTCTATTTCAGACAGGATTGAAACCGTGACTATTTTTTCATCACTTAACCAATTTTCGAAGGGACGCGTATCGTGGTTGCTTCTTCTTTTGTTCATCATATTTTTTGAAGCCTGCGCACTCTACTTCCAACACGTAATGATGCTTGCGCCATGCGTAATGTGTATTTATGAGCGTGTGGCAATGATGGGTATTGGCGGTGCAGCTATCATCGGACTTATCGCACCGAACAACGCACTATTCCGCTGGTTAGGGCTTATTGGTTGGGGATTAAGCTCGTACAAAGGATTGATGCTTGCAATGCAGCACGTTGATTACCAGTTCAATCCATCACCATTTGCAACTTGTGATCTTTTTGTCACCTTCCCAAGTTGGGCTCCGTTAAACCAATGGGTTCCTTGGATGTTTGAAGCGTATGGCGATTGTTCAAAAATTGTTTGGCAGTTCTTCGACTTATCGATGCCACAATGGTTGGTGGTTATCTTCGCTGGTAACTTGGTCGCTTTGGCGTTGATCGCGAT
>NZ_JAWOTW010000732.1:0-537 GCF_033339075.1 Vibrio sp. 970
CCAGACGGCATCATCGGTAACGAAGACGTAGGTCAAATGTCGGCGTGGTACTTGATGTCGGCACTGGGCTTCTACCAAATCTCGCCAACCGATCCAACCTACAGCATCGGTCGTCCAATCTTCGACAAAGCGACGGTAGACATTGGTTCTGGCACGTTCACGGTAACGGCTGAGAACAACGGCCCAGACAACATGTACATCAAAGAAGTAACCATCAACGGTAAGCCTCTGGATGTTTACAACACCTTCCAGCACAGCGAATTCAAAGCAGGCGGCGAACTGCACTTCGTGATGACAGCTGACAAGTCTGAAGCAATGCAAGCCAACCTAGGCGAATAATGATTTTGAGGGGACCTCGTGTCCCCTTTTCTCGTGGAATAAAAACAATGAAACTAAAAAGAACCCTTATCTCTACCGCTATACTCGCTGCCATGTTTGGTCTTGCTGGTTGTAACAGTGATGACGACAACAGCAAATCTGGTACTCCATCCCTCGACACCACGCTAACCCAATACGTCAACCCATTGATTGGTACAG
>NZ_JAWOTW010000733.1:0-537 GCF_033339075.1 Vibrio sp. 970
GAGCACATTTTCTTTGATTGAGCGAGGCTTACCCATAGAACGGAAGTAGGTACTCAACATGGGTTGGCTTTCGGGCGAAATGTGTTCTTCGAGATAGATATGTTTATCTGTATTGGCGAAGACATAACCAGTCTGGAAGAAGAGTCCAATCACCGCTAATAGAGCGCAAGACAGCGTTTTAATCGGAAAGTGCATGAGCTTATTAATAAATTGTGATCTCGTTAAGTAGCAGTACTTGCTAAGTCTATCACTTCTTATCTATTAAGTGCTTATGGATTCCCCAAGAATAAGGGATTTTAAGGCGAGTATAATTGGTTGATTTGATTTAATTTTTTGATTTATAAAGAAAAGTGCTTTTTATAAGTTGGGAAATAATTTTAATCGCAATATAAGGGAACCGGAGGTTTTGACTGAGAAATAGCGATAATCGATGAAGATATTTCCATGTGAATTATGTGTGATGCTGCTCCCAAAAGTAATTCCGATCTCCAAAAGATGATTTTGGTGTCATAAATATTTAATGTTTGTATGGGTTGT
>NZ_JAWOTW010000734.1:0-537 GCF_033339075.1 Vibrio sp. 970
CGAAAAGTTACGATGCCTGAAATCGAGATATAAAAACCCAAATCCATAGCAGCTTTGGCAAAGGGAAGATCTTCAGTAAAACAATGAATGACACCACCACATTTCTCCGCGCCACCATTACGTAAAATGTCCAATGTATCTTCACGCGCATTGCGGGTGTGAATAATAAGCGGCTTGTTCAGTTCAACCGCCAACTCAACCTGCTGTTCAAAACGCTCTTTTTGAAGTGCCGCTGTTTCTGGTTTGTAATGGTAGTCCAATCCGGTTTCGCCAATAGCAACGACTCTTTCGTGGCTAGCATGGCGACGCAAAGTCTCCATGGAAAACGCACTCTCAACATCCAATGGGTGAACACCACAAGAAGCGTACACATTCTCGTAAGGTTCGATCATCTCCAACATATTAGGAAATGAGTCTAACGTAACACCTACAGATAGCAGCTCTTTTACGTTAGCTTGCTTTGCTTTGTTAATAACGTCTTCAATATTGATATGAAGATCATCGTAATTCAATTTGTCTAAATGACAGTGCGAATCT
>NZ_JAWOTW010000735.1:0-537 GCF_033339075.1 Vibrio sp. 970
TGCGTCGCCAAAAGTGGAAATAGAACACCCAGCGATGATCCACAAAATCATCCTTCAAACCGATCATTTCGGTATCACGATGAGTGACCATGTCCCGCAGGGATGCAGAAGTATCGCACTACCGAACCGCTTAGAATTGAATGTCAGCTACGTGATGAGTTGTCGGCGTTCACAGCAACACGCACCATTAAATCTATGGTTATTTGATAAGATTAAACACGTGATTGCAAACTAACGTTCTTTTAGTATGCCCAAAGTAATCGCTTGGTGATGTTGACGCAGATAATCGATATCTTGCAAATACGCGATGTGATGTCCCTCTTCCAAATTGGCTTGAAATCTCTCATCCCTGCTGCTTGCCATAAATCTCATGTAATCAACCAAAGCCGTGAGCCTTAACGTCATCACATCCACCAGATTTTCTCGCTCTAATTTCGAGCAGCCATACGCGTCGCAGAACAGCTTGGCGCGTTCAATTTGCTGTTCCAAGTTGCCCATTCGGTCATTTTCATCCGTTTTAAAAGGAGCCCAACCGTA
>NZ_JAWOTW010000736.1:0-536 GCF_033339075.1 Vibrio sp. 970
TTCTGATCTGTGCAAAAAAAGAAGAGAAAATGCTGCCTGCTTCTGTGATAAAAGAGTCTTTGAATGCAAAAGTAGACGCTATGGAAGCGCAAGAAGGTCGTCCTCTGAAGAAGAAAGAGAAAGATAACTTAAAAGATGACATCGTGATGGACTTACTGCCTCGTGCCTTTAGCCGCAGCAGCCACACTCACGTGTTGATTATGCCAAAAGAAGGCTTCATCCTTGTCGATGCAAGCAGCTACAAAAAAGCAGAAGACGTATTAGCGCTACTGCGTAAAACCATGGGTAGCTTACCTGTTGTTCCTGCGATTCCAGAAGTAGCAATTGAAACCACGCTAACAGAATGGGTTAAAACAGGTAACACACCGCAAGGCATCACCATGATGGACGAAGCTGAGTTAAAATCGGTGCTTGAAGAAGGTGGCGTGATTCGCTGTAAGAAGCAAGAGCTGACCACAGATGAAATCCGCAATCACATCGCAGCTGACAAAGTCGTGACGCAACTTGCGCTTAACTGGCAAGGCCGAATCGAGTTC
>NZ_JAWOTW010000737.1:0-536 GCF_033339075.1 Vibrio sp. 970
AAGTCACACCAAACAACAGCGGTTTAGGACCCGAAGATTTCAGTTTCGAAATCGAAATACTACATCCTATCAAGAATAAGCACACCACCAGAGCTTGCTTCGCAATGGTAAAAATACCGTGATACACCACCTCAAATTGTGGAAAGAAATCACTAAAGGCGATGGCCGCGCAATACCAGAAAATGAAGTAAGGAATCACTAACTTTTTCGAACCGTTCTCTTTGTTCCCACGTGAGAAAATCACGGCGCTAATCAAAGCAACAGGAATGATCCACAAGGCTCGCGCCAGTTTGAGCGTGGTTGCAGTTGTCAGTGCCTCTTCACCGTAGGCAGAGGCAGCGCCAACAACAGACGAAGTATCATGAATCGCAATTGCCGCCCACGTCCCAAAGGTGTGTTGGTCTAGGTTTAACGCATGACCAATGACGGGGAAGATGAACAACGCTAGAGAGTTGAGTACAAAAACGGTAGCGAGTGCCAAACCTATTTGTTCATCTTTGGCTCTGATTGCTGGTGCGACCGCAGCAATTGCGCTG
>NZ_JAWOTW010000738.1:0-536 GCF_033339075.1 Vibrio sp. 970
ATGCTGATTGGTGGTCTGAGTGAGTTGATGCGCCGTCAAGGCGGTCTTGCTTTCCTAACCAACTTAGTGAGCAGCATGATCCACGCGTTTGGCTCTAGCCATTCAAAACACGCGAACAGCCGCGCAAGTGAGCTAGGTATCGCGGGCTTGGTTTCTATGGTGAATGGTTGCACGGCAAATAATACGGTCGCCATCATCGTATCGGGTAGCGTGGCGCGTCAGTTGGCGGAAGAGAACAATGTATCTCCTCGTCGCTCAGCAAGCTTGTTGGATATTTTCTCGTGCGTGGTACAAGGCATTTTGCCTTACGGCGCGCAAGTATTGTTGCTAGGCTCAGTATTTAACCTTTCTCCATTAGAAGCGGTTGCCAACTCTTACTACTGTTTCGCGCTGGCAATTGCAGCCATTGTGGCGGTGTTTATCAAACACCCAGCACGCCAACCTGCAGTACAAACCGAAAACTAACGACAAATACCAAAAAGGCTCCGATGGAGCCTTTTTGCTTTCCGTTCTTCTTTATTTTCCTTGCTTCACAC
>NZ_JAWOTW010000739.1:0-536 GCF_033339075.1 Vibrio sp. 970
ATGCCTCTGCAGAACAGATTCTTGCGCTATTCAAAGGCGAAGAAGTAGCAGCGCCAGCCGAAGATGGCAACGTAGCAGTCTTTAAGATCAAAAACGCACATGGCCTTCACGCTCGCCCGGGTGCGATGTTGGTTGCAGAAGCGAAGAAATTCGAATCAAACATTCGCGTGGCAAACCTAGATGGTGATGGTAAAGCAGTAAATGCGAAAAGCCTGATGAAAGTGATTGCCCTTGGTGTGAAACACGGTCACCAATTGCAGTTCTCTGCTGAAGGCCCAGACGCGGCTCAAGCACTGGAGTCTATCGGCAACGCGATTGCTTCTGGCCTAGGTGAAGGTTAAGGGCACGCAAATGACAGCATTAAAAACAAACAAAGTTGTGACCATCACGCTGAACCCTGCGCTTGATCTAACAGGCTCGCTCGACGCGCTAAAGGTAGGTTCAGTCAGCCTTGTTGCACAAAGTAGCCTTCACGCGGCAGGCAAAGGCGTTAACGTTGCAAAAGTGCTGAGCGACCTTGGCGCCGACGTTACGGT
>NZ_JAWOTW010000740.1:0-535 GCF_033339075.1 Vibrio sp. 970
TGATACATCTGATAGTAGTTGTGTGACAGCACTACGGTCAGAGAATCATAAGCGCTCGCGGCAACGCTTAACGCTTGCTCAACAGCGCGTTCCCAATTTGATTCAGAAATTTCAAACTGAGACGGACGACCACTTTTAGCTGGTGATGATAAATAAACTGCGTCTGGCTGAATAACCAAAAAGCAAGAGCGACCACCACCAGATGATCGCATCAGCTTGTCGAATACTGCTTTAAATTCCATGATTATTATCTTTATTTTTTCCGCCAGCGATTTCGTCTTCCCAATTTAACTTGGGATTCTGATTGAGAATGTTGCGCTGTTTGTGGGCGAGGAAGATATTGCTGCTCTGCAGAAAAATAGCGTCCTTGTCCGCCGTACACACCTAATTCAAGAAGCGTGTTTAGCTCTTGTTGATTCTCAATTCCCACTGCTATGATTTTGGTTTTGCTGTTCGCCGCTGCACCTAGCATACTGCGGACAAAAAGCTGGTTCTCATGTCGCTGATCGATTTTTGCTACCAAGCTGCGATGAAG
>NZ_JAWOTW010000741.1:0-535 GCF_033339075.1 Vibrio sp. 970
CCACTTCCAGCTATCTGTGGTGGTTTCCACAGGAATCATTTCAATACAATCGGTTGGACATGGCGCGACACACAAGTCGCAGCCTGTACATTCGTCTTTGATGACCGTGTGAACGGCTTTTGTCCCACCAACAATCGCATCAACAGGACAAGCTTGAATACACTTAGTACAACCGATACACATATCTTCGTGAATGAAGGCAACGGTCGGTACTTTGCTGTCTAGATCGTGTGCCGACTCTTCAGGTTCCACACCCATTAAGTCTGCGAGTTTTTCGATGGTTGCTTGACCGCCGGGAGGACACTTATTGATGTTGTCTCCATTCGCAATCGCTTCTGCGTATGGTCGACAGCCTGGATAACCACATTGGCCACATTGTGTTTGTGGAAGAATCGCGTCGATTTGATCCACGATAGGATCCGCTTCAACTTTAAAGCGAATAGAAGCAAAACCAAGAATGGCGCCAAAAATCGCAGCAAGCACAGCGAGTGCGATGATCGCAATTAAAATCGTACTCATTGTTTACTTCACCAAA
>NZ_JAWOTW010000742.1:0-535 GCF_033339075.1 Vibrio sp. 970
CTTCTTTGGTACTTTGCATCGCTGTTGTGAATGTAGCCAAGAGGGCCAAAATTTGGAGATTGGAACGTACTTACCGAGGTGGTGTTGGTCTTCGTTACATCTCGCGCATCGAAAATGGTGTCATTCATTGCCACTAGTACGCCGCGGCCTTTTGAGTCCTCATCGGTTGCAGTAACAACAGCATTGTATAAATTGACCGGGCCATCGGCACTCATGGCGGTGGATGGTCGCATCGCGCCCACGATCACAACGGGCTTGTCGCTCTTCACCGTTAAATCAAGGAAGTATGCGGTTTCTTCCAACGTATCCGTACCGTGGGTGATGACGATACCGTCAACATCATCTTGAGCGAGCAGCTCGTTAACCCTTTTCGCTAACTTCAGCCATACCTCATCGTTCATGTCTTGAGAGCCGATGCTGACGACTTGCTCACCAGAAATATCCGCAATGTTGGTCATGCTCGGCACAGCAGAAATTAATGATTCGACGCCAACTTTACCTGCGGTGTAGTTCGACTCAGTGGCAGATTGACCTG
>NZ_JAWOTW010000743.1:0-535 GCF_033339075.1 Vibrio sp. 970
TGTTGTCTGCACAAGGCTCTGGTTGTACGTCCATGCAACACGCGACAACACAGTTCCCTTATGCACTGATTGGTATTGTTGCAACCGCGATTTTCTTCTTCATCATCGGTTAAGATTAGCCCTAAAAGCAAAGCCCTGCTCACCAATGAGCAGGGCTTTTTAGTTTGGCGAAACATCCGAAGCGGAAACAGGCAGAATCTCAACTAAACCTGCACCGCTTTAATATGCTTGATGATACTGGCGTAAAGTAAGGCATACCAAACGATGAATGGCAGAACATCGACGGACGAGCTCACCACAATGCCATCCTCAGGCATCACCGTCATGTAGTAGGCAAGCAAAAATACAGATATCGGAATCAATAACGTACAAAACCGCACTGACACAACAAAGCTAATACTAAAGTAACGCCCAAGGAAATCCGTACCATGTTCGGAACCATTGGCCTTATACGCCCAGTACGTACCAAACAAGACAATCAGAATATAAGACACAGATTCGACAGCATCCCATACATTTTGTGGTTCGAGTGGCG
>NZ_JAWOTW010000744.1:0-534 GCF_033339075.1 Vibrio sp. 970
TCGCTTTCAAATACGCCTCGACCTTTTCACGGTCAATACGCTTATCAACACACCACAATTCATGCGTATGGGGGTGCCATCCATTATCCTCGCTCCATGTCACTTCCAATGACCTGATAAGCGAATCGAAACCGAACACCTCCTTAAAGCTGTTCCATGCCTTGCCTGTACGCAGCCTCTTCAATGCCTTGGCTTGCTTATCAAGAACATCGGCAAGCCGATCTCCTATCGAGTGGCTGAACGTAAAGGTGATCATGTTGACCGTCTTATTCGGTAACGAATACCAATAGTCAACGCCCTTGGCAATCTCACCACGGCGGCGCTCTTCGACCTTCGCCCCGCATACGGGACAAGTCCAAACGCTACCACAAGCGGTTACACCAGAAAGGAATGCTTTATCGTGATTGCAGGAAACATGCACACGCACATCATCATGCGCTATGTAAGCGCACTTAGCTGTCCGGTGGTAATTTAAAACGTGCTTATATCCCTCTCTCTCGCCCTGTCGGGCATAAATCGCCCTCGCTGTGCGTG
>NZ_JAWOTW010000745.1:0-534 GCF_033339075.1 Vibrio sp. 970
TACTCCACAGCTTAAAGTGCATTTACACGCAGCGCTAAACGTTGGCTGTACGGAAGAAGAGATCAAAGAAGTGATCATACAAATGTCTGTTTACGCAGGATTTCCAGCTGCATTAAATGGCATGTTTGCCTTTAAAGAAGTACTCTCGGAAAGGCAGGTTTAGCTGCCTGCAAGCTCTTGCCACAGGCTCTGCTCAGTGCTCATTAGCGCCTTATTGGTTTGAAAAGCTGGGCAAAGAAAAATTGACGGCTCGTCAGCTATCTCGTTCTGGTGGTTATTTTGAAGTGGCTCGTGGTCCAGAATCTACTATCGTATTGTCTGGACACGTAAAAAATCGGACTTGAATGTAAACGCCTCTAGCTCTTACACAAGATCTAGAGGCATCCATTTAAAAGTGCCGAGCTAAGATTTTAACCCTGCAGCGGTCATCATGACGCGAAACAGCATTGATACGAACCCCAGAGCTAGCACACTGACCGCCCAGATCCCAACCATCCAAGCCCACTGGCGGCACCAATTTTTGATTTTCATACT
>NZ_JAWOTW010000746.1:0-533 GCF_033339075.1 Vibrio sp. 970
AAAAAATACCAAGGAATACGTTTGCCTTGGTGTTCATTTACCCTAACGAACTTAAGGGGATCGGCACAACCCCAAAGGAGAAAATAAGACGATATGGTTAATCTTCATCAGCAATTTAGTGGTTTAAACTGGAATTTAAATCTTAAAATGGAATAAATGACTTTTCAGTCCGTTAACATGCCCGTGTTTGTTGGAATTTTGTTCATCATTTGGAGTTTTTATCTAAGCTGCATTGCTCAATAAGTGAACGCTACTTTAGAGTGGTGCTTATACTTGGTATGAACTCGATACGTTTTTAGACCTATTTCGCTAAGAGATGTTGCGTTGGGACACTCCGCGACAGAGTTGAATGCTTGTTTGTTATCGGCAAAAACTTGCTCATGGCTAAAAAGGGCAAATCTTTTGTATCGATCACAATTCATTAACGTTTTGCGAGGTTGTACCGCTTAGTCTCATTCTATTGTCGGCAATATCTTGCTTATTGGTTTACGGGCAAATGAGCGAGTTTTTGCTCATTTTTGGCTGGGAGATTA
>NZ_JAWOTW010000747.1:0-532 GCF_033339075.1 Vibrio sp. 970
TTAATGAATCCAGAAAAAGTCTCTTCTTCAACAAGAAAAAGAGTCGAAGATGCCGTCCTTGAAGCGGGCTATTCTCCAAATTCATTAGCGCGTAATCTACGTAGAAACGAATCAAAAACGATTGTTACCATCGTTCCTGACATCTGTGATCCTTACTTTTCTGAAATCATTCGTGGTATCGAAGACGCAGCTATGGAACATGGCTACCTCGTACTGCTCGGTGACAGCGGCCAGCAGAAAAAGCGTGAAAGCTCGTTTGTGAATCTAGTGTTCACCAAACAAGCCGATGGCATGTTACTGCTTGGCACCGACCTGCCATTTGATGTCAGCAAGCCAGAACAGAAAAACCTGCCACCAATGGTCATGGCTTGTGAGTTTGCGCCAGAGCTAGAATTACCAACCGTGCACATTGACAACCTAACGTCTGCTTTTGAAGCGGTCAATTACCTAACTCAACTTGGCCATAAACGCATAGCACAAATTTCAGGGCCAGACACAGCGGTATTGTGCCAGTTCCGCCAGCAAGGTTATC
>NZ_JAWOTW010000748.1:0-532 GCF_033339075.1 Vibrio sp. 970
CCAACCACAAAAATCCCGTATTCCCATCACCATGTGATTGGTACGGTGACCATTCGTGATCTCACCGTTCCAGTTATCGACATGTCCGCTGCGGTTGGCTTTCGTCCAATTACCCAAGAAGAATACAAAAACTGCTACCTCATCGTGACCGACTGTTTACGCACTGTGGTTGCGTTTATGGTTCGTAGCATAGAGAAGATCATCGAATGTGATTGGAAAGCCATTGAAACGCCACCAGCAAGTGCTGGAAAAAACATCTTCGTAACGGGTATCACTCGTTATGGCGATCAAACAGTTCAAATGCTCGATGTCGAGCTACTGCTTTCTAAAATTTATCCGCAGTATGAAAACGCGAATATCCCGATGCTGACGGATGTAGAGCGTGAACGCCTCAAAGCACTGAATATCTTGTTGGTGGATGATTCGTCGATCGCGCGTAAGCAATTAAGTGACGCGCTAGATAGCATCAATATCTCCTATCAAATTTGTAAAAATGGCTCAGATGCACTGCAGTTGATGAAAAATGAGGCAG
>NZ_JAWOTW010000749.1:0-532 GCF_033339075.1 Vibrio sp. 970
TCAGGAAAGCACTTTTCGCCGTTTCGAGTCATCTGATAGATCTCGTCTAGCATGCCATCCGTGATCTTAAACTCAGCAAACAAATCGCTTTGTCCTGGCTTGATAAAGTTGATGCTCGCCTCTTTATCCCACACGTAATACTCTTCACGTAGAATACCCATCAACATGAGAGAGTAAATGGGATCTGTTAAGGAAAAAATACTGCCTCCATACTGTGTACGATTGGCATTTTTGTTCCACCAGCGAAGTTTCAAACGAACTTTAACCGTTCGGAAGTCTTCAGAAATATGTAAGATTTTAATTCCGGCCCCCCAAAATGGTGGCCATACATTCAACGCAAATTTCACAATCCCTGGTTTATAAATCTTCGCGAGTCGCTTATTCATTGCAGTCCGTGCCCTCTCTAAGCTCATGTTACAAAACTGTAACTGGTCAGATCTGTAATATAATCGACCCATTTCCAATTTACAAAAAGATTCTATTAACCCTTTGAAGTTCGTGGTTTAATGCTTTTAGCGCTTCCCCTATAATG
>NZ_JAWOTW010000750.1:0-531 GCF_033339075.1 Vibrio sp. 970
GAGTCACAATATGCCTTTGTATAATGAGTTCGCGAGCTGGATTGTACCTAGTGTCATCATGGCAACGATCGGACTTTTGTTCACTAAAAAAGCAGAAGAAATCAAAGAATTCGAGCTGGTCAACGAATAGCCGCTTAACTTAAGACATCATTCTATAATTACGCTAACATACTGGACGTTTATTGATGGCGGGCAAAGGAGTTGCCCGAGTAATGGTTCGTTGTGGAGCACATATGGAGAGTCACTATTTAGATATAAGAACCCTCAACTTTATTATCATTTTGTTTTCTTGTATCTATGCTATTAGCCTGCTTTGCTATCAATATACTCAGAGCAAAATTAAAGGATTGAAAACGTTCGCCATTTCTCTGCTGTTTATTGGCTTAGGCCCTTTTTTATTGGGATTTCGTGACTCAGCCCCAGATTGGCTGACGATCATTCTTTCCAATACCATCATTATCATCGGCTTTTTGCTCACGTTATATGGCGTAAGCATTTTCCGAAAATTCCCTCTCAAGTGCGCTCATGTAC
>NZ_JAWOTW010000751.1:0-531 GCF_033339075.1 Vibrio sp. 970
AACATTTCCTGGGAGCATATTTGCGAGACACTGATGTAAGACAGCCCGCGCACCTCTTGCCGCTCCGTGATACACTCTCTAGGTAATTTTCAAAAAATGAAGACAGGAAAATTCGATGATTTACAGTATGACTGCGTATGCGCGCAAAGAAGTAAAAGGCGATTGGGGCTCAGCGGTATGGGAAATCCGCAGTGTAAACCAGCGTTACCTAGAAACCTATTTCCGCATGCCAGAACAATTCCGAGCTTTAGAACCAGTTCTACGCGAGCGTTTTCGTAAACGTCTAGCGCGAGGAAAAGTGGAATGTAGCCTTCGTTTCGAAGCGAACCCTGCAGCAAAAGCCGAGCTTAGCATCAACGAAGCGTTGGCAACCCAAGTGATTAAAGCTGCTGAACAAGTTATGCACATGACTGGTGAGCTTAGCCGCATCAATCCATTTCAAGTCATGCAATGGCCTGGTGTGATGGAAACTCCTGAGCAAAACATGGATGAGGTCAACAAAGAGCTGCTTGCTGCATTTGATGAAGCAAT
>NZ_JAWOTW010000752.1:0-531 GCF_033339075.1 Vibrio sp. 970
GTTTGTTTTGCACCATTGCATGCGCACGGTAACGTCTGATCAGTTTTGAATATTCGGGATGAAAGGGAAGAAGGGTATCGGTGGCTTCAATCACGCCTTCAAAGTCCATCTCACGCAGTTTTTCGTAAATCGGTAGTAGCACGCTTCTGCGTTTCATGGCCGACAGCAGTCGGTTGCGAAAAAAGGTGTGATTAAACGGTTTTAGCAAGTAGTCATCTGGGTCGCAGTCCACTATTGAACGCACGATTTTGTGATCATTTTCTCCGGTCAAAAAGACGAACGTTGTATGTGCAGGCAGAATTTGCGCGTGCTTTAACTCTTCTAACAACTGAAAGCCATTGAGCTGAGTTTGAAAGTTGTAGTCACAAATCACCAAATCAAAATGCATTTGCTTACAAAGATTGATGACCTCAAAAGGTTTATAAGCGTAATAGATGTCACTTAAATCGAGTTGTCGAAGTATCGCGGTCACGCTGCTCGTAACCAGTCTGGAATCGTCAGCGACCAGAACTTTACACAGATTACGGTCAA
>NZ_JAWOTW010000753.1:0-531 GCF_033339075.1 Vibrio sp. 970
TGCCACGCTAAATCGACCAACTCATTAAACGGCACCGAGCCATCAAACTGCTGGAACAGCCAAGAAAGTGTTCCCGAGAAGATTCCGGATAGCGCCACAATCTCGTCACCACTTTCACGCAGATCTCGCACGGTATGGTTGATAGGTAACCCAGCCCCAACCGTCGCGTTGTAGAGCCAGTAACGACCGATTTTCGCGAATGCATCTTGCACTTGATGGTAGTACTGACTGTCGGCAGAGCCTGCAACTTTGTTAGCAGAAATTAAATGGATGCCTTGCTGAGCGATATCAACATAACGTTGCGCCAACTCTTTGCTCGCGGTCACGTCCAATACCACGGCTTCATCATAACCTTGTAAATCGCCCAACCGACTCAGCCACGTCCCATCGTTCTCAATACTTTCATCATCAAACTTGTCGGCAACCGCCGCCGCATCGATACCCTTTTCATCAAACCAATATGTCTGGCTATCGACAACGGCGACTAAGTCAAAGCTCATACCGTGGCGTTTTTCGAGTTCTGTTTTCTGA
>NZ_JAWOTW010000754.1:0-531 GCF_033339075.1 Vibrio sp. 970
CTTGAGGCACATGGTGTGATTTTTATTCAGCAATGCAATGTTAAATCTCTATTCATCATGGTGTGCAAAGGGGAACGAAGTCGAGGTAATGGGAATGAAGGGGCTCTGTGAAGGCGTAACCCCTCACAGAGCCAGAACGTTAGAAGAGAATCAACACAGCGCCGTAAACTATAAACAGACCAATTAAGCCAATGATGAGTCCGACTTTCGCCATGTCTTTGCTTTCTATCAAGCCCGTTGAATAAGCTAATGAGTTTGGTGGGGTGGAGACAGGTAAAATCATGCCCAGTGAAGCCGAGAATGCGACCACAACCAGTAAGCCTTGTAAGCCACCGACAGCGGCCAAAATCGGCATGGAAACCCCGATAGCTGCGGCAATTGGCATCAACAAGTTCGCGGTCGCGGTGTTCGACATAAAATTGGCCATCAACCAACACACGATGGAGAGTGCAACCACCACCGCAAATGGAGACAGTGCCTCATAATCAATTGCGTGGGCGAGCGCTTCTGCCAAGCCCGTTTTATCGAGTG
>NZ_JAWOTW010000755.1:0-531 GCF_033339075.1 Vibrio sp. 970
TTGTTGTCGAAGACCCGATTTTGGCAAGTCTCTTGTTAGCAAGGCGAATCCCCGCTTGTGCTGTTGGTGATGAATCGTTGAGTGAGTTAAGCAGCAAAGGGTTGCAAGGCGTAAAAAAATCAATATTCATCCTCGCGGAAGCGGATTCTGTAGCGGTGAAGAATATTCAGAAATACTCTCCAAATGCAAAGGTAGTTGAAGAGGTCAAACCGATAGCATTTGGTCCTTATCATGGCGCTTACTATCGTAGGTTTACGAAGTGGCATGTATCTCGATTTAAGAAAATAGCCACAGTGGTTCCGAATAACGTCCTTAGTGACGAACAAATCATATTAATGCTATCCACTTTAGTAGATGCAGAAATGTCCTTTGACGACGCAGTAGAAGTGCTTGAAATCAAAACCGGTAAAAGAGTCACCATCGCCCAGGTTAAATGAAAGGTATTGTGCAATATGCATGATAGCTGATACTGGAGAAAACAATCGAAGAAGAGAATTAATAAAGGATGGTAGAGAAATTGGGCCATAAGCC
>NZ_JAWOTW010000756.1:0-531 GCF_033339075.1 Vibrio sp. 970
ATGAAGCCGCTCCCGATAAATTAGAATACGTAGTATAGAAGAGCAAAGACTGGAAATGCAGCAGTCAGGCTATCGATGCGATCTAATACGCCACCGTGGCCTGGAATGATGTTACTGCTGTCTTTGATGCCAGAAACACGCTTAAACATGCTTTCGACTAAATCACCTAATACAGAAATCACGACCGTGATCAACGTAATGATGATCATATGAATTGGGCTCGTGAACTGGATATTGAACCAATCGGCAAACAACCAGCCAACAATCAGTGCCGCGATGATACCGCCAATAAGACCTTCAATCGTTTTGTTTGGGCTAACATGTGGTGCCATCTTGCGCTTGCCTAAACTTTTACCAGCGAAGTAAGCACCGCTGTCTGCAGCCCATACCAAGAAGCAAACGTACATTACGAGCTTTGCACCGTGGTATGGATCTACCGAAATGTCTGAGGCTCTTAGAATGATTACACTCCAAAGAAAAGGGAGTAATGTCAGAAAACCAAAAACATGTCGTAAAACAAGATTGCCTTGC
>NZ_JAWOTW010000757.1:0-530 GCF_033339075.1 Vibrio sp. 970
CCTGCGGCGTTTCAACGCTGGCAGTACGCTCACGAACCAACTGAGGGCCGAACAGTTGGTCAAAGTTCAGGCCAGCATAAGTAGCACAACCAGCAAACAGACTGGCAATGCAGAGTATAAAAATTAGACGCAAATTCATTGAGTTATTTTGAGTAAATTGAATTTGCATTAATTAAAGCAAAATAAGTGACGAAATACCAAAAATCGAGACAAATAGCTGCGCTTTCTTTACCTATTTATGGATTTAAATAGATAACCCTTACGGTGAATTGTCTGAATTTGATCTGGTGGCATGCCTTCGGCAATCAAGCGTTTTCGCATTCGACTGATGTGCATATCCAGCGCTCGATCATGATCAGTGAACGGACGTTGCAAAACGGTTTGATAGAGGAAAGATTTGGTCAGTACTTTATCTTGATGCTGAATGAGCGTGCGCAGCAGTTCAAACTGAATGGGCGTGAGTTGGATATCCGTCTTCTTTGGTTGGCTTTGAATCGTAACAGACTGTGTGTACTTATCGAGCGTAAGTG
>NZ_JAWOTW010000758.1:0-530 GCF_033339075.1 Vibrio sp. 970
TCAAACCCGCGCCTTGAGGTACGTTGCCGCTGACTGAAATATCCGCCCCAGTAAACTGGTAGCCACGCGCCAGAAGACACTTCACCACGCCGCGAATGTAGTTCGCCCACATTTTGTCTTGCTCGAAGGTAATGGCTTGCGTGATATCGAATTCGTCCATTGCGTTGCCGTAATCGACCGACACCACACGCACGATATTGTCTTCACGCTTTGCCGCCGCCACGACCGTTTGGTAGTTAATGGCACACGGTAGGACAAAACCATCGTTGTAATCGGTGTGCTCACCAATCAAGTTCACACGACCAGGCGCTTGAATAATATGGCTAGGTGCGTAGCCCAACACTTGCTCAAATGACGCTTTCACATTTTGGATAAGTTCAGACATAGGGACGTTCTCTTAAAATAGTAATTTGTGTGGGATAGCGCGTTGAGCCTAACTTTCTATCTGTAAAGTCGCGCTATCCCGTTATTCGTAATCAGTCCAATTTAAAGACTTAGCATTCTTTGTAGTGGACATCTCTCACATCACG
>NZ_JAWOTW010000759.1:0-530 GCF_033339075.1 Vibrio sp. 970
TATAAGCAGAAAACAGATCGTGCGCCAGTCGTGATAGCGAAAGGTACGGATCACATGGCGATGAAAATTCGAGAAGTGGCACGCGAGCACGACATTACGATTGTGCCTGCTCCACCACTTGCACGTGCGCTTTACCATACCACTGAGTTGGAACAAGAAATTCCTGACGGTCTGTTTACCGCGGTCGCGCAAGTGCTGGCGTTTGTGTTCCAGTTAAAACAGTACCGCAAACGTGGTGGTCAGCGACCGAAAATTCAAGATTATGACTTGCCAATCCCGCCGGAACATCGTCATTAATCGTGCAAAAAGCAAAATTAAGAAAAATATAAAACAATCAATGGATTGTGCTGTTGTTTAGCTTTGAGTCATTATTTTGGCGTTGATTTTGGTACATAGATTGCTTAAGTCGACTAATTATCAACTATACCTAAACTTTTAGGCGAAAGTGGTCGCGTATAAACATTAGACATACGTATTAAAGTGCGTATTCGCGTGACGCTTCAATTCGATTGAGATACCTCGCAGTATGA
>NZ_JAWOTW010000760.1:0-530 GCF_033339075.1 Vibrio sp. 970
ACAGTTTTTCGCTGTATGCTTCGCCACTCAGTTGAAGACTTTGGTTCGCCGCCAGCTCCGTCACTTGCACTTCAGGTTCTGTTGGTTCGCTTGGCTCTTCTGGGTCTGTTCCTGGTTGCTCCGGTTCAACTACCACTTCTAACGTATCCAACCAACGCTCAAATTCCGCATCGTACTGTTGACCAAGCAAAGTAACCTGCTGCGCCCATTGTGCAAACTGACCTGAACGAGACAACGCCAACAAGCTCTCTACATCTTGAGGGTGGTTTTCTAGCATGAAGCGAACCGCCAAGTAGCCCCAACGGTAAATGCGGTTGCTATCGTGCGAGTATGTGGTGTCAAACACGGTTGAAAGGCTCAGTTTGCCACTTGGGATCAGATCGATCGCGGCCTTGTAACCTTGTTTGTAATGCATGTATTCAGCAAAGCCTTCCAGCCACCAAACAATATGACCATGAGCTAAGTTGTCGCTGAATGAACCGTATTGGTTGAAACGTGCATCCAAGTAGTGAGTGTACTCGTGCTCAAGG
>NZ_JAWOTW010000761.1:0-529 GCF_033339075.1 Vibrio sp. 970
GGTTTGCAGCCAAGAACGAGCCAATTAAGCTGCGCGTACGGTTCGGGTTCTTCAAGCTGAACGCCTCGTGATTCATGGTTGCTTTCACTTTTTCAAGTGCATCTTCTGCTGGGTTAGTCCCCTGCAGTGCAAACCATTTATCCATAACTAAACCGTCATGTTTCCACTTATCGCTGTAATCAGCCATCAGCTCTTCACGACATTCCAGTTGAGCACTATTCGCTGCACTCATAGCTGCAATGGTATCGGTCATGTTATTGGCAGCTTCATACTGCGCTTTAACTAACGTGTTACCTTTGTCTGTATGAGCTAAGAACTGAAGGCATTGATTACGCAACGCACGTTTGCCGATTGCTGCATGGTCGATGGTGTATTCGGCTTGTTTTAGCGTGTGGTAAGTGGCACTTAGTTCATCTTCCAATGCGGCAGAAAGTGACACTGTAATGCTATTTAAAACCGTATCAACTGCATCTACATCAATCTGTTTGTACCAGCCTGTGATTTCATTGATAGATGGCAATGAGAAGAC
>NZ_JAWOTW010000762.1:0-529 GCF_033339075.1 Vibrio sp. 970
AGTCAATAAAATCGTTAACCCTCATCTTATCTATGCCGGTAGCAACGGTAAGTCGTAAAAGGAAGTCATTATGATCGGTATAGTGATGTTTTTTGTGGCGCTCTTTGCGCTACTGCTCGGGTTTCCCGTCGCGTTCACATTCGGCGGTATTGCTCTTATTTTTGGTGTTTGGGCAGAGGGCATGGACATGTTTGCCTTCATGCCATATCGAATTCAATCCATCATGGAAAACACGGTGCTGATGGCTGTACCGCTGTTTGTTTTCATGGGGCTCGTGCTGCAAAAAACGAAGCTAGCAGAGCAGCTGCTGGAATCGATGGGGCGTCTGTTTGGTGGCGTCCGTGGCGGCATCGCAATTTCGACGGTGCTGGTGGGCGCGCTACTTGCGGCATCGACTGGCGTAGTGCGAGCATCGGTGGTGGCCATGGGGTTGATCTCTCTGCCTGTGATGCTCAAATACAACTATGACAAAGGCCTCGCGTGCGGAACCATTTGTGCTTCAGGTACGTTGGGGCAAATTATTCCTCCT
>NZ_JAWOTW010000763.1:0-529 GCF_033339075.1 Vibrio sp. 970
AGCTCAGCTCAGTGCCTCTCTGGCAGGGACATTCTTTTGGAGTCTGATCATCTGTTTGGGACTTACTGCGGTATTTGGTTTGGCGGGATCGAATTTGATCGCCATGATCACTTCTATTGCGATTGTGCAGCAGCAAGCAGCGATCTATCTACCTTGGCTGGTGGTGATGCCGTTGACATCTATGTGGTGTTTCTTATTTGATGGCATTTTTGTTGGTGCCACCAAAGGTAAAGATATGCGGAACAGTATGTTCGTGGCGACTTGCTGTTTCTTCGTAATCTTCTTTTTGTTCTCTGGCTGGCAAAACCATGCACTGTGGTTTGCGATGACCAGCTTTATGGCAATGCGAGGGTTTGGTCTTGGGGCGATATTCTTCTATCAATGGCGTAAAGGAACGTTCCTCGCGTAAATAAAAACAGCAGGTCGAAAACCTGCTGTTTTTGCGTTTGGATCATGGTAACCCAAATACTCATTTAACCTCATTATCTCATCATGGTATGGCTACTATAACATTCGGTTCAGCCCATTT
>NZ_JAWOTW010000764.1:0-528 GCF_033339075.1 Vibrio sp. 970
GGTTTCGATCATTTTCTCCGCATTATCTGGAGCGATATGCAGAGGCTCTCGATTAAGTGCTTGGTTGATATTGCTCGCAAATTGAGAACCAGTCATCGGTTTTTTCAAGCGTCCAAATAGGGCGACAGACTGCGGATGACCTTCTAACCCACCGTCGATTTCAATATCAAGAAGACGAGCAAGCTCCGCGTTGTTACCAAGTTCAGGATGAATGTCGAGCGGTAGATGGTAGCCGTACAGATTAATGTCACTTTTAATTAGGCTACGAATTCGCTTACCTTTCATACCGCGAATGGGTTCTGGCTCCCCTTTCCAAAAATAACCATGGTGGACCAATAACGCATCGGCTCTGAGTTCAATCGCTTTATCAATTAATGCTTGAGAAGCGGTTACTCCAGTAACAACGCGCTTGATCTGTGGACAGCCTTCAACCTGTAATCCATTTGGCGCGTAATCTTTAATTAACTCGGGCGAGAGTTTGCTGTTGAGAATCTTTTCTAACTGTAAATTATTCATTATCACTTCCAA
>NZ_JAWOTW010000765.1:0-528 GCF_033339075.1 Vibrio sp. 970
TTAACAAACAAGTAGGTTGCTATGTCCAAAACAGCAGGCATACAAACCGGTAAGGTCACTTTGAAGAACAACTTATACTGAGGCAGCTTGACCGATGCTGCCGTCGCTTCTATCTCTGAAGGCAGTTGCTTGAGAGCGGTTAACGCTGTCATGTGGCCGACTGTGTAATAGTGCACTACGGTGTTAATCACCAGAAACGCCATCGGACCGTAAAGCACATTCAATGGGTTGTTCACATCATTGAAGTAAAAGATGTATCCCAAACCCAAAACCATGCCCGGCACCGCCATCGGCACCACACTCAGCATTTGCATCGCCTGACGAACTGGCCCAAACGCACGACCTTTTTCAATACAGTAGGCACCGACGAAAATCACAGCGGTACCAATCAGCGCAGTCCAACCTGCCAGCGTTAACGAGTTGAAGAATGGGCTCCAGCCATAGGTACTCATCTCTGCGAAGTTGTAATTGTTCAGCGTCAGCGCTTTATTCCAAGGCCAGAACGTCACTAACGAGCCATACACCGCC
>NZ_JAWOTW010000766.1:0-528 GCF_033339075.1 Vibrio sp. 970
CGCGGCGCTTGTTGCGGGTAACACTGTGGTTGCTAAACCGGCTGAACAAACCAGCTTGATTGCTGCTCGCGCGATTGATTTGATGCTGGAAGCTGGCTTCCCAGCAGGCGTAATTCAATTACTTCCTGGTCGCGGTGGTGAGATTGGTCATGCATTAACCTCTCACGACGCCATCGCAGGTGTCGCATTTACGGGCTCTACGGCAACGGCACAGCGCATCAACGTAACGTTGGCAGAGCGTACCGCGAAGCCAGTACCGTTTATCGCGGAAACTGGCGGCCAAAACGCCATGATCGTCGACAGTACTGCACTGCCAGAGCAGGTGGTTCGTGATGTGATTCGCTCTGCGTTTGCATCGGCGGGTCAACGCTGTTCTGCGCTTCGTGTGCTGTTTGTACAAGAAGACGTTGCGGACCGCATCATCACCCTTATCCAAGGTGCGATGAAAGAGCTACACGTTGGCTTGCCTTACTTGCACAAAACCGATGTGGGTCCGGTTATTGACCGCAATGCGAAGCAAAAACTCCT
>NZ_JAWOTW010000767.1:0-527 GCF_033339075.1 Vibrio sp. 970
TCTGGCAGATGAGTACAACGCGGTACTTGCTACAGGTAAAGACTTGAAAGGCAATGCTGGCAAACCACTGTTTAACTACGACCCTGATAACCCAGCGGCAAGTTTAACCATCACAGATTTGAGCGCGGAAGAATTGGCGTTTTCAAGCGATGGTACGCCGGGTAACGCGAATGTTCTTAAATCTTTGATTGATTTGAGTAACAAACCGGTTGCGGTAACGGGCTACGGCTCAGTGAGCTTGAACGATGCCTTTACCTCAATGGTTGGCCAAACGGCGATCAAAGCGCGTCAGGCCGATGCGGATTACCAAGCAAAACTGGCAATGAGTAAGCAAGCGCATACCGCTCGCGACAACGTAAGTGCAGTGAACAGCGATGAAGAAGCCGCGAACTTGATGACGTTTGCTAACGCGCACAATGCCAACATGAAAGTGATCAGTACGGCGAACCAGCTGTTCGACTCTGTATTGCAGTTATTCTAGAGGAAACCCAGATGCGAATCAGTGATAACCAATTCAGCCAAATGAT
>NZ_JAWOTW010000768.1:0-527 GCF_033339075.1 Vibrio sp. 970
GAAGTGGATGCGATGGTGAACCCAAACCTCGACAGTTGTGCGTTTCCTTCTAAAGCGCTGGCTGGCGTTGGTGTGGCGTTCTATCTGATGATGGCGTTGTGCGTTCACATGCGCAAACACAACTGGTTTGCTCAGCAAGGCATGCAAGAGCCGAAACTGATGGAGCTGATCGACCTTGTCGCACTGGGCACTGTTGCTGATGTTGTGCCGCTTGATGAGAACAACCGAATTCTGGTGCATCAAGGTTTGCAGCGCATTCGTGCGGGGAAAGCGCGCCCAGGTATTCAGGCACTGATTGAAGTGGCGAAACGCGATGCGCGACGTTTGGTGGCATCGGACTTCGGCTTTGCATTGGGGCCGCGCATTAATGCCGCTGGCCGTTTAGACGACATGTCTTTTGGTGTTGAGCTACTGATGTGTAACAACATCCATGCTGCACGTCGCATGGCCAGTGAGCTTGATGGGCTCAATCAGACTCGTAAAGAGATTGAAGAAGGCATGAAGCAAGAAGCGATGGCGTTTTGTGA
>NZ_JAWOTW010000769.1:0-527 GCF_033339075.1 Vibrio sp. 970
CATCTCTTCGCCAATTTCTTTACGCATATTCATTAAGCGAATAGCCGATTGCTCTAGAGCCTTGTCTTCATCAGATTCAGGAATCCACTTAGGTACATCGGTAGGTTTACCGCTTTCATCTACGGCTACCATAATCACGATACAGTGCGTAGTTAAACGATTTTTCATCTGTTTTGGATCGCTAGCTTGAACATCAATGGCGATGTGCATTGAGCTTCGACCGGTGTAAATGACTTTCGCGCTAACTTCCACAAGGTTGCCAACATGAATAGGTGCAACAAAACGAATCCCACCCGCATAGGCAGTAATGCAGTATTTTCCACTCCAAGCGGCACTGCATGCATAAGCGGCTAAGTCGATCCATTTCATTACAGCGCCGCCGTGAACCTTTCCGCCAAAATTAACGTCGCCAGGTTCTGCTAAAAAACGAAGGGTAATATCTCTTTGACCACTGCTCATCTGTCATTCCTTTGTGAGTTATTGTTCTGACAATGTAGCAGCAAGCGTTTGTGACGGGAATAGGGCGA
>NZ_JAWOTW010000770.1:0-527 GCF_033339075.1 Vibrio sp. 970
AATCACGGTATCACTCGACACCCCAACCGCACTTGGTGGCAGTTCCTCAATGACGATACGTCCCCATGGCAGATTGATGTTACCTTCCACCTTCGCCAACTGCGGTGTGACATCGATGGTCATGTCCGGCTCAACTTTGATTTTGACCATCGGCGGCATATCAACTTTCAGCTCTTTTGCAAACACGCGGGCACGAGTGCGCCAGTCTTGCAAGTCACGCCAGTCAGCATCACCGGTGATTTCTAGCTTACCGTCAGGCGTAATGATCCCAGCATCCAGATCCGCTTGGTGACCTTTGAAGTTGATCACGACTTGTCCGGAGTTGATGTCGATTGGCGTCACTTCGCCTTGCAGCTTCATTTGATCGATAAGGAACTGACCATTCACTTTTGGATGCATTACATCACCAGACAAGGCCAAATCAGTATTCATATTCGCCTTGAACAAGCTGTATTCCCCGATCAACGGAGCCAAGAAGTCCAAGTGGAACGTAGAAAGCGCAACCTTACCGTCAATAGTTGGCTTCT
>NZ_JAWOTW010000771.1:0-527 GCF_033339075.1 Vibrio sp. 970
CGTAGTCATCCACGTTCTTTTTAAGGAAGCTACTGGGAACCGACACCATAACGATCCAAGGCGCATCGCTGGTTTCAATTGCAGTAATCGCATACTCATCCCCGCCAAACGTCACAAGGCCTGCGCCCTTTTGTTTCGCAATGGATTGAATACGAGCCCATTGAGACGCCAACTCATGAGAGACTTTCTTGCCCACTTGATCTGCTTGGCTGCTGTTTGCCAGTGTGATGCCTTTCCACGAAGAAATCAGAATACGGCCTTGTCCATCAAACAAGTCGCTCGCGTAATCTTCACTTTGGCTTTGTAACTCGTTCAATGACAAATCAAAACCAAGAGAGCCTATGATCTCGCCACGTAACTTGATTGGTTGGCTGATGGTCGTGATCAGTTCTTGTTTGCCGCGAACCGGATACATGTACGGTTCCATCACGAACGTTTTGCCCGTTTCGTAAGGCATCAAGTGCCAATCGTCTTTACGCTCACCGTTGTTGTTTAATTCAGTATTGCTAAAGCTATCCATCGCCACA
>NZ_JAWOTW010000772.1:0-527 GCF_033339075.1 Vibrio sp. 970
GCACAAGTGGCGCCGACATTAAGACACCAAGCCACATTAACTGTTGAAACTGATCATAGAAAAAGCTTACCCACGCGTCCGTGACCATCGGAAAAAAGCCGAGTATTGGCCAAGTGGTGTAGCTTTTAAACAGAGCGTAGATAAATGCAACAAAGCCACCGCCCGAGAAGAACAAGGTGATCAACGTTTGGGTGAGTAATACCGCCGTTGGGGTGGATTGAGAACCCAGCGTTGGGTTGAACATGCTCGCCATCGCCGCGCCGCGTTGGTTATCCACCAAAAAGCCAGTGGCTTCAATCGCCCAAAAAGGAATGGCTGCGACAAAGCCAATCAGCATACCCAGCAAGACTTCTTTGCCTAGAATCACAATCAACCAAAGGCCGTCAGTTTCGGCGGGAAATGCTTGCTCGTTTACGACGGGAAAAATAAACAACGCAAGTGAGCAAAGTACGCCGTTACGGATCATTGCGCCGCCAAGCATCTGTTTGCTCAAAATAGGCAGAAAGATAAAGCACGCCATGAGCCTG
>NZ_JAWOTW010000773.1:0-527 GCF_033339075.1 Vibrio sp. 970
GAGTCACGGTATGGTGATCAACCGAATTGCAGCGTTAGATAATGTCAGCAGCGTGTTGAAGCTAATTAAGAAAAAGAGTGCGGCAACGGTGTTGCTTGAGTATCAAGCGCCAATAGAAGGATACAACTTTATACGAGTACCGGAATCTTACTACCCGAATGGTTGGCCCAAGATTGTGGTGCAAATGAAGCAAAGTCACCGGCATGATGCAATGCACCAGCTGTTAACTGGCGCCATTGCAAAATACATGAGTGCTTAATTCTCAGTGCTTAGCGGCAAAACTGAATGTTTTCTGACTGAGGGATAGTATGCAGCAGCTCAATCAATGAGTCTGCATGGTACTTCTTCAAGATACGTGTTTTGTAGGTACTGGTCGTTTTAGCGCTCAGTGAAAGCTGCTCAGAAATCTTCTTATTTGAGTAGCCTTGCGCTAAGTAATGGAACACCATAGCTTCGCGGTTTGATAGCGTCACATCACCCGATGATGGCGTGTGAGTCGACTTAAACATCGAGTAACCGCGAGACAC
>NZ_JAWOTW010000774.1:0-526 GCF_033339075.1 Vibrio sp. 970
AAGTCTGGCATGAACAAGAACTCAAGACCTGCCATCGCACCTGGAAGCATCAAACCTTTCACCGATACGATGATCAAGATGACAAACAGCAGCGGCATAAGAACTTTACCCGCTTTTTCGATACCGCCAGAAATACCTTTCATTACGATCAGTACGTTAAGGAAAAGGTACACACCCATCCAGAACAGCGGTTGTAGCGGATCAGAAATGAAACCACCAAAGCTGTCACCGATTGCCTCCGGCGTGCTTAGTAGACCACCACCGACTTTAAAAATGTACGCTAACGCCCAACCACCTACGACTGGGTAAAAACCCATGATAAGTAACCCACTAAATACACCAATTACGCCAGTGAACGTCCAGCGTCGGTCAGTGGATTTAAATGCGCCTACTGCTGATAGACCTGTCTTACGACCAATAGCGAACTCAGTAAGCATGACGCTAAAGCCGATAAAAATAACAAAGAAAAGGTAGATCGCAACGAACGCACCGCCGCCACTCTCACCTGCTGTGTACGGGAACTTCC
>NZ_JAWOTW010000775.1:0-526 GCF_033339075.1 Vibrio sp. 970
CTTGGTACTACTTGCTGCTTGGTTTGATCAACCCGTTGGCGTATTACTTGATCCTATTTAAAGCGTACGATTTGCTGCCCGCTTCTCAAGCGCAGGCCATCAACTACAGCTGGGCCATTACGCTCACCCTGATGGCAGCGGTGTTTTTGGGGCAAAAGATTCGTGGCAAAGATTGGATAGCGTGTGGATTCAGTTACCTCGGCGTGATCGTGATTGCAACGCAAGGCAATGTGCTTGGCATGCAGTTTGAGAGTCCGCTTGGCGTTGGCTTGGCACTGCTGTCGACGTTACTTTGGGCGGGTTACTGGATTCTCAACACCAAAAACAAAGCCGATCCGGTGATTGGTGTTTTGCTGGGCTTTTTGGTTGCCATCCCATTCACTATCGTATTGAGTTGGTATGATGGCGCAAGCTGGCAATCTATCTCCATCAAAGGCTGGGCGGCGGTGACATACGTCGGCTTGTTTGAGATGGGAGTGACGTTTGTGCTGTGGTTGAGCGCCTTGAAGCTAACCCAAAATACGGC
>NZ_JAWOTW010000776.1:0-526 GCF_033339075.1 Vibrio sp. 970
GCTCATGGTAACAGCATGGGCGTGTGGGCGACGCTTTGTACGCTAAACGGTTTCGAGCTGGTTCAGATAGAAGAGGGCGACAGCTCGGTGACGCACAAGGGCAAGCCGTGTCCATTTAGTCACTTTTCCACTTTCCACCAAGATTCACTTCCAACTACACCGATACTTTCACGACTGAGCTCGGTAATTTCTGAACGCTACACTTTTTTGGCTCTAAGTGTACGATTTGAAACGCCAGTTCCACGTGCGCCGCCTGTGGCTTCTTTTTCATAATCCATAAAAACAATAAGTAAAGTCACACATACACTGCTCATTCAAGCAGTCGCACTCCCAAACCTGTCCAAATTTCACCGCATAGAAAAGTATGTGGGGGAAGCATTTGGTCTGCGTTTTTGGTGTGCAAAAATGAAAAGGAAATAAACATGTTGAGAAACTCAACAAAGCCTCAACTCAAGGAAGCGTCGCGCGCAAAATCCATCTACTTTATGACGTGGCGATGGCATTTCTACGCAGGATTATTCGTTAT
>NZ_JAWOTW010000777.1:0-525 GCF_033339075.1 Vibrio sp. 970
TAACTCGGCAACTTCTTGCTCTAACTGAGCGACACGTTCTGAGCTTGACGAAGTAGCCGGAACTGCCGCAGCCATTGCTGACACATCGACTTCACCACAGAACAAGTGCATGTAACGAGATTCACGCTTACCAGCTTCACGAGGTAACTTCACCACAAGCGGACCTTTATCTTCGCTAGCAAGATGCTCAAGTACAGCTTCTACTTCTTTTACATCGTGGAAAGTGGCAAGGCGGTTGGTTCGAGTGCGGATCTCGCCTGGCGTTTGCGCTCCGCGCAGTAACATGCAACAGATGATGCCCTTCTCTTGCTCCGACAATTTAAGATCGCCAAACTCGGTGTTGCAAAAACGATGTTGGTACTTGCTAACACGGCTATTGAAAGCGCTCTCATCGCTGACAAGTCGACGCTCAATCAACGCATCAACAGCATCAAGGACGTCAGATTCTGACAATGCCATCACGGGCTCACGGTTGCTTTTTTGGTTCCATGCGTTGGTCAACGCGTTCAAACTGAGGGGATATTG
>NZ_JAWOTW010000778.1:0-525 GCF_033339075.1 Vibrio sp. 970
GCTGTGTTCAACGGAATAATGAGCTATCACCATTTGCTGACTTCACCGTTGTCGCGACTGCGGAGCATGACTCGTGGATCTCACACAACGAAATTGGTGTAGAACCCAAGTTCAAGGTCTCTGGTGACTCGATTACGAGAAAATACCTACCTCAGCCCGTTGATATCTACTTCATATTGGATACCAGTCAATCGATGAGTCACCCATGGTATGGTGAAAGAAACAAGACTCAAATGCAGGTCGTAAAAGATACAATTACCAGAGTCGTTAAAGAGTTGGAGAACTTCAAAACCGGTCCGGATAAGAAAAGTCGAGTTGCGCTTTTAACGTATAACGCCTACAACGCAAAGTTCGATAAAGGCGCTGGTCGAGTGAAGTTATACGATTATGCAAGTGAGTTTTCTCACACTGAAGCGTCATTTGAAAGCATTGTCGATAAGATGTTTGATAAGTCTGTAGTAGAGCAAAAGCCGCACTATGCTAGTGATTATAATAAGTCGCAAGATATCCCTCTGACTGATAAAT
>NZ_JAWOTW010000779.1:0-525 GCF_033339075.1 Vibrio sp. 970
GAACCGTATAGGAGTTGGATGTGAAGCTTATATCTCGGATCGACATGTTGCACAAACCTGCGGACTTCATCGCGAGTCAAAACAACAGGGAGCTTCTTTTCCGTCAGTGATTTTTGGAACCTCATATCCAGTGAAAGCGGGGTTTTAAAAAAGTCTCGATATAAAAACGAAATAGCATTCAGCGCCAATGCTTGAGTTTTGACTGCAACTTTTTCATCGATAGCGAGGTGGCTGAGAAATCGAATAACGTCGTCTTCAGATAACTTCGTTGGATGAGCAAACTGGTGGAATACAATAAAGCGCTTTATCCAGAATAGGTAACTCTCGATAGTTTTGTTGGCATAATGGCGAGTAAGCATATGCTCTTTTACACTTATCAGAAACTGACTTTTCATAACATTATGAGACTGTTTATTTATACAGGCGTTGTAATTTATCAATACTGGCCCATTTATCATGCTTTTTGCCGTCTAATTGCGTGTTCAAACACACATATTCATACTACTTTTCTATTTGTTTCATGAA
>NZ_JAWOTW010000780.1:0-525 GCF_033339075.1 Vibrio sp. 970
TTACTTAGAGCCAATTGACGCGCCACACTGCTTAACACATCTCTAGCCAATGATGAAAGATTGAAACGATCAAAAGCAAAGTGAACCCGTGCAACCAGTTGTCCCTTGTCACCCACTTCACCACTAAATTGTGCAATACCTAAGTTTGAGATATAGGTTAAACATTCACTCGGATCGGTTAACAGTGATGATTTTTTCATCAGTGCCTGTTTAAGAGCTTGGTCATCGCTTTTTTCGGTCACTTGCAAAAAACCATTGCGATGTGTGCCAACGCCCGTCACTTCTCCGACTGTGATTGAATGCGAATATTCATAAAACGCAGTGGCGCAGTACTCTGTTAATGTTGAACTGATGTCGTTGGCATTGGCATTGGCATTGGCATTGGCATTGGCATTTAACGTTGTAAAACCGACCACCAGCATTACTGCCATTACTTTTTTATTGGTCATATCTTTCACCCATATAGTCTCGATTCACCAGTACCACGAGATCCTTTTTGAATTAATTCTTCGATTTTTTTAATAA
>NZ_JAWOTW010000781.1:0-525 GCF_033339075.1 Vibrio sp. 970
TTGCAAAAGTGGTGGCTAAAATGCCAATGGTACTGAGTAGCTTTTTCATACGTAGTCCGTGTTTTTCTTCTGGTTCTTGTTTGAAGCTTCGCTGAGTTTGTTCACGAATAGCCTCTGTCCTTCACAAGGATAGTAATCTATCTCGCGGTATTATCAATGTGAATCCCAATAGGATTTATTAATTGATTCAGGGAATTACTATCAATGATGTAAAGGGTAGAGCGCAGCACGATAGCTGCACTCTTTTAGCATCAATGTTGGATAGACCGGACTACTTCGCTAATTCTTCCATGTTGATGCCTTTTTTCTTCGCGATGTATTTTGGAATCAGAGACATACCAAACAGCACAAGACCCGCAACCGCAAATTTCACTAGCAACATCACAGACACGCCGTTTGTCGCAATATCACCCGCCATGTAAGCGAAGATGAATGCGCCTGGTGCCATTGTTAGTAGAGAAACCAGTGCGTAAGTGCCTAGGTTTAGGCTGGTTAGACCGTAAGCGTAGTTTTGTAGGCTGAAAG
>NZ_JAWOTW010000782.1:0-525 GCF_033339075.1 Vibrio sp. 970
TGGTTGAGTGTTGCGAAGATCTTAATTTATTCATTTGCATATTATTTATTCGATTTCTCAACAGATTTTGTACGTTTAGTTCAGACTTTCTAGTGAAACCTAAAAATGGAGGGGAATCCCCCCTGTTTCAGAGATGGTTATTAAGCTCAAATCAAACATTTCCAATATCTAATTAACTGGAATTGGAAATTAATTTCGTGGCTATAAATAAAAGGCTAAAAAATACACTCATTACTTTATCTAATAATATTAATTAAAATTTGTACCTCTAAATCTAAATTTCTATTTTTGGTTTAAGATTTGATTTGTTGATTTTATTCTTAATTAGGCGCAAGATAATAAGCAAATAAAAATAGCGCATACTATGCGTATAAAAACATTCGGAAGTAACTTTTTCATTACATGTTTCAACAGAAAATGGAGCATATTCCATTTGCTCTGTTTTATTTCTATTAGAGATTTGTGTATGTTGAGAATCATTAGTGCAGATAAGTTCATCTCTTCAAGGTTCATCTTGGAATACAG
>NZ_JAWOTW010000783.1:0-525 GCF_033339075.1 Vibrio sp. 970
GATTGATCCGCAATTTCATTAGACGTTGGCTAAACGGCTCTTTAAAGTGCTTTTGAAACAATCTTGTGACCGCACTTTCACTCAGCGATAAGTAGTTCGCCAAGTCTGCGAGCGTCACCTTAGTTGCAAAGTGTTGTTCGAGATACGCGTTAACACTTGCCACGCGCTCTCTTTCCTGTAGCTCGTGTTCACTCATCGATAAGTATGAGTGAGTCATCAGTGTTTTTGCTCCTTCATCGTGAGCAATCAGAGACAAAACATGGAGAAATCTCGATAGTTGCTCCATTGCAGAAAACGTCATGAGCTCATGCAGAAGATCCACAACGTGCTGAGCTGTCCGTTCAGAAAACACCACACCTTTATTGGCCGCCTTTAAAAGCGGGTCAAGCTTTCTAAGCTCTGCGCAATAGAACATCAAATTGGCAATCCACTCACGCTTAAACCAAATCACATGAGTCTCGCACTTGCTTTCGACCAATGTGGAGTGAATTGAATGAGGCACACCAGGCGCGATCAATAGCATTT
>NZ_JAWOTW010000784.1:0-524 GCF_033339075.1 Vibrio sp. 970
TGCCAACACTTCATCCGCTAGTACTGCATCGTACTGAGCTTGTGCGTCGTGAACGTCAGTAATTGCCGACAAACCAACTTCAAAGCGTTGTTTTGTTTGTTCTAGTTGGCGACCAACGGCTGCTTTTTCTGCACGAACAAATACTAGGTTGTCTTGAGCGCGCAATACTTCGAAGTACGCTTGAGAGACACGAAGGATCAAACCTTGTTGGGTTGCTGCGTAAGTAGCGTCTGCTTGACGAGCGCTTTTCTCTGCTGTGTCTAGAGAAATCCAAGATGCACGGTTATAAAGTGTTTGAGAAAAGCTAACACCAGCGGTTAAGGCGTCTTGATCGTTTGATGATTTGCCTAAAGCGCTATCGTCGTAGTCGGTGTCGCCACGAGTTAGGTTGTAACCCGCAGTTAGGTTGATTTGCGGTAATAGAGCACTACGGCTAGAGGTGATTGCTTCAAAAGCTCGGTCACGCTGTGCTGCTACACTGAGCAATTGTGGATCATTTTGCTTTGCTAAGTCGTAGATTTCAG
>NZ_JAWOTW010000785.1:0-524 GCF_033339075.1 Vibrio sp. 970
TATTGGTTTTCAGGTTGGGAGCAAACGCGTTGTGCGCAAGAGTTCCAACTATTACTTACACTGATTAATGCAGGTGTTCATGTGCCAAGGCCAATTGCTGCGAGAGCTGTGAAATCTGGATTGACATATCAGGCCGATTTATTGAGTGAGCGCATTCCTAACGCAAGAGACCTGGTCAGTATCTTGCAGGAAAAACCGTTACCGGAAGGAATGTATCAAAAAATAGGGCAAGAAATTGCCAAAATGCACAACGCTGGCGTTAATCACACAGACCTGAATATCCACAACATCTTGATCGATGACAAAGATAAAGTGTGGATTATTGATTTTGATAAGTGCCGCAAACAAGAGCACGGCGACTGGAAAAAGCAAAACTTAGAAAGGCTTCTTCGCTCATTCAAAAAAGAACTGCTCAAACGCCAAATCATTTGGCAAGCGTCCGATTTTGATCATGTACAAAAAAGTCACACTGAAAATACGTAAAGTGAGCTTTTTGTCAGTTATTCGTGAGACAATCCAATAGC
>NZ_JAWOTW010000786.1:0-524 GCF_033339075.1 Vibrio sp. 970
GATTTCTGATAACGGTATCGGTATGAGCCGCAATGACGTTATCGAACATTTAGGCACCATCGCAAAATCAGGCACCGCGGAATTCTTCTCAAAGCTTTCAGAAGAGCAAAGCAAAGACTCGCAATTGATCGGTCAATTTGGTGTTGGTTTCTACTCTGCATTTATCGTTGCTGATGCGGTGACCGTGCGCACTCGTGCAGCAGGTTTGCCAGCAGATGAAGCTGTGCAATGGCATTCTGCGGGCGAGGGTGAGTACACCATTGAAAACATCACTAAAGAATCTCGTGGTACCGACATTATTCTTCACATGCGTGACGAAGGTAAAGAGTTCTTAAATGAATGGCGCTTGCGCGATGTCATCAGCAAGTACTCGGATCACATCGGTATTCCTGTTTCTATCCAAACTGTAGTGCGTGATGAAGACGGTAAAGAGACAGATGAGAAGAAGTGGGAGCAAATCAACAAAGCTCAAGCGTTGTGGACGCGTAATAAAGCAGATATCTCAGATGAAGAATACCAAGAAT
>NZ_JAWOTW010000787.1:0-524 GCF_033339075.1 Vibrio sp. 970
AGTGCAAAAGGCTTGGAATTCCCATTGGTGTTTATGGTGGGCGTTGAAGAAGGCATGTTCCCAAGCCAGATGTCGGCGGAAGAGGCAGGGCGGTTAGAGGAAGAGCGCCGCCTGTGCTACGTCGGTATGACGCGCGCGATGCAAAAACTCTACATCACTTACGCGGAAATGCGCCGTTTGTATGGTCAAGATAAGTACCATAAGCCATCGCGTTTTATTCGTGAGTTGCCGGAAACGTGCCTGGACGAAGTGCGGATGAAAGCGCAAGTCAGCCGACCTGCAAGCAGTGGTCGCTTTAGCCAAACTGCGGTGAAAGAGAACTTCAACGAGACGGGCTTTTCACTTGGTTCACGCGTAATGCATCCAAAGTTTGGCGAAGGCACCATCATTAACTTTGAAGGCAGCGGTCCACAGAGTCGCGTTCAAATTGCGTTCAATGGTGAAGGCATTAAATGGTTAGTGACTGCTTACGCTAGACTAGAGAAATTGTAAGGCTTTTATCGAAAGCTAGCTTGCATTGTTCG
>NZ_JAWOTW010000788.1:0-523 GCF_033339075.1 Vibrio sp. 970
CTTGAATGTTCAGGCATCTCAAGAAGAGGTGCCTGCACTTAATTACTCTCAATCAGCACAGCTGATTCGCGACACATACGAACGTGAGTTATTCACGCTTCCTCCTTTTAAGGAAGGCCACTTTGGGCTGCGTATGTTCCGCCAAACCTTAGATGAAAAATACTACGCAACCATTTGGACAGACATGGCTCAAGTCGCAAGCCGATTGAATCGCTTCGCGAATGACGTCGTCAAACCAGAAGACATCATTTTATATTCCTCTGAGCGGCTGACTCGCTACCAAGAAAAAGAGGACGAACGCAGCCAACGTCGTTATACCGTAACAAAACATCACCCTGAGTATTTGTATCTTGGCGTCGATTTACTCGGCGCGATGGCGAGAGCAGATGAGTACGGCTTAAAGCACCAACAAGATAAAACACTGCGAGAAATCATTCGTCGTTACGATTTTACTCGCTACGCCACCGATAAAGAGATGATTGAAGCATGGTCGGCGCAGTTGGCAAATCAGGTCTATTGGCTG
>NZ_JAWOTW010000789.1:0-523 GCF_033339075.1 Vibrio sp. 970
ATACCGCTTCATTTCCCAATGTCGTACAAAGGTATTACTCACAATCAAGATTTTCCCTTTGTTCAACCATTTTCGCGTTTGTTCAAAACACCATTCGTGCGCTTGCGGAAGCAAAGACGGATTGAAGTGGTACTCGCCTTTCTCATTCTCAAAATACATGTCGGCTTCGAAATGCTTCGCATCGAAATCTATCACCAATTGTTTCGCCAAGGTTGTTTTTCCTGAGCCAGGAAGACCACGAATGAGAATAAGTTTAGCAAGCGACATAATGCAGTTGAGTGATGAAAAAGAAGCCCAAACTGTAACGGAATTTCTTAAAAAGAAAAGCAGAAATAAAAATGCCGAGCAAATGAATGCTCGGCATTGAGTATTAATTTATCAACATCGATTAGCGGTAAGCGGAAAGCTCGGTACGTAAACCTTTCACCAAACTCACACACATCAACAGTAGAACAAAGGTAAATGGCAAGCCGGTCGCAACCACACCAGACTGTAGCGCTTGCAAGGCTTCTTTACCGCCAAC
>NZ_JAWOTW010000790.1:0-522 GCF_033339075.1 Vibrio sp. 970
GCTAGCTTATCCAGCAGAAGATGCAGAGTTTGAGGTTCTGCGTACATCATCTTCTTGATCTTCGTGAAGGCCTTAGAGCTACCACCTTCAACCATGTAAGTCGCAAGCGTCCATGGGCTACCAGAGAAACCAATTAGAGGTACATCACCATTCAAATCTTTACGGATTTGACGCACGGCATTCATTACGTACTGCAGTTCACCTTCTGGATCTGGCAGACCGATTTTCTCTACGTCGGCTTTGCAAGTAATTGGGTTATCGAAGACCGGACCTTCACCAGCAGCAAAACGCAGACCCAGACCCATTGCATCTGGGATAGTTAGGATGTCAGAGAACAAGATCGCTGCATCAAGAGGAAAACGGCGTAGTGGTTGAAGAGTTACTTCAGACGCCAGCTCCGCATTCTTACACAAAGACATGAAATCGCCCGCTTGAGCACGCGTAGCTTTGTATTCTGGTAAGTAACGACCTGCCTGACGCATCATCCATACTGGCGTGTAATCTACCGGCTCTTTAAGAAGC
>NZ_JAWOTW010000791.1:0-522 GCF_033339075.1 Vibrio sp. 970
TTGAACCGTTACCGCTTGAAGCACTTAGCGAAAAGTGGGCATAAGGGCGCCAAACGTGTCGAAAAGTTATTAGACCGACCAGATCGCTTGATTGGTCTTATTCTTATCGGCAACAACCTCGTGAACATTCTCGCTTCAGCAATTGCGACCATCATCGGCATGCGCCTATACGGCGATTTAGGTGTCGCGATCGCAACGGGTGCGCTAACTATGGTTGTCTTGGTGTTTGCCGAAGTCACACCAAAAACCGTTGCAGCGCTGTATCCAGAGCGTGTTTCCTACGCGAGCAGCATCTTGCTCACTATCCTAATGAAAGTGCTATCACCGCTCGTAATGCTGGTGAACTTTATTACTAATGGTTTCATTCGTTTGCTTGGCGTGAAAGCTGATCACACGGTAGAGGATCATCTGAGTTCGGAAGAGTTACGCACGGTCGTAAATGAAGCTGGCGGACTTATCCCTCGTCGACACCAAGACATGTTGGTGGCTATTCTCGATCTCGAACACGTTACTGTAAATGAC
>NZ_JAWOTW010000792.1:0-522 GCF_033339075.1 Vibrio sp. 970
TTTTATCCCACAACGAGCGAGAGCGTTCGAGGCTTGTATCTGTCGATGCACTCCAATATAAGCCGCTGTACGGGCGACTAAAGCGAGGATCCGACAGTTGAGCAGCTAACGAAAGATGGCCTGTATGATCGACTTCCAATTGTGCGGCGATTTCATCCATAAAGATGCTCAGTTGGGAGCGCGTGTCGTCCACCATATAGTTATAAACTTGGGTAGGAATGGTGACACCCGCAGCAAGGATCATGGCGGTGAGCCACACAACCGCCGCCAACACCAATCGGCTTTTGATACTTAAGCGTTTTAAGGCATGCAGCGGCAGTTTGTTCTTATTCGGCATTCAGTTGATACCCTAAGCCACGCACGGTTTTTATGATTTTTGGAGCGATTTTCTTACGAATACGACCGATAAATACTTCAATTGTGTTGGAGTCACGATCAAAGTCTTGCTTGTAAATGTGCTCCACAAGCTCCGTGCGTGAAATGACTTTTTCAGGATTATGCATAAAGTAAGCGACTACTTTA
>NZ_JAWOTW010000793.1:0-521 GCF_033339075.1 Vibrio sp. 970
CTTCTACAGGTTCTGGGCGACGGCGACCTGCGTCATCAGGCTCGCCTAAAGCAGTTTTGACCACTTTCACGCCTGAAACTTTGCCATACGCATCAACCTCAATACCTAAAGGCTGAAGGTTAAACATGAACTTCACGCCCTCTTCTTTGGCATTTTTCACTTCTCGACGGGAGCCTGGCATGTTTTCTTCATCACGACGGTAGGCACAAATCACGTTAGATGCGCCTTGACGGATCGAAGTTCGCACGCAGTCCATCGCGGTATCACCACCACCAAGCACTACGACTTTTTTGCCAGCCATATCGATAAACGGTTGGTTATGTTCTAGCTCCATAACCTTATAGGTATTGGAAATCAAAAATGGTAGGGCGTCATAAACGCCCGGCGCGTCTTCATTTTCCAAACCGGCGCGCATGTATTTGTATGTGCCCACACCTAAGAAAACCGCATCGTATTCATCAAGCAGTTCTTGCATCTGCACATCTTGGCCGACTTCCACATTCATGCGGAACTCAACGCCC
>NZ_JAWOTW010000794.1:0-521 GCF_033339075.1 Vibrio sp. 970
CCTTTTGCCCTTTACTTAAGTACCTAGATACCTAGTTATCTAGGTGTCAAACCTACTTCAGGTTAATCAATTTCACGGAAGCGAGCCGTAAAGTGACGTAAAACCGGAGGCTCATATTCGAACGTCAAACCTTTCAATTCATGAGCTCGGTTCTTCAACTCGATCAACGCATCCGCGATGTAGTCCATGTGGTCGTTAGTATAGACTCGACGTGGAATCGTTAAGCGCATTAATTCAAGCTCAGAGGCTTTCTGTTCACCCGTTTCAGGGTCACGTCCGAGCAACAATGAGCCAATCTCAACAGCTCGAATCCCAGCCTCCAGATACAACGCATTGCACAAGGCTTGTGCTGGGAACTGATCGGCTGGAATGTGCGGCAATATTTTCGCCGCATCAACAAACACCGCATGGCCACCAGTTGGATATTGGATTGGAATTCCCCCCTCCCGTAGACGCTCGCCCAAGTATTGCACCTGACTGATTCGATAATGCAGGAAGTCTTCATCCGCGCCCTCATACAA
>NZ_JAWOTW010000795.1:0-521 GCF_033339075.1 Vibrio sp. 970
GGATCTTCCTGTGTATGAGTATGCTGCACGTCTAATTAAGCAAGCTGTAGTGGGGACTGGTGGTGCAGACAAAGTGCAAGTTCAGCACATGGTGCAGCACATGTTAAAATTACCTGCGAAGCCTCAAGCCGATGCCGCGGATGCACTCGGTGTGGCAATTTGTCATGCCAATACGAACAAGACCTTGGTTGCGCTCGCAGGTAAAGCAAGCAGTGCGAGAAAAGGGCGTTATCGCTAGACTCTCACCGTACTAAAAATGAGACACCTCAGACAGATTTAAGGAATAAATTTGTTGTAAAAATGTTGCAAAACTATCGTGGTCGGATGTCTAATAAGAAATCAATCAAGGAAGATTGACATGAATCCAGCCACGCTGTGGCGCAGTGTATTTATGCCGCGCCAACCTCAATGGACGAGAACGCAACAACGTCAAGCTGACATCCTCTCTTTATTTACCTTCATCGCTTTTCTGGTCGGAATTTATAGCTTAATTAAGTGGTTCAAGCATGGACACGAAAGCT
>NZ_JAWOTW010000796.1:0-521 GCF_033339075.1 Vibrio sp. 970
CTTTTGTAATTGTCTTGGAACTGATCTTCTTCGCTTGCCCATAGTGGCTAAATAGCGCGACTAACTGGTTGTCACTGTAAGGAGAAACGGGGTCACCTTCTAAGCTCAGCGCTAAAATTGGCACCTTAGTTTTACGACTGCTCAAGAAGCCTTGAACTTTCAATGACCAAGCCATCATCTGCCCAGCCATGCTGTTGATATCAACTGCGCTTTTACCCAAACGAGAAGCCAGCATATCCAGATACATCTTCGGCATTTTTTGCAGCTTTTTCGGTGAGGTAAACAGATCATGCACCGGTGCGCCTAGTGCCACACACGCTTTGATCTTTTCTTGCTCAAGAAAAGACAGACGAACCATGGCATTGCCACCAAAACGGAAACCGACCAAACCAACTTTGTGATGATCAACGTAAGGAATGGAATAAAGCTCATTCAACACGGCTTGATGAAGACAGCTTGAATCTTCCGTCAAAGGCCAATGAGAACTGTGTCCGACTGATGGCATATCGACGGTCAGCATT
>NZ_JAWOTW010000797.1:0-521 GCF_033339075.1 Vibrio sp. 970
CAAGGTTTGCTGGAAGACTTACATAAAGCTGCGTTAGAGAGTGGCCTTTTTGAGTTGGCCTCTGTGAAATCAAGAACGTTAAGATGTCATAACTGGCTAATTGGTGAAGCGGGTGACAGCCTCGATTTTATCCATATCAATTTTGATTTGTTGTCTGGCCGAACGCCTGAACAAAAGCGAGAATTATCGCGAGCTTTAATGGTTGTGCTTCAAGAACAGGCAAGTCATGTGCACAGTTTAACGGTTAACATTCGAGATATGGATGTGGACAGCTTTCAAAAAGTGGTGAACTGAATATAAGGCTTGGCCGACGTTGTTCACGACTTGTTGTTTCTTCCCAAATTAACCCGACTCGGCTACTCTGTATTCTTTCTATTTTTGGATAAAAATTGATGTCGACTAAAGAGTTACTGTTTTCGTTTCACGGACGTATCGATCGCAAAACCTATTGGATTTGGAATGTGATTTACTACATTTCGATTATAGGTTTTGGTGCGGGTATCAGTAAGTTGTTTCCTGCG
>NZ_JAWOTW010000798.1:0-521 GCF_033339075.1 Vibrio sp. 970
TCGATTAGACGACATTAATGACGCCGGGATTCTGCCAAAAGGGCGAGGAATGGACTTGCGAGATGCGATGGAGCTTATCTATATGGTTCGAATCCGTCACCAAGCCTTGGATATTGAAAATGGCGACGAGCCAGATAACAACATCGAGCCAGAAAACATGTCCGATTTCGAACGTCGTAATCTGAAAGCGGCATTCCAAATTCTAAGCAATGCGCAGAACTTCATTAAGTTCCGCTACCAAAGAAGCAGTAAATGATGTGGTTGGCAAAAAGTAAGGCGAGTACACCGCTGCTCGATACTTCGCAAACGCCGGAGTGGTCAGTATTGTTTGAGCAGTTGGCAGAGCAAGCGCAAGATCAACGGTTGAAGCGATACTATTCGACTCCTATGGTGAATGGGGATACGCCATTAAAAGAGGTGCCGTTTGTCTCGGTAGATTTTGAAACGACGGGCTTAAATGCAGAAGACGATGCCATTCTTACCATTGGTCTTGTGCCGTTTACGATTGACCGAGTGCAGTG
>NZ_JAWOTW010000799.1:0-521 GCF_033339075.1 Vibrio sp. 970
AATCAGGCGATGACTCTCATCTTGCTGGATATCGACCACTTTAAAGCGTTTAACGATAACTATGGGCACCTATTTGGTGACACAGTATTGAAAGCGATCGCGCGTCGACTGCAACAGAGCTGTCGCGATGGCGTGAGTGCGTACCGCTTCGGCGGCGAAGAATTTGCGTTAATTGTGCCAAACAAATCCCTACGAATCGCCCGCCAATATGCAGATACCCTACGCCGCATGATTGAAAAGCTGCGCGTACGTGATAAACGCTCGGGCACACAAGTTCATAGCATTACTGCTTCTTTTGGTGTGGCAGAGTTCGAAGTTGGTGACACCGTAGATTCATTAGTCAACAAAGCCGATAAACAGCTTTATGAAGCAAAACAACTCGGTCGAAACCGAGTGATGCCTATCTAAGCTAACCTCTCTGGCAACACAGTAAAGACGGTTAGAACAAATAAAGAAATCCCGCACTGTTTAGCGCGGGGTTTCTACTTTCTCGTCCTACATACCCAAAGCAGGCTACTTGG
>NZ_JAWOTW010000800.1:0-520 GCF_033339075.1 Vibrio sp. 970
GACATTGAGCAGAAGCTTGCGTTTTGGGCTGAATGGAAAGATGAAGCGGCACCACTTTATGCTCCTCAAACAATACCAGCATTAGGTGAGCAGAAAATTCATCTTGTCGATAAACTAGGGGCACCGCAAAGTGTGGTTATGATGGTTCGTCAAGGCATGCCTTATGATGCCACGGGTGACTTTTATCTAAGCCAGCTCGCGAACTTTAACCTAGCGGGTAACTTTAACAGTCGCATCAACCAAAACCTGCGTGAAGACAAAGGCTACACCTACGGTGCTTACGGTTACTTCTCGGGGAATCCTGAAACCGGTTCGGTTGTATTTACCGCGCAAGTTCGTGCCGATTCGACGGTCGCATCGATTATCGAGATGGAAAATGAGCTGAATGAATACGCTCAATCTGGAATGACTGATGAAGAAATGAAATTTATGCGCCAAGCGGTCGGTCAAAAAGATGCACTGAAGTATGAAACGCCGACACAAAAAGCGGAACTCATTAGTGATATTCTCAAGTACAACC
>NZ_JAWOTW010000801.1:0-520 GCF_033339075.1 Vibrio sp. 970
GATCAACATAAACATTGGTTTCTTCATGGCTATTTTTGTTAAGTCGTTATGAGTTACGCAGAATTATTTTGTCAGTCTAATTTCTCTTTCCTCACTGGCGCTTCTCATGCAGAAGAGCTTGTGTTGCAAGCGGCTTTTTATCGCTACCATGCCATCGCGATTACTGATGAGTGCTCGGTCGCTGGCGTGGTCAAAGCCCATGCAACGATTGAGCAGCATAAACTTGATATCAAACAGATCGTCGGCAGTATGTTCTGGCTCAACGAAGAGTGCCAAATAGTCCTACTTTGCCCCTGCCGTAAAGCTTATGCTGAGATGTGCCGTATCATCACTAACGCGAGACGACGCAGCGAAAAAGGCAGTTATCAGCTTTCTGAGTGGGATCTGATGTCGATTCGTCACTGCTTAGTATTGTGGCTTCCTACCCATCAAGCGAGTGACCATTACTGGGGGCGCTGGCTCAATCAACACCATAACAATCGACTATGGGTTGCGATTCAACGTCATCTTGGTGGCGACG
>NZ_JAWOTW010000802.1:0-520 GCF_033339075.1 Vibrio sp. 970
CTAAAGCCACAGCTCCGGGTAATGAAGTTCGCGACTACATGATGGCTACGCCGCTGGTTGACTCGGTTGGTGCCGCTTTGACGGCCTTGCAAGTCAGTGGCCCGGTGTATTCCGAGTTCCAGCTCAACATTCCTTTTGATATGGAAAAAGACGCGCGAGCTTGGGGTTATGCGGATTTGAAAGACAACCGTGTTGATATTGATGCGCCGCCAATGACGCTAGAAAAAGCCACAGGCCGCATTCAGTTCGACAACGATGTGGTGACGACATCTGGCTTGTCAGCAGAGTTACTCTCGCAGCCTATTTCACTCGATTTCCACGGCGAAAGTGCGGACCAAGGCTACAACGTGACCATCAATACTTTAGGTGATTGGGATGTAGAGCCTCTCAAGCCTTATTTGGGTGAACGTTGGTTGAGCTTGGTTTCCGGTCATGCGCCTTGGCAGATGGACATTGACTTGCAGCTCAACGATGTGGGTTTTACTTACCAAGTGGATGTGTTGGCGCAGCTCGGTCGCTT
>NZ_JAWOTW010000803.1:0-520 GCF_033339075.1 Vibrio sp. 970
TTTCATATTGACCTCTTGTGTTTACACTGCTGATAAACATCGAAGATTAGTCTCAGAGTCGAGACCAAATGTCATTGCTTGGTAATGACGGGGTCAATGTAAAAAAGGGAAATTCATAATGTGATATGGATTCCTAAAAAGCTATTTTTAAATCTATTGCTCAAGTGTAGCAGCGAAGCAGTAACTCCATTAACTTCGGCTCTACTTAGCTAAACAACGTGGTTGCTTTGCAACCACTTTCCCCATTTATACAAGCGCTTTTTTATAAAACTAAGTTCTTATTCGTAGTGAAATGAAGTTGATAATAATCAAAATAGATAGGTGATGAGGGGCGTAACGTAAGGTCGAATATTGCTAGAAGGAATTAGTATGATGGCATACAAATTTTTTATTCGAGAGCTACTAGGATTAGCGATCGTGGTTTCAGTTGTTTTTGGTGTACTTGGTGTGATGCTCGATCTTTTCGCGCTTACGGCGTTGTGGGAACATCAAGATGCAATTGCTCAGATCTTTTTTCATG
>NZ_JAWOTW010000804.1:0-520 GCF_033339075.1 Vibrio sp. 970
GACTCCTGTTTTCGTTCGTTTTTCGACCGTTATTCACTCAAAAGGATCGCCAGAGACGCTGCGTGATCCACGAGGTTTTGCAACCAAATTTTATACTGAACAGGGTAACTGGGATCTGGTAGGGAATAACCTGCCTGTGTTCTTCATCCGTGATTCGATTAAGTTTCCGGATATGGTGCACTCTCTGAAACCGTCACCAGTGAACAACGTTCAGGATCCAAACCGATTCTTTGACTTTTTTAGCCATGAACCAAGTGCGACTCACATGCTGACTTGGGTGTACAGCAATCTTGGTACGCCAGCGAGCTATCGCACAATGGATGGCTTTGGCGTTCACGCTTACAAGTGGATCAACCAACAAGGTGATGCGAACTATGTGAAGTTCCAATGGAAGAGCCAACAAGGCATTAAGAGTCTTCGTCCTAATGAAGTGACGGAAATGCAGGGTAAAGACTTCAATCACCTTACGAATGATTTGTATGCCGAAATTGGTCGCGGAAACTACCCTAAGTGGGATCTG
>NZ_JAWOTW010000805.1:0-520 GCF_033339075.1 Vibrio sp. 970
GCATTATATTCGCACTGGCGGTGAGTCTTGCGCTGCTTGGCTTTAGAACCTATTGCCAATCTTTGAGTCACCGTTCGCAAATCAGCAACGTGCTTTTGTTGGTGCTAGCACCAACGATGGGTTTGGTCACGTTGTTTTATGCTGACGAATTCATGCACGGTTACGCCCTGTACTGGACGTTGTTCTGCGCGCTCATCGCAGCCTATTATGCGTTCCTTAGCCAGCGCCTTCGCTCTCTTGCACTTGAATGTTCAGCGGTCGTTCACGCTCTGATTTCTGGCGTCGCTTTCGTTTGGTTAAGCGACACTTGGCTCACCACTGCCATTTCGATACAAGTCGCGGTGATGGCACTGCAAATCCAAGCCGGGTTCTTTCGCCCAGCAAGTTGGGCGGTCAAAATCGTGATGGGTATTTTGGTGGTTCGTCTCACGTTGCTGCCATTTATTCCACAATGGCAGCCGGTTGAAAGTGGGCATTGGGCTTGGGTCATTCTTAGTTACGTGCCGTCATTGGCTATCTT
>NZ_JAWOTW010000806.1:0-519 GCF_033339075.1 Vibrio sp. 970
GGTTGGTTTCAAAAACGGTACTGACGGTAACATTAAAATCGCGAGTGATGCTATTCGTTCTGCAAGCGCTTCTCACCATTTCCTATCGGTAACGAAGTACGGTCATTCAGCGATTGTTGAAACCGCAGGTAACCCAGACTGCCACATCATTTTACGTGGTGGTAAAGAACCAAACTACAGTGCAGCACACGTTGCTCAAATCAAAGACGAGTTGGACGCGGCAGGTCTACCGAAGAAAGTGATGATCGATTTTAGCCACGCGAACAGCTCTAAGCAGTTCAAACGTCAAATGCTAGTGTCTGATGATGTATCAGAGCAAATCGCTGGTGGTGAAGATGCAATCTTTGGCGTGATGATCGAGTCTCATTTGGTTGAAGGCCGCCAAGATTTAGTGGATGGTAAAGTGGCAACTTACGGTCAGTCGATTACTGATGCATGTATCGGTTGGGACGATACGGAAACGGTACTTCGTCAGCTTTCTGAAGCAGTAAAAGCGCGCCGTAGCAAATAAGCTCAGCA
>NZ_JAWOTW010000807.1:0-519 GCF_033339075.1 Vibrio sp. 970
GACAAAGCAAAGTGCTTATTTATGTTCTGAGTCAGACTTGTCCCATAAATCGCGCTGTGACTATTTTGTCTGCAACTTCACTCTTCTTTTTTCACTTCATTCCAAAAATTGTCGAGTTCTGACAACGTACACTCGGTGAGTGTTCTTCCTGATTGCACGACCTTACCTTCAACTTGCTTAAAACGCTTGGCAAACTTAATGTTCGCTTTGCTTAATGCCACTTCTGGGTCTTTGCCAAGATGACGTGCTAAGTTGACCGTGGCAAACAACAAGTCCCCTAACTCAAGTTCGACTTTCTCTTCATCTGGTTCGATTTGAAGCGCTTCTTCCATCACCTCATCCACTTCTTCTTGAACCTTACTGACTACTGGCCCAAGCGAATCCCAATCGAATCCGTATTTCGCACATTTTTTCTGAATCTTTGTAGCACGAGAAAGCGCCGGTAAAGAGTTTGGTATTGAGTCTAGGATACTTTCTTCAGCTTTGCCTACTTGCGCTTTTTCTTTTGCTTTTTCCGCT
>NZ_JAWOTW010000808.1:0-519 GCF_033339075.1 Vibrio sp. 970
ACGTGACCACGTTTACGATGTCTGACTTTGGTCGACGAATGACCAATAATGGTAACGGTACCGATCACGGCTGGGGCGGTCATCAGTTATTGATAAGTGGTGCGGTAAATGGCAGTGCGCCGATCGGTACGTGGCCAGAGTTAACACTTGGAGGGCAAGATGATTACTCAAAAGGTCGATTGATTCCGGCTATTGCCGCAGACCAAGTTGGCTCAACTCTCGCACAGTGGATGGGCGTGAGTGACAATGCCGCATTGGAATACGTATTCCCGAACATCCGTAATTTCACCACATCTAACCTTGGCTTTATGGCTTAAGCTAAGCGGCTTAGTTTCGTTTATTTAATTGTCAAAAAGGGAGCGCAATGCTCCCTTTGCAATATCATCTATGTTAACGAACGTTCATTAAACTTCGTCACGACGACGTTCGTTACAAAGCTTGATAGCGCGCTCAAGTAATTCTAGCGCGGATTGCTCACACTCAGGCAGAGCTGCATCACTTTCACCAATTGGCGTTACG
>NZ_JAWOTW010000809.1:0-519 GCF_033339075.1 Vibrio sp. 970
ACCAGCAGATGATCGCAAACCTAAGTGCGATGGAGCCTCAATACTCTGGCTATACAGCGTCTACGTTCGACCCTCGTATCAATAACTTCGCAGGCGAAGCGCTATCTGGTGGCGAAAATGTGGAATACCTCGATTACGTCATGGTGAGCAACGAATATGGCGTGAAATCGTTTAACGACAACCGCGTTGATGTTCCACGTTCAACGGCAGAGGGGTTGTGGAAACATTACAACCTGTCGGATCACTTCCCTGTCAGCGCCGTGATCAAGCCATGAAGCTCAGCTTACTAATCACTGTGTCCGCCGTTTTGGCGGGCATAGTTTGGTTTTCAGTCAATGTCGACGAGCGCGATCACTTAACGCAGCTTTCTTCGGAGTTACAGGATAAATCAATCGCATTGGTTGATAGTGATTCGAGGCCACCCCAGCGCCAAAGCAGTACTCAAAAGTCCAAGTCAAAATCAGACAACATGCCCACAGAGATTCAAGATCTTGCAGAGCGACTAAACCGTTCTAAAGA
>NZ_JAWOTW010000810.1:0-519 GCF_033339075.1 Vibrio sp. 970
CAATTCTGGCTGAGTTGTCAGAGTTTGAATCGTTCCCACGTTGTGGCGATCTACGTATCGAAACGCCAGACACGAACGAAGCAAAAGAGCTATTGAAGTTCTGCCGCAAGTTCACCGTACCAATGCGCCAAGCGTTGCGTGGTAAAGGTTTGATGTGGAATAAAGACAACGCGAAGAAGCCAGTGCTACACATCTGTTTTGTCGCACCGGGTCATTGTTATGTGGGTTACTCACTACCAGGCAACAACTCGCAGTTCTTTATGGGTATCCCTCGCTTGAAATTCCCAGCAGACGCACCAAGCCGTTCAACGCTAAAACTGGAAGAAGCTTTCCACGTATTTATTCCGCGAGATGAGTGGGATGAGCGTTTAGCGCCAGGCATGTGGGGCGTTGACTTAGGTGCATGTCCAGGTGGTTGGACGTACCAATTAGTGAAACGTTCTATGTTCGTTCATTGTGTTGATAATGGCATGATGGCAGACAGCTTGATGGAAACCGGTCAAATTAAGCACCACATGG
>NZ_JAWOTW010000811.1:0-519 GCF_033339075.1 Vibrio sp. 970
GCCCAAAATCACTCGAAACACTGCGCTTCGTAAAGTCACTCGGTGACAGCGCAAAAGTCGTACTCGGCAATCATGACTTACATTTACTGGCAGTATCGTACGGCCTGAAAAAGCGAAAAGACAAAGATAAAACGACCCCTATTTTCCTCGCTAAAGACCGCGAAGAACTGCTCTCTTGGCTAGCTAAACAACCTCTTCTGGCAGAGCACGACGAGTTTGTGATGTGTCATGCGGGTATCTCACCGCAATGGGATTTAGAAACAGCCAGACAATGCGCTCGCGAAGTAGAACATATTATCCAAGGCGAAGAGTTGCCGTGGTTGCTAAAAAACATGTACAGCAACTTACCAGATCTTTGGGATGACTCACTGGAAGGTCTGGATCGCTATCGCTATATCATCAATGCCTTTACAAGAATGCGTTTCTGCTTTTCTGATGGTCGTTTAGATATGGACTGCAAACTGCCTCCGCAAGAAGTCACAGGTGACCAATTGGTACCTTGGTTTGAACTGCCGCACC
>NZ_JAWOTW010000812.1:0-519 GCF_033339075.1 Vibrio sp. 970
TACCGATTCCGATGCAGTACGGCTTGTCATTTGACTGGTCACTGTTTATCCCTCTCGTGCTGATTTTCTTTATCACGGCGTTGGAAGCGATCGGCGACATTACCGCAACGTCTGAAGTATCTGGCGAGCCGGTTAAAGGCCCTATTTACATGAAGCGCATCAAAGGTGGGGTATTAGCGGACGGTCTGAACTCGGCTATCGCTGCGGTATTCAACAGCTTTCCAAACTCTACCTTCAGTCAAAACAACGGCATTATCATGCTAACGGGCGTCGCAAGCCGTTACGTGGGTTACTTTATCTCGGGCATGTTAGTGATTCTTGGTCTATTCCCGGGCGTGGCCAGTTTTGTTCAGCTGATCCCAGAGCCTGTACTTGGTGGCGCTACCATCGTGATGTTCGGCACCATTGCCGCTGCAGGCGTGCGCATTATCTCGCGTGTTGATCTCGACCGCCGCGCGATTCTGATTATGGCGTTGTCATTCTCGATGGGGTTAGGTATCGCTCAGAAACCTGAGATTC
>NZ_JAWOTW010000813.1:0-519 GCF_033339075.1 Vibrio sp. 970
ACGAACCACATTGATATTTTGGCTGTAAACCGTGACCGTTCGGGATGCTAAATAACGATACTCAATATCTTGCTCACCACCATATTGCTGCGCTTTACGGTCTATCACTGAAGGCGAAGACAGCGAGATGTTTTTGTCAGTTAAGCCTTTTGCGGTTAAAAAATCGAGAATCAAACGCGTTTGTTGGTCTATGTCATCAAACATCGCGCCCATATCATTGCTGGCTACCGTAAATTGGATTGGCCAAATGACGGTATCTGCCGGGTATTCTCGCTCAGACACTCCCTTCACCGTTACCACTCGCTCATAGGCTTTGTATTTGACTGCTGTTTGCTGAATAAAAAAGCCCAATACTCCTAAACCTATTATCAGACACAGCCCGAGCCATATTGACGCTTTATTGGAAATCTTCTCCATTCATCCTCCTAATTTCGCCAAAAGTAACAATTCGTAGTATCGATAACATAGCTCAACTATGGCCAGAAAATGGCGACCTAAAGCTAAATTTTTGTCATATCG
>NZ_JAWOTW010000814.1:0-519 GCF_033339075.1 Vibrio sp. 970
TAAGTATTTCAGTTCACGTTCGTCGGTGTCTACACTGTCCGAAACACCGTGTGGATAACCGTTAAAGCCAACAGAAACAATGCGGTTCTGTTTAGTGATCACCGCACCTACCTGCGTTGAAGGGTCTTTACTCCAAGACGCCACCAGTTCAGCCATTTGGTAAAAACGTTTCGCCCATTTAGAAATCATGCTCATCCTCTCGGTCGAAGGCTTTGAATTATCTGAATGATAACCCATTTTTTTTAAAAAAATAGTCGAAATACGAGCATTACAGTGAAAGCGATTCGTTTTCATGGTTAATCGGGGAGAGTTTGTTCAGCTCTAAGCAACAATTCCGCCTTTATTGATGAGTTTATTGGTCAAAATTGGCAAACGAATGAGTCATACATCACATTGATGATTAGAGGTTGCTTATATTGCGGGGTGAATGAATATCTGAAAATGATTTCAAATGCATCAACTTTATTTCGGCTCGTTTCAATTAATTACATTTAGAAACATTTTACGCAATTTATGTAG
>NZ_JAWOTW010000815.1:0-518 GCF_033339075.1 Vibrio sp. 970
TCAATTGGACACAAAACAATAATAATCAGTGAGTAGATGCAATATGGCTCAGACCATTCAGTTAGCCAACCATTCCGAAGTGACGATCACCGATAACGATCTGCACGTGGATGTGATTGGTAATCAAGCCCATTTCTCTTTCTCTGGGCTGCACAAGAAGACCTTTACTGACCGTGAAGTGCTGTTCGAAATGCCGTTTTTATACGAGCACGAAGCCAACGTGATTGGGGATGGTTTTCAAATGTTGGCACAAACGTCAGGAACGATCACGCATCCTCTTGAAATAGGTCGCTGCCCCGACAACATTCCCCCATACCGCGTGTACTCGCAACATGCATCCAAGCGTTACTACAACTATCTAGTGATTGAGGATTCTGCTGGTTACACCTTGTTTGGCTTCACGACGTGCCGTCGATTTGCTGGTTACTTTGATATACAACAGCGAAATGGGCAGTGGATACTGACCGCAGCAATCGATGGCGAACACACGCAAGTGGCGGATTGGGAACACAATCAAC
>NZ_JAWOTW010000816.1:0-518 GCF_033339075.1 Vibrio sp. 970
AGTATCCAAAATAAGACATTCAGCCCGTTTTATGTTTTGTGTCATCAGTTTGAAACGCATGTTGATTCTTCGAAAAAACGAAAAAAGCCAGCATCATGCTGGCTTTTGAATCGATAACTGTAACGACAATTATAGGTAGTAACGTGCACCAAGTGCCCATTTGTCATCAGCTTTGTATTCAGGTTGGCGACTGTTAGCATCGTTCAAGTCAAACTGGTAACCCGCATAACCCACAAACTTAGGTGTGAAGTTGTATTCTGCTTGCAGCGCCATTTCTTCACGCGCCGTTTCTGTCTTCGCGCCTTTCACGTCTTTGCCTTCAACCATTTCGTAGTTGATGCTCAGGTTTAGGCTATTAGGCAGTGCATAAGCGATCAACGCTTCGTACGCGTCGCTTTCAGCTAGACGAGTTTTACCGTCGAAGTTCATGTTTTCGTTCGAGCCGGAAACCGCTGCTAGGTACAAACCCTGACCGTAAGAACCGGATGCAGCAGCGAAAACGCGAGATTGAGCTGAAT
>NZ_JAWOTW010000817.1:0-517 GCF_033339075.1 Vibrio sp. 970
GTTGGGTATTCAGAAATGGCGTGATACTTCAGGCTTGATTGCCGATGAGAGTTACAAAGAGATGTCAGGTAGCGCATTATTGTATAAAGCCGTTTTAATTAACCTGACTAACCCTAAATCGATCGTCTTTTTGGTGGCGTTGTTCCCACAGTTTATCGACCCTGCAAAAGACCAACTGACGCAATTGTTGGCGCTAGGGGTGACGACAGTGGTGATTGATGCGTGCGTAATGCTGGGTTACACCACGTTGGCGGCGCAGATGGGACGCTTTATCCGTTCAGACAAGATCATGGGTAAAATTAACAAAGTATTCGGTTCAATGTTTATGGGTTGTGGCGCATTATTAGCGGCTGCAAAATCCTAAGCCATTTATAGGTAGTTCTATCGCATGAATACAACGTATGTCGCTCGTCAGCCGATTTTTAACCGTAAAAGACAGACGCTCGGTTATGAATTGTTATTTAGAGATGGGGAAAGCAACGCCTATCCCGCTCATATCGAATCAAACCGAGCGACA
>NZ_JAWOTW010000818.1:0-517 GCF_033339075.1 Vibrio sp. 970
TGAAGTTAAGCCTGCCGTTTGCAGATAAATTGCCACGAATTCGTCAGCGTGAGATGCCAGCTATTGGCGCGCCTGTCATGGTTTTGGCCACCCTTGCGATGGTGGTATTACCGATACCCGCGTTCCTACTGGATATGTTCTTCACCTTTAACATCGCCTTAGCCATGGTGGTGTTGTTGGTGACGGTATATACACGCCGCCCGTTAGATTTCGCCGCGTTCCCAACGGTGCTGCTGATCGCGACGTTGTTGCGTTTGGCGCTGAACGTTGCGTCCACCCGTGTCGTTTTACTTCATGGTCATGAAGGGGGCAATGCGGCAGGTAATGTTATCGAGGCGTTTGGTAACGTTGTAATTGGCGGTAACTACGCAGTCGGTTTAGTCGTCTTCCTCATCTTGATGATCATTAACTTTGTGGTTATCACCAAAGGTGGCGAACGTATTTCAGAAGTCTCCGCGCGTTTTACATTGGATGCCCTACCGGGCAAACAAATGGCGATCGATGCGGACTTAAACGC
>NZ_JAWOTW010000819.1:0-517 GCF_033339075.1 Vibrio sp. 970
GCTGGTGTACAAAGGTTTGTGCATGCCTGCAGATTTGCCTCGCTTCTACCTTGATCTTGCTGATCTACGCATGGAATCCGCTATCTGCCTGTTCCACCAGCGTTTTTCAACCAACACTCAACCTCGCTGGCCACTGGCGCAGCCGTTCCGTTATCTTGCTCACAACGGTGAGATCAATACCATTGAAGGCAACCGCCAATGGGCCCGAGCGCGTGCTTATAAGTTCTCTTCCCCATTGCTGCCCGATTTACAAACCGCAGCTCCGTTTGTAAATGAGACTGGTTCGGATTCTTCAAGTCTGGATAACATGTTGGATCTATTCTTGGCCGGCGGCATGGATATCTTCCGAGCCATGCGAATGCTTGTTCCACCAGCATGGCAAAATCACCCAGATATGGATCCCGATCTACGAGCCTTCTATGATTTCAACTCCAAACACATGGAGCCTTGGGATGGTCCAGCAGGGATCGTACTTTCCGATGGCCGCTACGCAGCATGTAACCTCGACCGAAACGGT
>NZ_JAWOTW010000820.1:0-517 GCF_033339075.1 Vibrio sp. 970
AACAGTTTGGTATTTGGGGCGCGAGCTTGTGTCAGATTGATGCGCAAGAGCACGACCATGGCATGACGTTAATCCAAGCGCTGCGCCACTTCACGTCATTTGCTTACGGAATGCACCTTAGCAAAGAGAACCCGAATATTGAGCAACTGTTGAAACTGAGCTCGCCAATTTATCGTCTTGAATTAGCAATGGTGGGGCGTCTGTTCGGTCAGGATCCAAATCTCTACGGTGACATCATTCTCGCATCGCAAGAGAACATCGATATGATCAAGCGTTTCCATCAACGCTTTGGGGAAGCGCTTGCGATTTTAGACAGCAAAGACAAGGCTAAATTTGTAGAAAGTTTTGAGCAGGTGAGTGATTGGTTTGGCCAATACTCTCAGCAATTTATGAACGAGAGCCAAAACTTACTGAAACAGGCGAATGACAATATCCATCGTGGATAATGTTATCCTCTTAAAAGAAAAGAGCAGCTCTAGGCTGCTCTTTCTATTTCAAGCGAATGACATCAGTTAAT
>NZ_JAWOTW010000821.1:0-517 GCF_033339075.1 Vibrio sp. 970
GGAAATCCAAACGAATTTGTTCCGCTCGGTCACTGAGACGATGAACATTCAAACCTGGGATAGAGAAGCGACGAATATCGGCTTTATCCAATTTGAGATGCAACTCGTTATCAATCACCTTCTGGCCATCAAAACGCGCTTGTTCCACAACACGTTGAATGTTCGCTTTAGAGCGCACAAGCGTATCTTGCAACCCCGGCACATTTTGTGTGCCTTGCGTAACGGCTTGAGTTAACCCACGTTTAATGTGCGTTAGCTCTTTACCAATGGTTTGCAGTGATTTTGAAGCAATTTGTACCGCTGTTGCTTGTTGCTGTCCCTGAGTCAGTTGAATGCCTGAAACAGAATAGGCTGACGCGGTGTCAGCCTGAACTTGAATTGGACGCGGTTTGATCGTACTGCTTGAATCCGCAGAGCGGGTTGGCATGATAGAGGCTTGTTCTTGGCCACCCAAGCGTATGCTATGGGCTCTAACCTCTACTGTACTCATTACCATAAAAGAACTTCCTAACCTTAA
>NZ_JAWOTW010000822.1:0-517 GCF_033339075.1 Vibrio sp. 970
TTTGGAAATTCGCCAGACTTCTGGTGATAAAGCCGTCGTGGACGAAGACAATAACTTGTTCATCAAAGGTGAGCTGATTGAACTCGATGCAGATCAGAAAGCCGCGATTGAAGCATATCGCGAAAAAATGAATGCCTATATCCCTCAAGCTAAGCAGTTAGCGAGTGATGGCTTGGAACTTGCCAATGACATCATTGACGATGTGGCAGCGAGTTTGGATGCGCCGGGCGCGTTTGATAACGTAAAAGTTGCAGTTAAAGACTTCTTTGCTGATGTGCAATCTCGTTATTACAAAGATGGTGATTTTATTTTGCCTGCAGACAGCTTTGAATCGATGACGCAGGGCTGGACGAAAGATTTTGAAAAAGCGCAGGAGATTTTTAATAAAGAGTTTCTGGCTAGCGCGTTCGATGCTTTATCGAAAAAAATGAAAGAAGAGGGTGGTTTAAACCTGACAGCACTCTCTGAAAGCATGGCAGAATTAAGTGCGAAAGTTGAGCAGCGTCTGGCTGAACAT
>NZ_JAWOTW010000823.1:0-516 GCF_033339075.1 Vibrio sp. 970
TGAGTAAGTTGGATGAAAAGCTGCAAGCCAACGCACAAATGCAGCGCCGTTTGGTCTCGCAACTCTCAGAATGGTTGGGCTCTGACTGGCTCAATACCTATACCCAAAACGGACGCTCAACACTCCAAGCCAGCAACACACTGACTTGGGCGTCATTGAACCAAAAGTTGTCTGCAAATAGCGAAACGACCAAGCACTACCAACAGTTGAGTGAGCACCCGATGGTGAAAATGGCAGACGTAAGTATTTCTGCCAATGAAACTCAAGTGGACATTGCAGAGCAAGCTTACACGCCTCAATTCGGTGTGGAAGTGATGTACGCTTATCGTCAAGCCAACAATATGAAAGGCGAACCTGCATCGGATTTGGTGAGCGCGTATCTAACAATGGACATTCCCCTGTTCACTGGTAATCGCCAAGACCGCAACTTAGCCGCCGCGCAGTATCAAGTGGGTGCAGCTCGCTCACAAAAAGATACGTTACTGACTCAGATGAACGCGAAGGTCAACACATTGC
>NZ_JAWOTW010000824.1:0-516 GCF_033339075.1 Vibrio sp. 970
GAGAGCAGTAACAGCAGACCGCAACCAACCAGAGAAAAAACTGACGTTGGATGAATACATTCCTCGTGCAGTCCCTGAGTGGAAAGTAAAGCAAGCCAAAGCACTATACAAAGAGCACTATGCGGAGCTTAAGCGCATAGGCGATCAATACGGCGTGCAACCTCGCTTTATTGTTGCGCTCTGGGGTGTAGAAAGTAACTTTGGCAAGTTTACAGGTAACTTCCGCGTAATTGATGCGTTGTCGACGATGGCATTTGAAGGTCGTCGTGAAGAATTTTTCCGCAAAGAGACCATGGCGGCTCTGCAGATCCTTGATCAAGGCCATATCGAGCTAGATAATTTTAAAGGTTCTTGGGCTGGTGCGATGGGACAGTGTCAATTTATGCCAAGCTCTTTCCTACGTTTTGCCGCCGATGGTAACGGAGACGGAAAAAAAGACATCTGGCAATCAGAAGCGGATGTGTTTGCGTCTACCGCTAACTACTTGAGCGAGTCTGGCTGGGACGATAAGTTCAC
>NZ_JAWOTW010000825.1:0-516 GCF_033339075.1 Vibrio sp. 970
ATATAAGGCTTAAGTATTCCCGCTTGCCATAGTAACGATGCGTTTTAAAGTCCAACGCAACAGCACAGGGATACATTCCATGCCTTTCTCTTCGCAGTGAGACACAATGGCTAGAGCCAAATCTGGCTTCGCATGTTTTTTCAAAACGCGGTTAACCACTTTCTTCGCCGGAATTGGATGGTCATGAGGGACTTTGATCATGTCCTTAAAGAAAAGCTCGAAACCATGATTATAAAGAAAATGCTCGATGTCCCGATCGGGCAGTTCAGTGAGCCTATGGCGCTCTTGATCATGCCCAAGCTGCGCTCTTACTGTGTGGGCGTATTTTTTACCCGCAGGGTCACCATCGGTAACCACATGCCAATCGATACCGAACTCTTTGGCTACTTTTATTAATGAACGTAAGCCAGATTGTGCAAATTCGACAATCTGAACCCCTTCAGCGGCGAGATCGTATCCACATTGTCTTGCCAATTCATTAAACAACCAAACCTCAGTTTCGCCTTCCACTAATAG
>NZ_JAWOTW010000826.1:0-516 GCF_033339075.1 Vibrio sp. 970
CAATATGGAAGCCTCGCAGCGTCAAGCGATTCTTGAGACGGCTGAACGCTATATCGCGGATTTGGAGCATTTGTGATGAACATTTTGATCGTCGATGGAAACGGAGGGATTGGTTTGGCGATGGTCAAAGAAGCACTAGTGCGCTTTCCGCTGGCACAAATTCACGCGACCTATCGGCGCACAACACCTGATTATGAACATTCAGCCTTGATTTGGCACCAGGTCGATGTCACGGATGAAACGCAGGTTAAAAATTTGAGTCAAGCGGTTAAAAGTATTGATTGGGTTATCAACTGTGCCGGTATGTTGCATACGTCAAACAGAGGTCCGGAGAAAAATCTCAGCATGGTGGAGCCTGACTTTTTTCTGCAAAACATCGCCGTTAACACCTTGCCAAGCATGTTGCTCGCTAAGTATTTCACGCCACTTTTGAAGCGCAGTGGTGCACCGAAATTTGCGGTTGTATCGGCCAAAGTCGGCAGCATTAGCGACAATCGTCTTGGCGGTTGGTACAGC
>NZ_JAWOTW010000827.1:0-516 GCF_033339075.1 Vibrio sp. 970
GCCCTTCTTGTGTTCGAAACAAGACAATGCCTTTGTTCGAAATGAGCAATAACTCAAGCACGATGATCACCACCGACGTGGCATAAATCGGAATAGGCTCGAACACCCAACAGAGCGCAGCCAGCAAAAAGATCGCGATAACTCGCTGTTGGACGATGGTGATGCCGTCAAAAGGAAACGCTGACAAAGGCATCAGCCAAATAAGTAACGGAATCACCGTTGGGATGATGTATTTGAGATATGGGCGCATAGTACTACTACTCTTCCTGAGTTGGTTGGCCATGACATTAGGCATTTCGAGCCACATTCAGTCATCTTTCTATCAATCTGATTTTTATGAACGACTTTGCGGTTGTGAGCTAGAAACATACTTGTTTGATAACTCTGAGTAGAGATTATGTACACTGTTTTGAAACGAAATTTTGGTCTTAGATCAATGAACTGGAATTCACATCAGAAAACATCTCTTATCTGTGTCCAAGCTCACTAATTACGCGATAGATACTTCTTCATCAC
>NZ_JAWOTW010000828.1:0-515 GCF_033339075.1 Vibrio sp. 970
CTATTTTGGCGAGCCTAAAGAAGCCTGGAAACCTGAAAACATAGCAAAGCACCTCGCCATGCTGCCACAGCACAGCACGCTCACTTTTCCATTTTTGGCACGAGAGGTGGTCGAACTCGGAGCGATCCCTTTGTCACTTTCAAACAAAGAAACGACTGAGCTTGCCCTACACTACATGCAAAAAACCGATGTTCTGCACTTAGCGGAAAGCTTGTACCCTGCCCTCTCAGGCGGAGAGAAGCAACGTTTGCACTTGGCTCGAGTACTAACGCAACTGCATCAATCTGGTGACAAAAAGATTCTGATGTTGGACGAGCCTACGTCGGCACTGGATCTCGCCCACCAGCACAACACGCTTAAAATTGCTCGTGAGGCGGCAAAAGCGCAGAACGCTGCGGTGGTTGTCGTATTGCATGACTTGAACTTAGCCTCACAATACGCAGACCGACTTGTGTTGCTCCATAACGGCAAACTTGTATGCGATGACAACCCTTGGCAGGCCCTAACGCCCGAAC
>NZ_JAWOTW010000829.1:0-515 GCF_033339075.1 Vibrio sp. 970
AAGGTGTGATAAGGGTAGTAGAGTAGAATGTCTTTGGCTTTGATGGCTTCGAAACTGTTGGCGTAACCTTCAAAGTCTGCACACTTCATTGGTGGCATTGGTTTGTTTTCGAGGTATTCTCGCCCGACGTTTGGAAAAGCGATGAAATCTTTGAAGTTGTGGTAGCGTCCACCTGGAATTAGGTTGTCGTAATTGGAAATTCTTAGTTTGCTGCACAAGAAGTCGAGCATCTCTTGCGGCATTTCACGCTCATACACAAAGCGTACTGGCATGGCGGTTAAACGTTGGTTTACACCTGCTGACATTTGCTCTAGCAAGCTGTATTCGATTTCATTACGCAAGTCGTATTCTGCATCACGCGTCATTTTCATCGCGTAGCCTGCGAGCTCATCATAGTCGAAAAAGCCTTTAAAAAGCTCGTCTAAACAGTATCGGATGATGTTATCAAGTAAGATGATGGTCTTACGGCGTTTGCCTTTTTGCTCTGGCACCATCACGAAGCGTGGCAGGTGGTC
>NZ_JAWOTW010000830.1:0-515 GCF_033339075.1 Vibrio sp. 970
TACGGTGTGGCATCACACTCTCCTTTGTGACGTTTCGTCAAATTTAAAAACTAAAAAAATCAGCCCGCGCTGTTTTCTAGTTTTTACGTAACTTTTCAAATGCCTCTCTAGGTTCTTCACCTTAAGCATCATCTTTTAAGTCAAATATTGACGATTCGTCACTTTGGTGTGATAAAAAAGCCAATCATCGTTTGGATTGGCTTCTGTAACCGATTTCACGGTTCACTGTTTCTCAGCAAGCCATCTCTTCGCTAAAGAGTTCCTGTTCTACTCGACGCCAGGTTTTCCTATAGTCCCACTCTGTAGAAAGTGGCGCCCAACCTAAGCCGTCTAATAACATATTCGCATTGTGCAACACAGAAAATGGGTCTTGGATTCGTTGTATACAGCGACTATTCGATGCGTTTTGCGCAAGCGCGTTAGAACCAAATGCGATAGACCAGTTAGCAAACACAATAGCATCCGCACCTATAGCAGGAGAAAACTTTAGATCTCCGCACTCTACTGCATTATTG
>NZ_JAWOTW010000831.1:0-514 GCF_033339075.1 Vibrio sp. 970
CCACGATGATCAACATGGTCCGGCTATCGTGACAGCTGCAGGTATGCTCAATGCTATCGAGCTGCAGGGTAAGAAGCTTGAAGATTCAACGATTGTTTGTCTTGGTGCTGGTGCTGCAGCCGTTGCGTGTATGGAGCTGCTTATCAAGTGTGGCGCAATGCGCGAGAAGATCTACATGCTGGATCGCAAAGGGGTGATCCATACTCGTCGTGATGATCTGAATGAGTACAAGCAACTGTTCGCAAACAATACAGATAAGCGCACACTAGAAGATGTGATCGAAGGTGCAGACCTATTCCTAGGTGTATCTGGTCCAAATCTATTGCCACCAGAAGCGTTGAAACTCATGGCTGACAAGCCAGTTGTATTTGCTTGTTCGAACCCAGATCCTGAAATTAAACCTGAGCTAGCACATGCAGTACGTGATGACTTAATTATGGGTACTGGTCGCAGTGATTATCCAAACCAAGTGAACAACGTGTTGTGTTTCCCTTTCATTTGCCGTGGTGGGTTA
>NZ_JAWOTW010000832.1:0-514 GCF_033339075.1 Vibrio sp. 970
GCCTTCTTCCATTGCTTCCAAAATACCGCGTGCGTCGCTTGTTAGGCCAGAAACACCTAAGAAGCCAGAAGCTTTGTTCAGTGAGTTGAACACTTTCTCTTGAGACCAACCTTTCTTCAGAAGGTACTCAATGATGCCTGGGTCAAGGTCACCACAACGTGTACCCATCATTAGACCAGACAGCGGAGTGAAGCCCATAGACGTATCTACAGATTCACCATTGTTGATTGCACAAACAGAAGCACCGTTACCTAAGTGAACAGAGATGAAGCTCGATTCTTCAATCGGCTTTTTGATCATCTTCGCAGCTTCGCGACTTACAAAATAATGACTTGTGCCGTGGAACCCGTAACGACGAATGCCGAAATCTGTGTAAAGTTCTTTAGCGATTGCACCAGTGAACGCACGTTGAGGCATTGTTTGGTGGAACGCTGTATCGAATACTGCAAATTGTGGAAGGCTTGGAAACGCTTCAACAGCAGCACGGATGCCGATAGCACCAGCTGGGTTGTGA
>NZ_JAWOTW010000833.1:0-514 GCF_033339075.1 Vibrio sp. 970
CTGTGCTTGAGCAATCACATTCGCTAGCGTGAACGTTTTACCAGAACCCGTTACACCTAAAAGCGTCTGATGCGCCAACCCTGCATCTAAGCCCTCTAATAATTGCTTAATCGCGGTTGGCTGGTCACCTGATGGTTGATACTCAGAGACCAGTTCATAAACTTTACTCATACCCTTCCTCAATCTTTACTGCCTTTACTACGTTAGGCTGTGTTACCACTTCTGCGCTGTATATATATACACCTTAGTAAACGAAATCTATGCCTAAATGATTTTTCTCACTCATTGTTAATAATTTTTGTACTTTGTCTATATGGCTATAGCCTTATTCGAGTCGCTCTGATATAGTACTTCGCCCTAGTTGATAAATACTCCTCTAATATCAACTTATAGTTTCCACAACTTTTCCCCAAAACTTCTCTAAAAAGCTCGTTATCCCCAAAAGCTCATCTTTTATCCACTTTGAATATTTTACCCACGCACTCAATAAATCACTGTTTCATTTACCTATTTT
>NZ_JAWOTW010000834.1:0-514 GCF_033339075.1 Vibrio sp. 970
CTTTATCACGCCATTCTTTGGTGCGGTAGTGGGTGAAATGATGCTAACAGCAGAGCAAGACATCGTAGCAAATGGCGGCGAAGTGTTAGGTTCAGAAACTGCAGGCGACGTTTCTCTCTTCTTCCTAAACCCTGTTGGTCATATCCACCACTGGGTGACTGACGCATGGGGCGGCAGCGCTGAATTGAAATTCAACTCCTCACCTTGGTTCGGCAATCAAGATGTTGCGAAGTTTGCCATGGACGCAGGTGCAAGCTACGACAGTCAGTTTTACGGCGTAGAGCTGAAAGTAACGTTCTAAGCCAACCATATTGAACGACATTAATGAAGAGCAGCCAAACGGCTGCTCTTTTTGTATCTAGTGCACTGTTTTGATTATTTGCTTCGCGAATTAGTGTGAAAAATTGACTTCTATCAAACATAACCCCTTCCTAGGACCTACACTGAAGAAAAGGACTTATTCCAATAACTTAAGCGATGCGTTCCACCGCACTGCGTCCAAACCTTATTCCAG
>NZ_JAWOTW010000835.1:0-514 GCF_033339075.1 Vibrio sp. 970
GTGTTGCGTCATAAGTGTGGATTTTTTGATCTTTAGTTTTCACTTTCTAAGCTAGAAATACATAGACTTCGCCTATCTCAATAATAAGAATAACCAATTGTTGCTAATGCACGAATTTCATTACTCTTTTCCGAGAAATTAATGGGGGAAACATGGCAACGAAAGCAATTGTAGTGGAAGGTGGAGCGATGCGCGGCGTCTTTGCCAGTGGCGTGTTAGACGCATTTCTAGAGCGAGATTATAAGCCATTTGATTTTGCGATTGGTGTGTCGGCAGGCGCATCTAATTTGATTGGTTATCTGACCGATTACCCGCATCGCAGTATAAATGTGATTACACAGCTCGCGCCCAGCAAGCGCTTTTTCGATCCGACCCGTTTCCTCAAAGGTGGCGATTTGATTGATGTAAAATGGCTGTTTGAAGAGTCCAACCGTTTGTATCCCGTCGATGAGAAAAAGCTTTTTGAAGGCATTCCATTTTTTGCGGCCACCACTAATGTGGACACAGGTAAAGC
>NZ_JAWOTW010000836.1:0-514 GCF_033339075.1 Vibrio sp. 970
TTACGCAAAATCTACCTATTGGTTGCGGTTGAGAACGAAGTTGCCATCCATCTGTATAAAAAGTGCGGCTTTATTGAGGAAGGCCATCTTATCGAAGAGTACTTCATTAATGGCAGCTATCGTGACGTGAAGCGCATGTACGTTTTGAAACATCAATACCAGAAGAGTATTGAAGAACAATCGTAAGCCGATTGAACGTTATCACTGGCGTTAATTCATGCTGTGCTATCTCTCGCATTGCTGCTTGAGAATTTCCTCAGTATTCATCGCTGAGCAAGGGCTGAAATAATGTCAGTGACACGCTCGAATCACAGGCTAGCTTGTGTTGACGGACTGGACGTCACAAACGCATTAGCGCTGTGTTTCCATTATTCAAATTGATATTGGTACGATACCGCAACACGCTTGTCTGCTTCATCCAGATAGGTGTTGTTGTCCATGACAAACGTCATTACGTTAAAGGAGTGGCGTTTGTTCACAAGGTAACCAAGGCCGATACCACCAAAGAAGCCTT
>NZ_JAWOTW010000837.1:0-513 GCF_033339075.1 Vibrio sp. 970
CAACGCGGCTACGTTCCGAGTGATAGTGCATCCAAAGAGCATCGAGATCGACTTGGCACCATACTTTCGCTTTGGTTGAACAAGTGAAAATGGCTTCTACAAACTCGCGTCGTTCTCCTTGGAATTGGTTAACGATAAATTGCTGATCTTGTAGGAATTTGAATCGATATTCGGCAAAGTAGCTAAACTTAGCTTCGATCACTTTCGCAAGCTCTAAATACACCAACAGCGTCTTGAGTGGTAACTGGCGGATATTGCTCTCGCGAGACAAACGTAGTGGCACGACTTCCCACTGAGGTTGGTGCTCTTTGATTTGACCCAATACATAACTAATCGAAGAGCGCTCAGGCGTGTCGCCAAACACAAAGTTTTCTAATACAGTTAGCCCAGAAGTATTGCCAAGCAGAATGCATTCAGAGCGTTGTCCATCTCGTCCTGCTCGACCTATTTCCTGGGCATAGTTTTCAATGGATTTAGGCAGATCAAAGTGGATCACTCGGCGAATATCGGATT
>NZ_JAWOTW010000838.1:0-513 GCF_033339075.1 Vibrio sp. 970
TGTTGATCTGTGGTACAACTTTGAGCTTTATACCGACTTCTTTACGATCAACGGTTTGGAATGGGTTGTCGTTGTTTGAACCAGCAGTCGAGCCAGTAATAACAGGCACTTCTTCACCCACGATGAATGAGGCTTCGCCGTTATCCATCACAGTGATACTTGGAGAAGACAGGATGTTTGAGTTGGAATCCGAAGCAACCGCACTAATTAGCGCCGTCCAGTCACCCATCACGATGCTCATTGCGGCACCATTTACGCCGCCAAGAGCAGATGCAAGTGTTGAGTAGTCACCTTCTTCAGTGTACTGACGGTTTTCCCACTTGTTCGTGTCACTATTCCAGTAGCTTTCCGTTTTGGTAACGTCTTTCGCTTCTTCCAAACCAACCATGACTTGGCCAATTGGCGCACCAGTGTTGCCGTACTGGATCACGGCACCCGTTTCTAGTGACCCCCACTGAACGCCTAGGTTAATACCATCACCTTCGGCCATTTCAACAATCAAGGCTTCAATCA
>NZ_JAWOTW010000839.1:0-513 GCF_033339075.1 Vibrio sp. 970
GATCACTTTAGGACAAGCGTCTGCATCTACCCATAACTTCATTCTTATTTCTCACCCAGTTTTGCTTCTAGCTCTTCAATACGAGCGGTTAATTTTGCGACTGTGTTTTCAAGTGCTGTCAGGCGATCTTCTTCTTTCGATAGTGGCGCAGTGACTTCTACTTTTGGGACATGATTCACGCTCTTCCAGCTTTTGATAACAGTAATGAGTGCAGGCATTGGGACTGGTGTCTTCATACGTGCTTTCACTAGTGCAACCGTTGGCTCTTTCCCTTCTCGTTGCAGCTGCTCCATCACAGCTTCCAGCTCTTTCGTGACGTCTTGAGTTAACATTTTCAATCCTTAATAACGATATAGTTGTCATCATACTTTGAGAGGTGGGATTTAGCGAATAGCAATTTCGGTAGTGGGTTGTGAGAGATCTCTTACATAGCGTGTAAGAGAAAACGATTTCGTCATCAGTTTTACAGAAAAGTTCCAGTGTAAGGTTTTGATAAATAATGATTTAACATGT
>NZ_JAWOTW010000840.1:0-513 GCF_033339075.1 Vibrio sp. 970
ACCAGCCAAACCAAGCAGTAAGTCGTATCGCAAAGTAAATTCGCCTTCCGTTCCAGCCAACAACACCACACCACTAAACGCCATCACAATACCAAAAACGGTGGACGCACGAATTTTTCCATGCCAGACAAGCTTCTCAATCACAGGCATAAACAACGGGCCTGTAGCAAAAAGGACCACACTTTCGACCAGCGTTAACGTTTGAAGAGACGCAATAAAACACAATTGAGACAGACCAATACAAAGTGCGCGTAGCAAAGTGGGCTTCAACTCGGTCGATTTCGGCAGTTTGATGCCTTTCGGGATCAGAACTAAGAGCAAGATAAGCGCAGGTAGGAAAAATCGCAGAAAGCTGAACATGGTTACCGAAAGCGCCTCAGACAGCTGCTTTGCTAGCAAGCCCGTAACAGATAAGCTTAATGTAGACATCAACATAAATACGATGGGTTTGTGAACGTGATTCATTAGATACTCCTTAATTCTCGGAGCATTTTATGAAAAGTGACTTTATAG
>NZ_JAWOTW010000841.1:0-513 GCF_033339075.1 Vibrio sp. 970
TTTCCGCCCTTTAAGCTGCTTCTTTATTAGAAGTAGTATTCAACACCTACAGAGAACTCATCGTAGTCGGCTGACTTCCAACGCGCTTCTGCTGGTTTATCTAGTTGAGACGCACCGTCACCGAAGTCTAGAGTACGAGCACGTACGTAAAGCACTGCAGATGGGTCTACGAAGTACATAACTTGTGCAGATAGTACATCGTCTGCTGTATCGTTAATTGTCTTACCGTCACGTTCTAGGTCGAAGTTCGCTGCGTAACCTAGCTTGTACTGCCAGTCACCTGTTGTGTACATCAGACCTGCAGACATTGCATCTTGCTTCTCGTTCACGCCGTTACTTGCGTCCGCTTCCATGTATTTGTATTGAGCGAAGAACGAAATACCGTTATCAAACCAACCTTGAACACCAACTAGGTACGTGTTGTTTTCCCAAGTTTGACCTTCAGATTCAATGTTACGGTTACCTTCGTAAGCAGCATCCAATTGTAGTGGACCTAACTTGTAGTGAGCCGCG
>NZ_JAWOTW010000842.1:0-513 GCF_033339075.1 Vibrio sp. 970
CGCTTGAGTAAGCCTAGGAGCATCAATGCGAACACAACCGCGGCGCTCGCCCAGATTGCGTATTTGTAGTGGCTATATAAATGGCTGAGTGCGCTGAGGTGCTCAAAAGCAAAATGCGTAAGTAAACTGAACACCAAAACCCAAATGGTGGCAGCGAGTGCGTTGCCGAGTAAAAACTCTCTGCGTGGCATTTTTGCTATCCCACACGCCAGAGGCATAAATTGCTTCATCCCTTCAATAAATCGGCTGACCACCAAACAAGCAGGGCCATATTTTTGAATGGTGATTTGGAGCTTCTGCATTTTAGGGCCAGAGATGTAACCTTTTTTATCTAGCCATCCTTCAAAGTAGTAACCAAGTAAGTAGCCACAAGTATTGCCCAAAAAGCAGCTGAGCCAAGATATAACCATAACCATACTCAGATTCATGACTTGTTCTGAGGCCAGAATTGATGCTGCGATCATCAAAGATTGCCCAGGCATGGGAATGCCAATACCTTCAAAAAAGATGCTG
>NZ_JAWOTW010000843.1:0-513 GCF_033339075.1 Vibrio sp. 970
TTTTGCCGCGCAATAGGAGGTATAGCCTGGGTAGCCAATTGAGCCGAATGTTGAACCAATATTGAGAATGACCCCAGGTTGCTTTAGCCACGTTAACGCCGATTGGCACAGCAGCATCGGCGCAACGAGATTGAGTTGGATTTCGTCTGCAATCTGCGTTGGTCGTTTGTGGCTTAACAGCGAGAAATCGTTGCTGCCCGCATTGTTAATCAGTGCGTCCACTTTTTGATGTTGGCGCGCTCGATCTTTAATCGCTGTTAATCCTTCTGATGAGGTGATGTCTGCAACGACTACGTCATGACGTTCTGGATTTGACAGTTCACGCTGTAGTGTTTGCAAGCTCTCTTCGTTTCGCCCAACAAGAATGAGGCTGGCACCACGTTTTGTTAACTCTTGCGCGATGGCTTGCCCAATTCCGCCCGTTGCGCCTGTCAGGAGAATGGTGCTGTTATTAATGATCATGCTTCACCTCACGCCGCTTGTTGGGTTGAGAAGGAAGGCAAAGAGCGCAGC
>NZ_JAWOTW010000844.1:0-512 GCF_033339075.1 Vibrio sp. 970
GTCACAGCTTCATCCACATTAATGCGGTAAGTAGGATCTGCCCCCCATTGGTTTGGGCCATCCGTACAAATTGTATCTGGGCACACCACGCGAGTAATCTTATCTTTAAACTCATTGTGGAAGGCGGTTAACGTCACATCAAGACCAGAATCACCTTGGTAAAGCACACTGATTTCTTTGTTCAGTGAAGTTTCCGGATCCAAATCTGGGTTACCATAAATATTACCGCCACCACTGACTTGCGCCCAACCTGGGGTAATTTCACGTAACTGAGGAGAGCGGAAGCCTGTCGCCACACCGCCTTTGACCGTCCAAGCAGGATCAACACGCCACACACCATACACTCTCGGGCTAAAATGCGCGCCGTAGTTTTCATCGTGATCCAAACGACCACCTAATGTCAGACTAAAAGGTTCTGCGATCTTCCATTCATCTTCGATGAACACTGCCCATTGTGTATTTGATGCTTTCGTTTTAGATGATGCTTTGTTGGACGTAAAATCTTCCAACTC
>NZ_JAWOTW010000845.1:0-512 GCF_033339075.1 Vibrio sp. 970
ACTCACGAGCTTTGGTGTATTGATAAGGAAATCAATCGAGATCGCTTGTCGGCATACCTCAAGGCTAAGTTTAAGGCGAAGCGCCACGCGGAGAGGCTTGAACGACTGCTATCAGCGGAGCCGACAGAAGTCTTTGAGGAACTGCTTCTTGAACGTTGGGAGGCTTGTTGCGAAAGGGCTGGGCTGATGCTGAAACCAGACGGCACACCCGTTTCACTCGATGCCTTCCGTCAACATGCGCTTGATATTAAGCATGGTGTGAGCGTTGGTGACTACCTAGCAAAACAAGACGATTCGAGACACTGGGGAGTGGATCGAGAAATGGCTAAAGGTAGCACCAAGAAGGGCAAGAAAAAGGGGATTCACCCCTTTGGGTTTTTGTCTCGTTTCGCTGAAACAGGCGATGGTGTTTGGTCTGGCCGTTGGCTTGAGTACAGCGAGGCCATTGACGGTAAACGCCGTTTATACTGGTCTCCCGAGTTAAAGGAACGAGTTGGCCTTAGCGAAAAAAC
>NZ_JAWOTW010000846.1:0-512 GCF_033339075.1 Vibrio sp. 970
GAGCCTTCAAGATGCGACTAAGAAAATGTCGAAGTCTGATGATAACCGTAAGAACGTTATCACGCTGCTTGAAGAGCCAAAATCGATCATCAAGAAGATCAACAAAGCGCAAACGGATACCGAAACGCCACCAAGCATTCGCCATGATGTTGAAAACAAAGCGGGTATTGCAAACCTAATGGGTCTTTACTCTGCAGCGACAGGCATGAGCTTTGAAGAGATTGAAGCGAAATACAAAGGCGTTGAAATGTACGGCCCATTCAAGAAAGACGTGGGTGAAGCGGTTGTTGCGATGCTTGAGCCAATTCAAGAAGAATACCGTCGTATTCGTGCAGATCGTGCGTTTATGGATGAAGTGATGAAGCAAGGCGCGGAGAAAGCATCGGCTCGCGCGGCGGAAACACTGAAAAAAGCATACGAAGCTGTTGGTTTTGTTGCTCGTCCGTAATCTCAAGTAATCCAATACCCAAAAAGCTCCACTTCGGTGGAGCTTTTTTTATGTGCTGAGAAAA
>NZ_JAWOTW010000847.1:0-512 GCF_033339075.1 Vibrio sp. 970
ATGCTCGCGAGATATTCTTGACGATCTTGCGTTGACGTCTGCGCTCGATAAGTCTCGACCGCTTCCGTCACACGTTGCGAGAGTCGCTCTGGCTGAAATGGTTTCTCAATAAAATCAAATGCGCCCTTTTGCAACGCACTCACCGCCATATCCACATCCCCATGTCCGGTGATCAGGATAACGGGCGTTTGGATATGATGGTCAATAAGGCTTTCTAAAATCGAGAGGCCATCGCTATCAGGCAAGCGAACATCACTGACAACAGCATCAAAGTCTTGACTTAGTATCGCCGCCTTTCCAGCGCCACCGGTACTGAATGCCTCAACGTTAAATCCGGCCAGTTGCAGCCATTGGCTGGTAGCCTGACGAACAATGTCATCATCTTCAATAAGTGCGATGTTGGGGGTGCTTTCAAAAGCCATGAATTACTGCCTGTTTAAAACGTCTTTCGTAACGGTAGCAAAAACCACGAGGGAGAAAAGGAGCTAGATCTCACTTCTTAATTACAACTC
>NZ_JAWOTW010000848.1:0-511 GCF_033339075.1 Vibrio sp. 970
CTAGGATGCCCGCTAGTGCGCCGTTACGGTTCATACCGCTCCAGTAAAGGCTAAGTACTACTGCAGGGCCAAATGCCGCGCCGAAGCCCGCCCAAGCGTAAGATACAAGACCTAGCACAGAGCTGTCTGGTGTCATTGCTAGGAACAATGCAATCAAAGAAATCACGATAACGCCCACACGGCCAATCATCACCACTTCTTCTGAAGAAGCATCAGGTTTGATCACTTGCTTGTAGAAGTCTTCTGCTAGTGCAGATGAAGATACTAGAAGCTGTGAATCCGCTGTACTCATTACTGCCGCTAGGATTGCTGCTAGTAGGATACCAGCAACCACTGGGTGGAATACGGTGTTCACAAGCAACATAAAGATTTTCTCGCCATCTTCTAGTTGCGTACCTGGGTGGCCAGTCACCCATAACAGACCAACTAGCCCCACTAGCATTGCACCTGCCATTGAAAGCGAAGTCCAACCCACAGCGATAAGACGCGCTGTAGTTAGGTCTTTGTTTGA
>NZ_JAWOTW010000849.1:0-511 GCF_033339075.1 Vibrio sp. 970
TTTCGCTTGAGCAAGAATCGAAGTACCTGCTTGTTTCAAAATTTGTGCTTTGGTCATTTGCGTTGTTTCTTTCGCAAAGTCCGTGTCTTTAATTCGGCTGTTCGACGCGTCAACGTTTTCTTGGATATTTGCCAAGTTGTTGATGCTGTGGCTCAGACGGTTTTGTTTCGCACCAAGATCCGCACGTTGTGAATCCACGTATTTCAGTGCAGAGTCCAGTACAGAAATCGCGTTCTGAGATCCTTGAACCGTTGTCATATCAATATCTTGTACTGATGTTCTTACTGGCTCATCGCTTAGGCCTAGCTCAGAAGCAAGACCACCAGAGATCGAGATGTCACCCTGAACGTTTGGATGAGCAACAAAAATTTGCAGCTTGCCATCTTCGCTTACAGACGCGTTGATCATGTCTGATTGACCATTGATGTACGTTGCTAGCTCTTCAATGTCATCACCCGCTTTCGCGTTGATGTTGATTTCTAGATCATCAACATTACCATCTTCGTCTTCA
>NZ_JAWOTW010000850.1:0-511 GCF_033339075.1 Vibrio sp. 970
GTACAGGAACAGTTGATAAAGTAAACCGTGTGTTGTTTGCGTTAAAGCTAGTCGCAATGGTTGCGGTACTGTCATTTTTAGCGCCAAACGTTACCGAGTCATACTTGCTAAGCATGCCTATCGAACAGGGACTTATTGTTGCGGCGATTCCAGTGATTTTCACATCGTTTGGTTTCCACGGCAGTATTCCTGCAATCGTAAACTACCTAGATGGCGATACGTCGTCTTTGCGCAAAGCGGTTATTGTTGGTTCGACGATTCCTTTAGTTATCTACATTTTCTGGCAAATCGTTACCTTAGGCGTAGTAAGCCAAGATGCGCTTATTGAAAACGGTGGCTTGAGTGCACTTATTGGTCAATTATCTCAAACTGTTCACAAATCCAACTTGAGCAGCATTGTAGGTGTATTTGCCGACCTTGCACTTCTCACCTCGTTTTTAGGTGTGAGCTTAGGTTTGTTCGAATTTTTAGGTGATACGATCAAAGGCAAAAGTGAGAAACCAAATCGCTT
>NZ_JAWOTW010000851.1:0-511 GCF_033339075.1 Vibrio sp. 970
TTTCGAACATGACTTCATGCTCAATCTGTCTGAGCGTGTTTAAAAATGCATCATGATTTTTTACTCGATACTTTAACTCGACTTCAAACTGCCCTTGGAAATGCGCGTCACTCACCACTCGCCTCTACTACATAAACGTCGAAAGGAGCCGAATACTACACTCAAAATCTTAATCGTGTTGTGGCAATACACTCAGCTTGCGCATTTAGTGCTTTCGAAACACCCAGATTGGGCCGATTAATAAGAACTGTAGGTCCTCAAAAAAGGATGGCTTTTTGCCCTCGATTTTGTGCCCAATGAACTGAAGAATCCACAAAGCGCCAAACAGCAGCATAGAAATGTGTAAGACGGGTAGCTCTAGAATCTCCAACGACCAAATCAAACCAATGCACGCTAACGTGTAACCGAGCATCATCATGAACACACTGAGAGATAAACGGAAGTAAAAGACCCAAACAGGAATGACAGCGAACCAAACCCAGTTGCGCTGAAAACCTAAGATTGAAAGTTG
>NZ_JAWOTW010000852.1:0-511 GCF_033339075.1 Vibrio sp. 970
ATGTGGCGCACTTCAACCCCAAGTGGGAAATTCGGTGGGAAGCTGGCACAAAACTTCTTCAGTCTATCGAGGTGTTCGGGACCAAAAGCGGCAGGAAGCTGAATCGTCCATTGACCGACTCGTTCATGCAGCGGCTCCATGACTTTCATGAAGTCACGTAACTGCTCGCTACAGCCTTTGAGCATTTGTTCGTGGGTGATGGCTTTGGGCAACTTAAACGTGAATTTGAAATCGTCGTGAGTCGCGGCTTTCCAGTTTTGCACCGTGTTGTGTGTCGGAGTGGCGTAAAAGGTGGTATTTCCTTCCACAGTATGAAATACCTGAGCGTATTTTTCTAAACGCTCAGCAGGTTTAGTTCCACTACCGTAAAAGCTTTGTTGCCATTGGTTGTGAGACCACATGGTTAAACCAAGTCGAAGGGGTAAATTATCCATCATTCTTTATTGTTTGTATCTCCTGTACGCACTTTACGAGAGTTTTGCTGAAATAGGTAATTTCACGCTATAATCCC
>NZ_JAWOTW010000853.1:0-511 GCF_033339075.1 Vibrio sp. 970
GCCGCCTGATTTCTTTGACAAACTAGCTTTGTCACTGCGAGAAGGCGAACTGTGTTATATATCTTTCGAAGATGCCCTTTCAAGATGGAGTGTTATCTCTCAGATCCCGATGATTTTAATTCTCGGCACAACGGGTGAATCGGGCTTTTATAAGACTAGATTTGGCAGTATTGAGTTTGTCCATGTTCCTCATAGTCGAGAGTTAATACTTTCAAATACGACCGAACCTTATTACGCCATTCGATTAGCTAAGAAATTTTTTGCTTTTGAAGATTTAAAACGGATTGATAGAAACATGCATCTTATCGATTACGAAGAACTCTATAACGAAGATTAAGTTTATAAAAATCAGATTTTATACATTAAAAAACATTTGACAATCACCACTTAACATATTAGCTTTGTAACTGTGTGATTTATACCCCAGTTTTACACATTTAAATTAATCTATAATAAATGAATCATTAAATCTTTTTTGGGGAGGTTTGATTTATTAAGGATTAATTTATGA
>NZ_JAWOTW010000854.1:0-511 GCF_033339075.1 Vibrio sp. 970
ACTCAAACTAATGGTAGTACGTTTACTGAACAAGACTGGCTTCCCCCGTTGAGTGCAATTGAACGTATTGAAGTTGTACGTGGCCCTATGTCAACCCTTTATGGGTCTGATGCTTTGGGGGGTGTGATTAATATTATTACGCGTAAAAATTATCAAGAGTGGCACGGAAGCTTGCGTGCAGAAACGACGCTTCAAGAAAATTCAAAATCTGGAAATAGCTATCAAGGGCAGCTTTACCTTGCTGGCCCTGTCATTGATGGTCTGTTGAGTACTTCTTTGACTGGACTGTATCAGGAAAGAAAAGAAGATGAAATTGAAGGTGGTTATGCAGGTAAGACACTCGACAACTATCGAGCTTCTTTGTACCTCACACCTACCTCGGATGACACTTTTACTCTGGAGTTCACCAATCATAACCAAGAGCGAGAGACCACTCTAGGTAAATCAGTGGAGCGAGAGTCTCAAGTTGCAGTACGAGAATATGAACGCCAATCTATTGGTTTTAGCCACG
>NZ_JAWOTW010000855.1:0-511 GCF_033339075.1 Vibrio sp. 970
AATGACAACGCCGCTGTTCCAGAAGTGGTAAGACAGGGCATCGGACACTTCGTTATCCAAGAACTCCAACAAACGATCCCGGGTATTGATTAGGTCGGTTTTCACACCAAGTCCGCGGAAGATAGAGGCGTACTCACAACCGATAACGCCTGCACCATAAATGATGATATGACGAGGGTCGTGTTTCAGGCTCAGGATAGAGTCACTGTCGTAGATTCGTTCATGCAAGAAGTCGACATCGTTTGGTCGGTAAGGCCGAGAGCCCGTCGCGATGACAAATTTATCGGCCGAGTAGATTTCTTCCGTACCGTCATTTTGCATTACCGCGGTAGAGTGCGTATCGATAAAACGTGCAGTACCGAACAGCAGCGTGCAGTCATTGCGGTCGTAAAACCCCTGACGAAGGCGAGTTTGTTTATCGATGACCGTTTTTGCATGGCCTAAAATGTCAGAAAATGTTGCATGAAGGCTGGTGTTGTTTCTGCAAAATAGCGGGTTGCTATTGAATTCG
>NZ_JAWOTW010000856.1:0-510 GCF_033339075.1 Vibrio sp. 970
ACAACGCCACGACCACTTCATCAAACGACGTGCCAAACGCAAACAATCCACCGGAAATCATGCCGGGACGGATCAACGGAAAAGTCACATGCCTAAAGGTATAAACCGGATTTGCGCCCAAACTGGCCGCCGCTTTGACGAGGCTTTGATCAAAACCACTCAGCGTCGCGCTCACTGTGATCACGACAAAAGGCGTACCTAGCGCGGCATGCGCTAAGATGATGCCAAAATAAGTCTGAGATAAACCCAACCGAGTGTAGAAAAAATACATCGCAGCGGCAGAAATAATCACAGGCACAATCATTGGAGAGATCAGCAACGCCATAATGGCATTTCTAAACGGCAAATTGCTGTTGGCTAGTCCCAATGCGGCTAACGTACCCAAACCCGTCGCGATCAAGGTAGCCATGAGCGCAATAAACGTGCTGTTTTTGAGTGCTAATAACCACTGCTCATTGGTGAACATTTCTTGATACCAGCGTACCGAATAGGCGTCTGCGTCCAAGTTCA
>NZ_JAWOTW010000857.1:0-510 GCF_033339075.1 Vibrio sp. 970
TAACGGAAAGCGTAGTCTTCGATTTCCCACTTAAGCTGACCGATACCTAGGCGGTTAGCCAGTGGAGCATAAATGTTGGCACACTCTTTTGCCGCAGCACGTCGAACTTCGTCCGGTGCTTTTTTGACTTCAATAAGGTTGCAAATTCGTTCTGCTAGCTTGATGACAACGCAACGAAAATCATCCACCATGGCAAGCAGCATGCGACGAACGTTGTCTACTTGAGACGACGCAGCGCTGCCTTCCATCGTGACGTTAAGCTGACCGATAGCGGCCATTTCTTCTACGCCATCAATGAGCTTAATGATTTCTTTGCTGTATTTTTCTTCAAGAAGTTCTCTGTTGAAAGCACCACTTGAAACCAAAGGAAACAGTTGAGCCGCCACTAATGTTGCTTTGTCCATCGACAAGGTGATCAGAATTTCGATCATCTCTCGTCCACGCCACAACAGGAGTTCGGCTTGTTCGTGACCTGCCAAAATCGTTTGGCAATCTCGATAAACTTCGATT
>NZ_JAWOTW010000858.1:0-510 GCF_033339075.1 Vibrio sp. 970
CGCTAGCCGCAGTCAGAGCCATTGAGCACGGTTACCAAGTGGCTTTAATGGCACCAACTGAACTGCTCGCCGAACAACACGCCATCAATTTCGCCAACTGGTTTGAAGCCATGGGCATTCAAGTGGGCTGGCTTGCTGGTAAGCTCAAGGGCAAAGCCAAAGAGACGGAACTGGCTCGCATTGCCAGCGGTGAAGCGCAAATGATAGTGGGTACTCACGCCCTCTTCCAAGAACATGTGGAATTTCATCACCTAGCTTTAGTCATCATTGATGAGCAGCACCGCTTTGGCGTCCATCAACGATTAGAGTTACGTGAGAAAGGGGCAAAACAAGGCGCGTATCCGCATCAGCTCATCATGACGGCAACTCCGATTCCTCGCACACTAGCAATGACAGCGTATGCTGATTTGGAAACGTCGGTGATAGACGAATTACCACCAGGCCGAACGCCGATTCAAACCGTCGCCATTCCAGATACCAAACGTGACGACATTGTCGAGCGGGTACGAA
>NZ_JAWOTW010000859.1:0-510 GCF_033339075.1 Vibrio sp. 970
CTATTGTGATTCGCGTAGCTAACTCGGTGATTTTTAACCGAAGAAACATTACTTGCAGTGATTTAACTACCGCCGTCTCTCGTTTAGGCATCTTCCGCGTCCGAGACATCGTGACCGCACAAGCTATCGAGCAATTGAAACACGCGGTCAATCTGAGTAAAGAGTGTAATGATATACTGGTAAAAAGCGCGGCCGTCTCTCGAGAGCTTGGCGCCACGATGGTGCTGGTCGTACAAGAATTCCACAAACACGAGCCTTCTGTTTACACACATCTGGAGCTGGAAAAGGCACTTCTAGTTGGCTTATTGGCCGATATTGGCTTGTTCTGCCTCATTAACGAATATCACCTGTATCTGGATAGTGGCAATTACCTCGACCCTGATATCGCATTGCAAATCTTCCAAACTCGCTGCTCTGCAACCAGTAAGTTGGTGCTAGAACGCTGGGGTTTCGACAACGATTTTCGAGAAGTCTCTTCAAACGAAAAGTTTGTTACCGCTCGTCCAGAAG
>NZ_JAWOTW010000860.1:0-510 GCF_033339075.1 Vibrio sp. 970
TTGTCACCGCATGGCTACTCGCCGTCGCTATTCCACCTTGGTCTCCGTGGTGGATCATAGTTATTGGTTTAATTTTTGCGATTGTGATTGCCAAACATCTTTATGGCGGCATTGGACAGAATCTATTCAACCCAGCAATGGTCGCTTACGTTGTACTTTTGATTTCCTTCCCGGTTCAAATGACCAGTTGGAGTGCACCAACACTGTTGATTCCAGACCATGTGAATTTCGCAGATACCCTCTCTTTGATTTTCACTGGTTTTGATTATGACGGTCTTTCATTGCAACAAGTTCGCGCTGGTGTTGATGGTGTAACAATGGCAACTCCACTGGATGCCTTTAAAACAGGTATTCACACGGGAGCAACCCCTAGTGAAGTGCTTTCACAGCCGATCTTTGGTGGCTTGGCTGGCATCGGCTGGCAGTGGGTGAACATAGCCTATCTGATTGGCGGCCTAGCGATGATCAAAAAACGCATCATTCAGTGGTACATTCCAGCAGGCTTCCTCG
>NZ_JAWOTW010000861.1:0-509 GCF_033339075.1 Vibrio sp. 970
GATAGCTACATACAACTTCAGATGGAAAAACTGGCGGGGCAATTTCGACAAGCCAATATTTTTCTTAACAGCTATGCGTACACGCTGAGTAAAAGTGATGTGCTGCAGGACTATTTTATCAATCACGACAATCCCTACCGTGAGCGAGTACTTTTTAGCCGCCTAGATGAAACCGCTGATGTCCTGAGCCATGGTTATAAAGGGGATGCGAGCATGGCGATCCTCGACGGCAAGCAAAATCTGCTTTATTACACCGAAAACCAATATTACGAATCGTCCGGCGTTGTTGACCCAAAGGTGCTGGAGTACATAGCAACCAGCTTCGCGGCTCGTGGTGAATACAGTCACACAGGGTTCATTTATAACTCCAGTGGCCAAAGCATCTTGTTGCGATACGAACTCATTGACAAACGAACGGGCGCACCGCCAGTTAGCTTCGATCCTAGCAACGTGTTTTTTGTTGTCGTGTCCGTATCCTTAGAAGTGTTTAACGATATCCAACACGACGT
>NZ_JAWOTW010000862.1:0-508 GCF_033339075.1 Vibrio sp. 970
CTGCGCGAATGACCGAAACACCCGTTTTCACCGCTGTAATCACACCGCGTTCGTCGATGTTAACAATGTCAGCATTTTCAACGTTCCAAACAACTTGTGATGTAAGGTCGTCTTGAGTGTCATCGTTATAAAAGCCGATGACTTTCACCTGCGCCAGCTCACCCTCTGCAAGCGACACACGGCTTTGGTTTAGTGCAATACGAGACACCACTTTGTCTGGTACTGGCAGCTCTGGAATAACGGGTTCAGAAGGCTCCGGCGGCGTCACCTCTGGCGTTTCAGGAACTTCCGGTTTGGAAACATCAGGAAACTCAGGCACTGGCAGTTCCGGTATTGGCGCTTCAATTTCTGGCTCGTCAGGTAATACTTCTTCTGGCAAGCTCATTGGTGGTTGGCTAGTGCTGCTTCCACTGTCGCTATTACAACCAAACAAACTCGTGACGAGTAATAGCATTGCGATCTTATTAAAAGTATTTTTGCTTATCATAGAGTCAAACATTCAAACTTT
>NZ_JAWOTW010000863.1:0-508 GCF_033339075.1 Vibrio sp. 970
ACATGTGTGCTTGAAGTGCTTCGATATCGTTGTATGGTAAGTGCGTAACATCGCCTGGCTTAGGACCAAAACCGTCTGAGTAAGCCGCTTGACCGCCAACCGTCACAGTAAAGAATGTACGACCGTGGAAACCTTGTTTAAACGCGATGATTTCTGATTTTTCAGGGCCATGAACATCTGCCGCGTAACGGCGTGCTAATTTCAGTGCCGCTTCGTTTGCTTCTGCACCCGAGTTAGCAAAGAATACGCGTTCAGCAAAGCTCACTTCAGTTAGCTTTTTCGCAAGGCGAAGTGCCGGCTCGTTCGTCATCACGTTACTTAGATGCCACAGCTTGTTGCCTTGCTCAGTCAACGCATCAACCATTACTGGATGACAATGACCCAAGCAGCTCACTGCAATACCACCAGCAAAGTCGATGTACTCGTTATCGTCCTGATCCCAAATACGTGAGCCTTTGCCTCTTACAGGGATCATTTCCATCGGGTTATAGCAAGGTACCATTACCTC
>NZ_JAWOTW010000864.1:0-508 GCF_033339075.1 Vibrio sp. 970
CCAGATACTATCGTCGCAATTTTTCCAACCATCAACTGCTGACGATTGGTGGCATTTGGGTTGAACCATACTTGGTAGAGGCTTTTGACCACAATGCCAGCGTTGCGGTTGTGTGCTGATGAAAGCGGCGCAATGGTCGCGGCCACCAATGCCACCATCACCAATCCGAGTAAACCTTGAGGCATGTAATGTTGGATGTAGTAAAGATAAGCGACGTTGTTCGCACTCTGCTCTAGTGCAGGATAGATCGCCAGTAAATCGATGTTTTGTGCTGCCACGAACCACGCTGGCATAAACCACAGTACAGGGGCAAAAACAAACAGCACACCAGCAACGAATGCGGCCTTGGTGGCGTCTTTATCGTTGGCGGTGGTCAGAAAGCGATAGCAGCTCAAGGTGTGGTTATTACTCATGGTTTGTTGCAGCAGCATGGCGATCGCCCACATCACAAACAGAGACGGCATCCTGATCTGTTCACCATAAATTGGCGTGGTGTACGCAAATACTT
>NZ_JAWOTW010000865.1:0-508 GCF_033339075.1 Vibrio sp. 970
CAGTACGTCTGCATTGGTTAGGTAATGAGGCGTAACCCCAAAACGGCCTGATGCGATCTGCTTGATTCGCGAGTTACGCTCGGTGCCAAAACGACGAGGATCTTCACCACCTTCGCCAGAGTTAGAGTAACCACCAAGACGGTTCATCGCCGTTGCAAGTGCTTCGTGTGCCTCTGGGCTCAACGCTCCGATAGACATGGCGGCAGAATCAAAACGTTTGAACAATTCTGTTTTAGGTTCGATTCGTTCAAGTGGCAATGGCGAGTCAGATTTTTTCAGTGCCATTAGGTCACGCAACATCGCGACAGGGCGCTCGTTTACTTGTTTGGCAAAACTTTGATAATCGTTACTTTCACCAGATTTCACCGCTTTTTGCAGTGTACCTACCACATCAGGGTTGTAGGCATGGTACTCACCGCCATGTACGTATTTGAGTAATCCGCCATGTTCAATCGATTTACGTTTTGCCCACGCCTTGCGGGGCAAGTTGGTTAAATCTTGTTGGAAA
>NZ_JAWOTW010000866.1:0-508 GCF_033339075.1 Vibrio sp. 970
CTACGCATTGAAATTGAAGCGACTTCGCTAGGTCGTGATATCGAGTTGGAGGTGACGACAACCATAAGCCAAGGCATTGACCATGTTGCGTCTGTAGATGACGGACAGGTGTCGATTGTTGGTGACCGCATCAGTATTGAGTTTGAGATGACGGGTACCGATATTGGTGGTAACAGCATTCGTACGCCAATTGATTTTGTCACGACGATTATCGATGGTGATAATCCAGCGCCGCAAGACATCTCGTTTGAGAACGAAGAATCTTCATCGACGCCAATCACGGGGACGTTTGTCGAAATTGGCAGTGACCAGTTGGCTTCTGTCACTTTTAATCAGGAAAGTTTGTCGCAATTTGATGGTTTGTTAACCGACAACCAAGTGACGGTTGCGACCTTGTCTGAAGATGGCAGTAACATCACGTTAACCGTAGCTGGCACGGGAGAGGTGGTATTAAGTATCACTTTAAACACCGACGGCACGTACCAATTTGAACAGTTCAAACCGCTTG
>NZ_JAWOTW010000867.1:0-507 GCF_033339075.1 Vibrio sp. 970
GATCACATCGGAATGCTTAATGCTTGGAATGTCGTTGGTCATCGCACCACTCCCCAACGATGCTTCAAGCCCTGTCACACTTGATGCGTGACACAAACGTGCGCAGTGATCAACGTTGTTCGTACCAAGTTCACGACGGATGAATTTTTGAAACGCGTAGTTATCTTCGTTAGTGGTTTTCGCTGAAGAGAATCCGGCCAGTGCGTTGCTACCAAAATCTTGCTTGATGGTCGAAAGCTTCGAAGCCACTAGCTGAATCGCTTCGTCCCAACTTGCTGGCTGCAACCAACCATCTTTACGAATCAGTGGTGTCGTTAAACGCTCTTCGCTGCTAATGAAATCAAAACCAAAACGGCCTTTCACGCACAGCATACCTTGGTTAACCGGCGAATCCGCCCCTTTTACACAGCGGATTTTGTTTTGTTGCTCATCGACAAACATGGTCAACTTACAACCCACACCACAATAGGTACAAATGGTATCGACGGCTTTTAAATGTTCGGTTCT
>NZ_JAWOTW010000868.1:0-507 GCF_033339075.1 Vibrio sp. 970
TGCAAATTGCGATGGCGATTCCTATTGATTGTGAAGAGTGAAGCAGGAACAGTGCCACACCTGAGATAATTTGCAGTAAAACCATCAAACTCAAATGGAATGGTAGAGACATACACTGTTGGCCAACCGCGTAAGTTAGGCCGAGTTTACAAAGCTGCGCGTAGTACAACGCAATGAACACACCAAAAATACCGAGAGAAGACAACCCAAACAGCAACCCAATCGCAACGAAGGCAGAAACCACATTAATACCAAGCAACCATCGGGTTCTGCGTTTGAAAAGAATGGCGATGTTTAACAATTCGCTCCATTCCTTGAGCATCGCAATCGGTAGCAAGAACAGCGTGTAAAGTACCGCTTCATGGTAGGTTTCTGGCAAGAAGTTCGTGATCATGACCATTGCTAGTGTCGCTACAACCACGCTGAGCGCAGAAACATAAATCATCCCTAAATGAGAAACGCGCACGGCTTCATTGTCTCGACCATTTTCGAGGTATGCAAAGCGTC
>NZ_JAWOTW010000869.1:0-507 GCF_033339075.1 Vibrio sp. 970
AAATACAAAAAAAGCTAAGTGCGATTAACACTTAGCTTTTTATTTTTTGTCAAAACGAGTGGCTGGTTCTATTTTTCCCAGCGCTGCGCTGCTTGATGATCGGTGTCGCGCGATTCAATCCAACGATCTTCGTTAGTTGTGCGCTCTTTTTTCCAAAACGGTGCTTTGGTTTTCAGGTAGTCCATAATGAACTCGCACGCATCAAATGCCGCGCCGCGGTGCGCACTGGAAACGCCCACAAATACAATTTGGTCGCCGCTGTCCATATCACCCACACGGTGAATCACACGCACGCCAAGCAGTGGCCAGCGAGCTTCCGCTTCATCACAAATATCGCTCAAGCTCTTTTCCGTCATGCCCGGATAATGCTCTAGGTGCAGGCCAATCACGTTGTCACCAAGGTTCATATCTCTGACTTTACCGATAAAGGTCACGACCGCACCAGCAGCAGTGCCTTCCGACAAGCGTTGATATTCTTGATCAACAGAAAAGTCTTCAACTTGTAAA
>NZ_JAWOTW010000870.1:0-507 GCF_033339075.1 Vibrio sp. 970
GCATTCATCTGCGTTAATAAGGTGTCTTTTTGTGATTGTGCCGCGCCAACTTGGTATTGAGCGGCCGCGAGATTGCGATCTTGGCGGTCACCCGTAAACAACGGAATGTCCATGGTTAGGTAAGCGCTGACCAAATCGGAGGCGGGTTCACCCATCATGTTGTCGGCTTGGCGGTAGGCGTACATTACTTCGACGCCAAATTGTGGGTTGTAGGCTTGCTCAGCAATTTCCACCTGAGTTTTATTGGCAGAGATGCTGACGTCGGCCATCTTAACCATCGGGTGTTGGCTGAGTTGCTGATAATGCTTGGTGGAACCCTGACTTGCAGCAAGTTTGCTGTTCAGTGTGTCCCAATGAAGTTGATTGCTCGCGTGCAGAGCCTCTTCGTTCGCCAACCAATCTGACCCCAACCATTCGGAGAGTTGAGAGATAAGACGACGTTGCATTTGTGCATTGGCTTGCAGTTTCTCATCCAACTTGCTGACTTGTAATTGAGCGTTGAGTAGG
>NZ_JAWOTW010000871.1:0-507 GCF_033339075.1 Vibrio sp. 970
CGGTAAATTGCTTCAACGTAACTTGGTTCTATCGCGCCATTTTCAATCAAAGCTTCACAAGATTTGCTGATCGCATCTTTCCAGTCGGTTGCGTCAGAATGGATGCGAATGACATCAGAGGTAATCAGTTCACGTAGCATTGGAATGTTTCCGATTTGTTGTTTTGTTGCTGCGTACTTTATCGATCAATTTGCCAGAAAAACCTGAGAGTGATCACAAATGGTAGCGCTATCTGATAGCGCTATCATTTTTATCAGGCATCGAAGTTTCATGTGCTGGTGTTCGAGTTCTAATGCGCTAATATCAAAACCATTAAAGCGCTGTGATAAGATGTCGCAGCTGAAATTAGAGAACATTAAATAAAAACAATGAGCGAACCTCGCAAACGAAGAAGTACCGGCAATGTCACTTTGGCTGATGTCGCCAAACAAGCAGGCGTAGGCACGATGACGGTGTCGCGAGCATTACGAACGCCAGAGCTGGTATCCGATAAGCTGAGAGAAAAAA
>NZ_JAWOTW010000872.1:0-507 GCF_033339075.1 Vibrio sp. 970
GGAATCGCAATGGTGATGTTTTCGACAGCATTGATACCACAAATTAAAGATGCTTCCACCTCCCATTATCAAAGTCGAGCCATTGCTTTAGGGCATAGTATGATGTCGCAAATTTTGGCCCGCAATTTTGACCATTATTATGATGACAATGGTGGCATGCTCCGCTGCGGCGAAAGCGGGGCAGACGCTTGCTCACCTCTTGGAAGAGATGGAGAGACTTCGCCCTCTGCTTTTAATGATGTTGATGATTATATTGGTTGTTGGTACACCGAAAATACTCAGAACAGTTGCCCATCAGGTAGCGAAAAATACCAACTCTCAGATGTTGTAGGTAATAGTGCAGACAGTAGTTATATCAATTTTCGCGTAGAGGTTGCGGTAGAAACGACAGAGTTCGAAGGAAGTGTCCCTAAAATGAAGCAAGTGAAACTGGATATATTTGCTGGTTCCTCGTTAGCGATTTCATTGGTTGGCTACCGAGGTAATTATTAATGAGTCAAAGAGGTT
>NZ_JAWOTW010000873.1:0-506 GCF_033339075.1 Vibrio sp. 970
TGCACTGATGTTGAGCCGCGATGAAACCAATCCGCACTCCAACATAAGCGCACCAAGCCGAGGGGAGATCAAAACGTGAACAATTGGGAAAACTTCCAACACTTACACGAGAATCGTATGGCACCGCGTGCGTACTTTTTCTCCTACGACTCTGTTCAGAGCGCACAAACCTTTCAACGTGAACTGAGTCGCCGCTTTATGTTGCTCAGCGGCCAATGGACATTCCGTTATTTCACCAACCCAATGTTGGTACCTGATGAGTTTTACTCACAAACAATGAACGACTGGGGACACATTACCGTCCCAAACATGTGGCAAATGGAAGGCCACGGCGATCTGCAATACACCGATGAGGGCTTCCCATTCCCGATCGACGTCCCGTTTGTACCAACCGACAACCCAACGGGCGCTTATCAACGCACATTTACACTTGGTCCACAGTGGGATAACCAACAAACCATCATCAAGTTCGACGGCGTGGAAACCTACTTTGAAGTGTACGTAAA
>NZ_JAWOTW010000874.1:0-506 GCF_033339075.1 Vibrio sp. 970
ACTACGGTCTTCACCCTTATCGAGACCATGATGCCGAGTTGATTCTCGATGAACAATTGCTGCCAGTGATGAGCCCTAAATACCTTGAGGATCATCGGTGGCTAAAAAGCCCTTTTGGTGATCAAACATCGTCGATGTCTGCGAATCAATGGCAAGCGGCTACGTTGTTGCACGACGCGATGCCGTGGGAAAAAGCGACACGTGATTATGAGTGGTTGTATTGGGCTTCGGCAATGGGATTCGATTTTAAAACCGATGTCGGTCACTTTTTCAATCGAACAGACATGGCGATGTCTGCGGCTGAAGCTGGAGTCGGGATCGCGATGGCACGCATGGCGTTGATTGAGGATGAATTGACGACGAAACGTTTGGTTTCTCCATTCGCCCCCATTCCTGCCAATGCTGGGTATTACTTGATCATGAATACAAGAAGCCAGTCAACTGAGCGATTTAGAGAGTGGCTTTTGAATCAGATTGAGTCACGACGATGATTTAAGTGTTTAAGA
>NZ_JAWOTW010000875.1:0-506 GCF_033339075.1 Vibrio sp. 970
ATGCGACGGAGCAAATTCAAGCGTCTATCTCTGCTATGCTTTCGACGATAGAAGGTTGGCAGAAAGATATTTTGGCAAACAAAGAGCAAACCGATGCCTGTTCTCAAGTTGCTGAGCAAAGCGCGCTGCGTTTGTCTGAAGTTGAACAGATGATGCAAAGCATGAGTGGCTTGATGGTTGATGTGGCAGAAGCGGCGAAAAACCAGTTAAAGCTATCTAGCGATGTAAACCAGCACATTCATTCTATTGCGTCGACCGCAGAGCAAAACTTAGCAGCTACGCATTCTGTTGAGCAAAACAGCCGTCAGTTGAAAGAACAAGTACAAGATTTCTATCAGCTTGCGATTCGATTTGAAGATAAGCAGTCGTAAAGCTGCCTTTTAGCGACGCCAAATATCTCAAACAAATTCGAGATAAAATAAAGCCCCGCCATTTCTAGCGGGGCTTTTCAGTTTTCAAATTCGCAATAGAGAAAACTGATTATCTTTTAACGCGATTACGCTAGC
>NZ_JAWOTW010000876.1:0-506 GCF_033339075.1 Vibrio sp. 970
GATGCCAACTATTCGTGGCGCGGAAACGGGCTCGAAAAAACGTTATGCGGGTTTAATTGGTGAAGGAGAACAAGATCGCATTGTATTCAAAGGGCTAGAAAGTGCACGTACCGACTGGACGCCATTAGCGCAAAAATTCCAAAACACGCTCTATCGAATGGTATTTCACGGCGAAGACCCGAGTGACTATGTGCGTGAAGTAGTAGAAAAAACCAATAATGGGGAGTTTGATGACCAATTGGTTTATCAAAAGCGACTACGCAGAAAGCTGCATGAGTACCAAAAAAACATTCCACCTCAAGTGCGTGCAGCACGTTTAGCCGACGACATTAATGCCAAGCTTGGTCGACCTTTACAGTATCAAAATCGTGGGCGCATAGAGTATTTGATTACCCTAAATGGCCCTGAGCCTTATGAATACCGTAACAGTCCTATCGACTACCAGCACTACATCGACAAACAGCTAAAGCCTGTTGCAGATGCGATTCTGCCATTTATCGGCACAG
>NZ_JAWOTW010000877.1:0-506 GCF_033339075.1 Vibrio sp. 970
CGGAATTGAGCCAGATAACAACATCGAGCCAGAAAACCTCTCCGATTTTGAACGCCGTAATTTGAAAGATGCCTTCCAAATTCTCAGCAATGGGCAGAACTTCCTTAAGTTCCGTTATCAAGCAAATAAGAGCTTTAAGTGAGGTTTGGCATGATCAAAAAGCTATTTCAAAAGCCTGCGATTCAATGGCCAACCAAGTTTCAGCAAAAGTTGGAGCTCGTCAATGATGAGAATCTTGTCGCCTTTTACGGCAGCGAATTACCAGCGCCCAATACCCCCATTTCAGAGGTTGAATTTGTCGCGTTGGATTTCGAAACGACGGGGCTCAATCCCGAAAAACACGACATTATTACTATCGGTTTAGTACCTTTCAATCTGAGACGTATTTTTCTGCGCGATGCTCGACATTGGAAAGTAAGACCTCAGAAAAAGTTGGATGAAGATTCCGTCATCATCCACGGTATCACTCACAGTGAATTGATTGATGCGCCAGATCTGAGCGAGAT
>NZ_JAWOTW010000878.1:0-506 GCF_033339075.1 Vibrio sp. 970
CGGCGACAGGGTGGCGCGCCTATTGCGCATAAAATGGCGAAGCCATGCGCAACAGGCGCGGAATCTCTGGCGTCCGGTTTGATGGCTTTGTTATGCAAAGGACTAGTCTTCAATGACGTGTAAACCACGGCGCTTTAAGTCCTCCAACGAATCCAACATTCCCCTTATTAATTCAACAGGATGCACCTCCCAGTCTTCAACAACGCCAACACTTCTCAAGGGTGCGCGGGTTCTATAGGACTGTGTTGGATTACCGGGAAATCTTTTGTTCGTAAGATTCGGATCGTCTTCGAACGGTCCTGTTGGCTCAACTATGTATATGTAGCCGCGACCCTCGAGGCCAGACAGTGACATAGCAAGTTCAGCTCCCCAAACTGCTGGCTCCATCAAGGCTGAAAAGTAGATGTGCTTAAGAATACGACCGTCCTCGAAATGAGAGATGAACCCTGTGGTTAGCAAGTCACCAATCGCCAAATTGGCTTTGGTTCCATGATAGAACGGTCCTT
>NZ_JAWOTW010000879.1:0-506 GCF_033339075.1 Vibrio sp. 970
ACCGGTTGAGTCTGGTGACATGCTGATGCTAATGGTCCACGGAGAAAAAGGTGGAATGAAGACGGGCGTATTTGAGTATTCACTCGGAGCCAAAGAAGATGGTCCTGTAAAGGTTGACGGTAAGTTGGTGATGGACATCGTCCGCGCTAAATAAGACGAGCATATATTTAAAAATTGCCCCTCTAGCTCCCAGTACTTAGCGTGAATAAAAGCCCTTAACAACGCAGTTCGTCGTTAAGGGCTTTTGTATTGGATGAACCGTTACAAACTAACCGATCATTTCTCTTTGGTGAGGAGAACTAAAGTCTAAATCAGGCCCTTTAGGCACCACTTGCGTTGGATTAATCCCTGTGTGACTGAAGTAATAATGGCGCTTAATATGATAGAAATCGGTGGTATCGGCGATACCATCAATCTGATACAACTCTTTCAGATAACCCTGAATATTGACGTAATCGGCAATGCGTTGTTTATTACATTTGAAGTGCCCAACATACACGGCATCA
>NZ_JAWOTW010000880.1:0-506 GCF_033339075.1 Vibrio sp. 970
CATCAAGCGCCGTCGGAACTGTCGCTGCCGACGTGTTACCGGGCCTGGCTAATGTGACAACAACTTGGTCTAGTGACATTGACAGTTTTTTCGCCGTCGCTGAAATAATACGGTAGTTCGCTTGGTGCGGCACTAGCCAGTCTAGCTCAGACTTGTGCATATCGTTTGCTTCAAGCGTATCTTTAACGAGTTTAGACAGTTGAGTTACCGCACCTTTGAATACTTCGTTCCCAGCCATATGAAGCCATTTATCCACATCTTTACCACGCTCTGGTACAGGTAGACTTAATAAATCACCAAATTGGCCATCCGCGTAAATATGCGTAGAGATAATGCCAGGCTCTTGGCTTGCACCAACAACAACTGCACCCGCACCGTCACCAAACAAAATGATCGTTGAACGGTCAGTTGGATCACACGTTTTAGACAGTGCATCTGCACCAATCACCAATACGTTTTTACACATACCTGATTTGATATGTTGATCCGCAACAGACAATGCGTAA
>NZ_JAWOTW010000881.1:0-506 GCF_033339075.1 Vibrio sp. 970
ATAATGGAAATGTGCCACCACAAAATAGGTATCGTGGTATTGGAAATCCGCCGGCACGATAGCAAGCATCAAGCCCGAGAAACCACCGATAGTGAACAGAACAATAAACGCAATCGCAAACAACATTGGCGTTTCAAAGGTCAGTGCGCCACGCCACATGGTTGCGACCCAGTTAAACACTTTTACTCCGGTCGGTACCGCAATCAACATGGTGCAGTACATAAAGAACAGTTCTGCAAACACGGGCATGCCTGTCGTGAACATGTGGTGCGCCCACACAAGGAAAGAAAGAAGCGCGATACTGCAAGTTGCGTACACCATAGAGTGATAGCCGAACAGCTTTTTGCCACTAAATGCTGGAAGAATGGCAGAGATGATCCCGAACGACGGCAAAATCATTATGTACACTTCTGGGTGACCAAAGAACCAGAAAATGTGTTGGAACATCACAGGATCGCCACCGCCCGCAGCATCAAAGAAGCTGGTACCAAAGTACTTATCGGTCA
>NZ_JAWOTW010000882.1:0-506 GCF_033339075.1 Vibrio sp. 970
GATCGTAATAATCTTGTGCATCCTTAAAACCATGCAGAGGTGCTGTGATCAAGTCATCAAATTCGTACAGACGAGTGACGCGCTTGATGGAGTTGTACGACAGCGCCAATTCGCCATGCAGTAAATGATGTTTTTGTAGAGCATTCCGTTTGAGCGAAGAGAGTAGGTAACGGCGATACACTTTGGAAAAGCCCTGCTCAATTCGATTGGCACAAGCCGCCAAATCCAGTGGAGCAGAGACGATGGTGGCCGCTTTTAAAATCGGGTCATCTTTGTATTGTGCTAAGTAGTTCGCCAGCATATTGCCACCAAGGGAGATGCCGACGGCGACTTTTGGATTGTTTGGAAAGCGCAGATGAAGGTGTTCCAAAAAGAAGCGAGCGTCCGTTACTTCTCCTGAATGGTATGCGCGAGCTTTTTTGTTCGGTTTGCCGCTACAGCCACGAAAATGCATCATCACCGATAACCAACCAGATTTCGCAAACGCATTCATCAGGCCGTTTGCA
>NZ_JAWOTW010000883.1:0-505 GCF_033339075.1 Vibrio sp. 970
AATATCGAAAATCTCACCTGTGAAACAAGTTTGCTTGCTTGGTTCATCCGCAAGAGTACGTGCGTATAGCCAATCAGACACGTTACGCTCTGCAATTTTGTGGTGCTTACGGTGCAGTGCCAGTTCTTCACCCACTTGATCGTCAGGTTTTTGTACTGGTTCTTTATCTAGAATCACCGCTTTTAGCATACGGTGGTTGATCATATCGCCGTATTTACGAATTGGGGATGTCCAAGTCGCATAAATGTCTAGACCCATCGCGTAATGAGGAAGAGGTTGGTTACCCACTTCACTGTATGCTTGGAACTTACGAATGCGGTTGTCTAGGTAAGATGTCTCTTGAACCGCTAACCAACGACGTAGAGCCGCAAAGCCTTCAAGCGTTGCAATCGATTCTGCTGTGAATTCTAGCGTACCCTCAGGGTTAACGAGTTGCACAACTTCTTCGATTTTCTCTGGTTTCAAACCTGCGTGAGTGTTGAATACGCCAGTTTCGAATTTTTCA
>NZ_JAWOTW010000884.1:0-505 GCF_033339075.1 Vibrio sp. 970
GAAGTCGTTTGCTGCCACTTTCATTTGAATGCAAAGCTGGCGAAGTCGTCCACATTGTCGGACCAAACGGCTCTGGTAAGAGTACGTTACTCGCAGCGATTTCTGGCACATTAACTGGCAGGGACGGAGCGAGCGGTGAAGTTCATGTGGATGACAAAAACTTGCTCACGTTATCTTTGTCGGAACAAGCTTATGTTCGCGGTTACTTATGTCAGCAATCTAGACCTGCATTTAACGTCGATGTTTTTCAATATCTTGCGTTGTCGTTGCCAAGTGGCGCTGCGATCACTGATGGTAAAGTTCGTGATGCCGTTAATATGGTGGTCGAGCTCGTCCAACTGCAAGATAAGCTGCACCGCAGCATTCAAACGCTATCAGGCGGCGAGTGGCAACGCGTACGCTTAGCGGGTGTATGCCTCCAAGTGTGGAGAACGATAAATCCATACTCGCAGTTGTTGATTTTAGATGAGCCAGCCGCTCCGCTCGACATCGCTCAAGACGGTTT
>NZ_JAWOTW010000885.1:0-504 GCF_033339075.1 Vibrio sp. 970
GCTTGTCGACACGCACCACGTATTCTTTTTCGTGGTTGTTACCAGCGCGCAGAATCTTATTTACGATGTCGCCATCGTTAGTCAAGAAGATCAAACCATCCGAAGGTTTGTCGAGTCGACCAATTGGGAAAATACGCTTTTTGTGACCGATGAAATCGACGATATTGCCGGGGATATCACGCTCAGTCGTACAGGTGATGCCTGTTGGCTTGTTGAGGGCGATATAAATCGGCTTTTCTTTTGAAGCGACAGGCTTGCCATCAACACAAACGTCGTCACCAGGTAGTACTTTGGTGCCCATTTCTGGCTGTTTGCCGTTAATGGTCACTCGACCTTCTTCGATCAGTTTATCGGCAGCGCGACGTGAGCAAAAGCCTGTTTCGCTGATGAATTTATTTAAGCGTTTCGCGTTGTCTTGTGACATATCGGTCTCCTAACGTTTCACAACGGCGGTGAATTTGATGACCCTTCCCGCAAGTGGGAAGGGGAAATAAGGTCGGGCAT
>NZ_JAWOTW010000886.1:0-504 GCF_033339075.1 Vibrio sp. 970
TCGATGATCATGGACGCTTTCACGCGCCGCATCATCCAGCTCAATGAAGAACTGTTGGGCCCACCGCCGTGTGATTACGCGTGGTTGGTTGCAGGCTCTCACGCCCGTAACGAAGTGCACATGCTGTCAGACCAAGACAGTGCGATTGTGCTTTCCGATGACGCCACCGAAGAACATAAACTGTACTTCACTCACCTTGCTATGCGGGTGTGTAATGGTTTAGCGGCGTGTGGCTATCCGCTTTGTGACGGCAAGTACATGGCGGCGTCACCAAAGTGGTGTCAGCCAATTCGTCGTTGGAAAGAGTACTATCAGAAATGGGTGGCCAGCCCAGAATACAACAAACTATTGAGCATTAGCGTATTCCTTGAAGTACGTGCCATTCACGGCAACCGCGAGTTTGTCGACCAAATCCAACAACACTTGCATGATTGCATTCAAAAGAGCCCGAGCTTTATTCCGGCTTTGGTGCGCGATGCGATTGACACTCAGCCGCCACTTGGC
>NZ_JAWOTW010000887.1:0-504 GCF_033339075.1 Vibrio sp. 970
TTCCGGAGAAAAACAAAAACTGGCTCGACCGTTCTAAAGAATCCACCGTACGCGTACTGGGTGAAGTACGAGATCCGGGACGCTACGTGTTCAACGACAACATGACGGTTTTAGACTTATTGGCAGAAGCTGGCGGCCCAACAAACAGCGCTTACCTTGAGAAAATTAGCATCGTCAATATGTCGTGCTGCCAAGGCCAAGCGAGAACGTTCGACCTCGTAAACTTCAGCAAAACCGCCAACATTTACGATCTGCCTGTCATTCGAGCTGGGGATACGATTTACATTCCTCATAAAGATGAAAGCTTTGCAGAAAAAGCGCGCGCTGGTTTGAGAGACATTCTTCAAATCACCACCACCATCGTGTTAATAGGAGCGCTGTAATGACCATTCCTGCGACTCATGCTGAAATCGAGCAAATCTATCTGCAAAGTGAACAAAAGGGGCACAGATCGATTTGTGTGGTGGGCTGTAAATCTGAAGAAGGCGTTACGTCTGTCGCCTC
>NZ_JAWOTW010000888.1:0-504 GCF_033339075.1 Vibrio sp. 970
AAAAATACTCTTACATATCAGATTATTATGTGGTTTTGTAAATCACTCTCGAATCGGGTGTGAGAAGCAAAGTTCAAGGATGAGAACTCAAACGTTATCAAATTGTTAACGATTGCTATACTTACACCGTCATAAACAAAGGAAAAGGACGTTCAATGTTTAAGTTTAAGCACATCGCGCTAGCTGCGTCACTTGCAGCGTTGACTGCCGGCTATTCAGTTGCCGCCGAAGAGACTTTCGTCACCATAGGTACGGGTGGTGTCACAGGTGTTTACTATCCCACGGGTGGGGCTATCTGTCGCTTGGTGAATAAATCTCGAGCAGAGCACGGCATTCGTTGTTCGGTCGAAAGTACGGGCGGTTCGATATACAACATCAACACCATTCGCGCAGGCGAGTTAGATTTGGGTATTGCGCAATCAGATTGGCAATATCATGCATACAACGGCACCAGCCAGTTTGCTGAAAATGGTCCGTTTAAAGAGCTGCGCGCGGTATTTTCTG
>NZ_JAWOTW010000889.1:0-503 GCF_033339075.1 Vibrio sp. 970
CCAAACATCAACATCAAAAATGTTCGACAACTCGAAAACAACATCCACGCAGGAGCGAAATACTTAGCGTTTTTACGTCGGCAGTATTTTGGCGATAAGGCCATTACGGCTGAGAACAAAATTTACTTTACCTTGGCGGCTTACAATGCAGGCCCCGGTAATGTCGAGAAAATGCGCAAGCGAGCCGCACAGCAAGGCTACGACCCCAACGTTTGGTTTAATAATGTCGAAGTGGTCATGCGAAAAAGCCTCAGCTCAACGGTCAGTTATGTGACCAGCGTGAACCGTTACTACGTCATCTATAAGCAACTAGAGAGCTTAGACCTCGCCAAAACACTAGAAAATGTGCTGCTGATTCCTGATGACCCGATCTTTATGACGCCAATAAGGAAAATCACTCAAACGCCAGATACAAAAATGCCGCTTGTTAATTAAGCGGCATTTTTATTATTCAGTGTACTTTGAAATTGCAGAGTGATTAATGTCACATTTGCATTCTAGTT
>NZ_JAWOTW010000890.1:0-503 GCF_033339075.1 Vibrio sp. 970
TACCTGCTATTTAGCGATAAAAAAGTGCGTCATCCGTTTGGCAAATACCAACGCTCTCCCGCTCGGTTCAATCGTTCCCGAAACGCAAAAGAGCTTGGTATCAATTTGGATGTAAATTATGGAATTCAACCCAAATCGCTTAGTGGCACCAGTATGCTCACTGGCTCTGGTTGCCCTACCGGCTTTCAATGTGGTGGCGCAATCGCCAGCCAATACGAAAGCACAACAAGAAGCGCAAGCTCAATCAATCCAAGCCCAATCAACCAATGAGCTAGCAAACCTCATTAGCGTTGCATTGAGCAACGATGGCAACCGCAAGCAATTCTATGCTCAATCGGAAGCGATGCGTGAAACAGGCGTAGCCAGCGCAACCTTGATGGACCCGAAACTGAAAGTCGGTTTTGGTGGTTTGCCTGTCGATAGCTTCAAATTTGACGAAGATCCAATGACCAACATCTCCGTCGGTTTGATGCAACAGTTCGAACGTGGCTCGACGCTCAACC
>NZ_JAWOTW010000891.1:0-502 GCF_033339075.1 Vibrio sp. 970
ATGATGGTGACGTCTGCATTACCAAGGCGGTAGCCTTGTTCTTTTACTCGACGGTAAACGTCTTTCAATAATTCGCGGCTGTTTGCACCTTTCCATTTATCGTCGGTATCTGGAAAATGACGACCAATATCACCCGCAGCAATCGCACCTAACAAAGCGTCGGTGAGAGCATGCAGAGCAACGTCGCCGTCTGAGTGCGCAATCAGGCCTTGTTCGTAAGGAATTGCAACACCACCAATAATCACAGGGCCTTCACCGCCAAATTTGTGTACGTCGAAACCATGACCAATTCGAATCATTTTTTATCCTTTATTTTCTAACCGCGCTCGCGGCTAAGATAAAACTCGGCTAAGGCGAGATCTTCTGGCTGAGTAATTTTAATGTTATTCGCACTACCTTGAACTAAAGCTGGCGTTTCTCCCAACCACTCTAAAGTCGATGCTTCATCAGTGATCGCAACACCTTGCTGCAATGCGTCTGCCAGTGCTCTTGTTAGCTGCTG
>NZ_JAWOTW010000892.1:0-502 GCF_033339075.1 Vibrio sp. 970
CCAAGTGTTTCTAATTATTCCTACCATCACAGCTCTTCTCCTTGTGCTGATTGTCGAGATGAGCCTCTTAACTCGGCAACACCGCTGTAATTTCCAATCACGTCACGCACTTCTGCGAACACTGGCTCTTGATATTGATGTGTTCTGTATACTTCGAGATACATGGTTTTTTGCGCAATGGATAATTTAGCGATATCACTGGGCTCCACTTCGACCACGATGACGATCTGCTTTTCATCATCACTGCTGACGTTGGATTTAACAGGCGAGTCCACAGGCTCTTTGGAATTACCCACACTGAGCACTTTGACGTTACGTAAGATGTGGCGCGCACTCACACCGTTAAAATCGATACTCGTCCTGCGCTCGTCGGAAAGATTTTCTTGAGGTGAACCGACTGACAGCACATCCACATACACCCCAGGACGAATATAACCTTTGATTAAGTTACGTGTACTGACCAAAAGTGAATACGGCTCCTTACCTGCAGTAATGAGCACAT
>NZ_JAWOTW010000893.1:0-502 GCF_033339075.1 Vibrio sp. 970
CGAATGGCGACAACAACCGCATCAAAACGATCGCGGAAGCGGCTTTCTTTCAAGGTCTTATGGCAGAAGGTTGCAGATGAGCTGACCACCACTTCAATAAAGTTTTGACCATTCAAATGCTGTTGCCCAAATAGCGTCAGCCCCGGAATTTCTTGCAAGGTCGCCACACTTTCGACATCACCACAAAACAGCAGGCGATCTTTCGCTTTCAGCACGAAGTCGGGGCCTACTGACGATACCGTCACGCCATCACGAACCACCTCTGCAAGAAACAACTTACGCAGTGCACGCAGATTGTTTTCACTGATGGTACGGCCAACCAAAGGGGAACCTGGTTCAACACGAGATTCAAGGAAATACGGTAAGTCTTCTTGGTTTTGGTCATCGTAACTTGGCAGCAAATAGCTCAGCGGAATAAGAATTAAAAGACCACCAGCTAAGACAGCCGAGCCAATCATCGTCGGAGTAAAAAAGCTTAGACTCGGTAGCCCTGCATCTTCCA
>NZ_JAWOTW010000894.1:0-502 GCF_033339075.1 Vibrio sp. 970
GCCGCTGCGCTCACGTGAACAGCCACAGTGGAACGCTACTGGTTGAGGTTCGTACACGCGTACTTTGTCTTGGTTGTATAGACGGTATAGTAGATCGTTCGCTTCTAGGCCAAACAGTTCTTCGTCTTTTACGGTGTTAGTCAGTTGCTCTAGGTGCTCGAAGTCATCTGGAGAACCAGTGCCATCAGGAATAACCTGAATAAGCATACCCGCCGCGTGCGGTTTGCCTTCGAATTCGCCAGTGCGGATCCAAAGACGCGTTTTTAGCTGCTCAGAGTTAGCGAAGTAACCTTCTAGTACTTCTGTCAGGTTTTCACCTTCTAGACCAACCACACCTTGGTAGCGCTCGCCTTTTTTCGGCTCGATAGTGATAACTAGGTAACCTTTACCCATCATTTCGTGCAGGCTAGCGTCATCAGCGATGTCACCTTCCCAGCGCGCCACGCCACGAACTTGTTGGTTGTGGTCGCCATTGATTACTGCAAGAGAAACAGGGCCGTCA
>NZ_JAWOTW010000895.1:0-502 GCF_033339075.1 Vibrio sp. 970
CGATTAAATCGCTTCACCATTTACTGTAACTGCGACGTCAATGTTGCCACGAACGGCATTTGAGTATGGGCAGACTTGGTGGGCAACGCGCGTCAGCTCTAGTGCTTGTTCTTGTGGTAGGTCTAACTCTGCCGCGAGGCTAACGGTCAAAGCAAAGCCACCGCTTTCATTCGGACCAATGCCTACTTCAGCTGTCACAGGTGCGCTCTTTAACGCTACTTTTGCTTCACGCGCAACGTGCAAAATCGCGTTAGAGAAACAAGCCGAGTAACCCGCTGCAAACAGTTGTTCTGGGTTAGTTGCTGCGCCTGTACCACCCATCTCTTTTGGGTAAGCAAGTTCAAGATCCAGCAGACCATCGTTGGTTTTTACTTGACCATTACGGCCAGCCAGAGCAGTAGCTTGAGTTTTGTATAATGTTGTCATGCGAATATCCCCTTCAATTTAAGTTGCGCACAATTTAATTGCTTGCAACCTTACATCGAAACAACGATAGTTTGCA
>NZ_JAWOTW010000896.1:0-501 GCF_033339075.1 Vibrio sp. 970
GGTGCCGGGCAAGCGTTTCGAGTCTGAGCGTCGAGCGCACCGTAAAGAATTTGTGTTAGTGCACGACTTAGATTCCAGCGCACGTTTGGACTCCAATAAATCGACGATTGTGTTGATTGGTTTTGCTGCGGTTATCGCCTGTGCACTACTAGAACTTGTGCCGATCATTAAAGGGCTCGCGGTATACATCATTGCACTCATTGCGTTTGGCATAGTGCAAATCTCTGAGCTTCGCCGCCGTTTTCCCATTGATATTGTGGTGATTGTGGGTTCTGCGCTCTCTATTGCGCAGCTGATGATTTCATCGGGCTTGTCCGTCAGGATGGGCGAAATGTTTATCGAAGCGTTTAACGGCTGGGGCGTATTTGGTGCGCTGGTGGCCACATACATCATGACCTTGGTGCTGACTGAATTGGTGACCAACAATGCCGCTGCCGCGTTAGCATTTCCGATTGGCTATAGTATGGCTGTCGGGTACGGAGTGGATCCGATGCCATTTAT
>NZ_JAWOTW010000897.1:0-501 GCF_033339075.1 Vibrio sp. 970
TCAAAGAACATTTTCAAACGATTACTGATCTACGCCAAATCCCTAAGGTCACTTACTGCCTCTTCGAAGTCCTTTTGGCTCGCTATGTGCGGTTATTGCTGGTGCGAAAGGTTGGTTTGATATCCGTGAATACATTCTCGGTCATCATAATTGGTTTAAGCGCAATGGCCTGTTTTTACATAGTGTTCCTGTTGATGACACGATTGCTCGAATAATCTCAACGATTGACCCCGAGCATTTCATGAATGCTTCATTAACTGGATGTCATCAATACACACCCTTACCGAAGGTCAAGTGATTGCGATTGATGGCAAAACACTTCGAGGCTCATACAATCGTGAAGACAGGGCGAGCACCATTCATATGATCAGTGCTTATGCATCGTCAAACAAGCTCGTGCAAATTAATTGATGGCGTGTTCGAATGATTTCTTATTGGAAGAAAACGGAAGAAATTTACCATGATGATGGTTTGACGTTGATCATTGGATGGTATGACCAT
>NZ_JAWOTW010000898.1:0-501 GCF_033339075.1 Vibrio sp. 970
ACACGACTCTCACGGTTAATAAACCACGTCACAGCTTCAACTAAGCTGTCTTCGTCAAACTCTGGCCAAAACTCTGGCGTAAAGTACATTTCAGCATAAGCCATTTGCCACAGCATGAAGTTGCTGATGCGGCATTCGCCACTAGTACGGATCAAAAGATCCACCTCTGGTAGGTCTGCCATGGTCAAATGCTCAGTGATTAACTGCTCATTAATATCCTCTACACGAATTTCACCGTTACGAGCTTTAAGCGCTAGTGCTTTAGCCGCTTCTGTGATGTCCCATTTACCACCATAATTGGCCGCAATGTTAATCACCATACCAGTGTTGCTTGCCGTTAGATTTTCCGCTTCTACAATTTTCTTTTGTAGGCGCTCACTAAAGCGGCTTGTGTCACCAATAACACGTAACTGTAAGTTGTTTTTATGTAGCTTTTTTACTTCACTAGACAGGACTGTGATGAACAGTTCCATCAAAAGACCAACTTCTTCCTCCGGACGA
>NZ_JAWOTW010000899.1:0-501 GCF_033339075.1 Vibrio sp. 970
AAGCTTATAACCGATTGCGCGTATTTACTCAGGATGAATAGAAAGGAAAGTAATGGGATACACAGTAAGGAATGCTGTTAGAGAAGAAGCAGCTCAAATTGCTAAAATACATGTCGATTCGTGGCAGGTGGCGTACAAAGGGTTAATGCCACAAAGCTATATAGAGCAGTTTACCATTGAGCGCCGAGAAAGGATGTGGACACGAGTTATGACGGAGCAACTGGCTCAATTGATCGTGGTTGAGAAACAAGGGGAAATCGTCGGGTTTTTAAGTTCCGAGTTGCCTAACCACACCAGTGAAGATAAAACGGCGTTGGTAACGTGTTGCTATGTCTCGCCGTTACATTATGGGCAAGGAGCAGGAAGTGCACTGTTAGATGAGCTCGAAACACGTCTACTCTCTACGCCAGTAATGCAGATAAGTCTGAAAGCACTGAACACTAATAAGCAAGGACTGAATTTTTACAAGAAGTGTGGTTTTGTGCGTACCGGGGAAGAAGA
>NZ_JAWOTW010000900.1:0-500 GCF_033339075.1 Vibrio sp. 970
TCGATAGTTGAGCAATTGAATTCTCTCGATTTTGTTATTTTGTCGCTCGGATCGACGCAAAAATTTGTTTTGATCCCATGATCAGCAGTAGTAGTATGAGATCTCGACAAAGGAGGTGCATATGTCATTTTTGAAGAAGACACTTGCGAGCTTTGGGATCGGCAGCGCTAAGGTAGATTCGATTCTAAATCAGGATGTGCTTTATCCCGGTCAAAGTGTGGATGTTTCTATTCACGTTTATGGTGGCGCGACAGAACAAGCGATCGATAATATCGATATGAAGCTTTGTTGCCGCTACATCGCAGAGGCTCCGGACGACCGTGGTGCGCGAGAAGGGCACAGCATGCGTCGAGTACCGCAAACGCATGTCTTGGCGAAATGGAATCTCCCGTACGCCTTTACGATTCATCCTGGTGAAGAGCGCACCTTCGACGTCAAACTCGACGTGCCTTGGAACACGCCAGTGACCATCGGCGATGCAAAAGTCTGGCTAGAAACTG
>NZ_JAWOTW010000901.1:0-500 GCF_033339075.1 Vibrio sp. 970
AGGCACCCAGAGCCCAAGTCAGGCTGTAAACCGTCTGGTTAACAAATTCTCTGAACCTGTGATTCGTAAAGCCATGTATCAGGCAATGAAGATAATGGGTCACCAGTTTGTTCGCGGCCGCACGATTGAAGAAGCGCAGAAAAATGGTCGCCCGATGCGCGACAAAGGTTTCACTTACTCATTTGATATGTTGGGTGAAGCGGCGCTAACAACAGCGGATGCAAACAAATACTTCAAAGATTACCTAATGGCGATCGAAGCGGTGGGTCGCGAGACTTACGGTAACGACACCAGCCCTGCGCCTTCGGTTTCTATCAAGCTTTCAGCATTGCACCCTCGCTACGAAGTGGCGAACGAAGAGCGTGTTATGACTGAGCTGTATGAAACGCTCATGCAACTACTAAAACGCGCGATTGAAGTCGACGTTGCGATCACGATTGATGCAGAAGAAGCTGATCGCCTTGAGCTGTCTCTAAAGCTGTTCGAGAAGATTTACCGCA
>NZ_JAWOTW010000902.1:0-500 GCF_033339075.1 Vibrio sp. 970
GCTACGCGTGCCGATGCGGCAGCAATGTCTTCTGGGCGTTCACCATTGGTCAATTTAAGCAAATACGCTCCCGCTTTGGCTTGCTCGGCAACGGCGTGTGCAAGAACTGCTTGTTGATTCTTGGTATCGAGCTGAACCAACACTTCCCCTTCACTGACCAAGCTGCCTTCTTTGACAGGAAGGGCTCTAATTATCTCATTAGATGTGGCAGTAAATGTTACGCGGTCACGCTCTAAAGTGCCAAGCGCTTGGTGCGTGTTATCTTTTGAACAGGCGCTTAAAAGGGCAATAATCAATGTGCCAAAAATGATTCGCTTCATAGTGCGGTGCTTCCTTTGAAGAAGTAATGCATGAATAGATAACTTGCGAACGGGAGCGTGTTGATTGAGCCCGCTAACCCGTCGCTAACCGCCATCCATAACGATTTCTTTTTAGAGCTTAGCATTTTATCTACAAGCGATTCTTTTTAAATAGAGAGGCTTAGCGTTGGAAGTGGGCTA
>NZ_JAWOTW010000903.1:0-500 GCF_033339075.1 Vibrio sp. 970
AAATTCGCTAATGCCAATAAATCTCAATATTGAGTTCCGAAAATGGCTAATCTTCATTTGTGCTACGTGCTACAATGAAGTTATATCGAGTTGTTTTCACAGAGTGCACGAGCAAGGATCGCTTCATGTTTATCCATCCTCATACATCGCTGACCTTCGAGCAGTGCCAAAAGGCGCGAGTGTCGCGAGACAGCCGTTTTGATGGTCGATTTTACGTCGCGGTAAAAACCACAGGGATTTTCTGCCGACCGATTTGTCCGGCGAACCTACCCAAAGAAGAAAATGTAGAGTACTTCACCGATAAAGCCCAAGCCCTTAAAGCGGGTTATCGTCCTTGTTTGCGTTGTCGCCCAGACAGCGCGCCGGGATCGTGGGCATGGAAAGGCGTAGAAACAACATTTCAACGCGCGATTTCGTTGATTGAGCGAGGAGAGCTGCATCACCACTCGGTGTCTGAACTGGCAGAGCGCGTTGGGATTTCTGATCGTTACTTGCGCATG